>NZ_JAGIPX010000051.1 GCF_017814945.1 Paraburkholderia sp. LEh10
AAGGCGCCGCCGCGGAAGGAGCCGGTGGACATCAACGAGGCGATCCGCGAGGTGATCGAGCTCACGCATGGCGAAGCTTCGAAGAGCGGTGCCTCGGTACAGACGCAACTCGCGGACGGCTTGCCATTCATGGAAGGAGACCGTGTCGAACTGCAACAGGTGCTCCTTAACCTGATCATGAACGCGCTCGAGGCGATGAGTGGCGTCAGCGATGGCGCGCGACAATTGCTCGTCAGCACAGGCAAAACTGACTCTGGCTGCGTGCTCGTGACAGTGCGCGATTCGGGGCCGGGCTTTGCTCCGCAAAGCGCCGAGCACATTTTCGCCCCCTTCTACACCACAAAGTCCACCGGCTTGGGGATGGGGCTGTCGATCTGCCGTTCGATCATTGACGCGCACGGCGGCCGGTTGTGGGCGAGTGCGAACCTGCCCCGCGGCGCTGTCGTTCAGTTCAGCGTGCCGGCCCATCCAGTCGTTTCGTCGTGATTGCCGCGCAGGAGCGAGGACCTCTGGGCGTTTCGCTATCCTGCGTGAACGCGCGGTACAGAATTGAAGTGAGTTGGACCGCGACAATCATGTTGGCCGGCGTGTTGACTCAGATGCTATGCGGGAGGGCTGTGGAAGTAAGCCCGCTGGAGTAAAACGGGATTTCCAGACTCGTTTCTCCGAAGGAGCACGCAAATGGATGCGCCTGACACAACCCTCCGTGGGCAGAATACGACAGTAGGTGGCCGGCTGTACATGGCCTTTGAATTGGGCGAGAAAAGCTGGAAGCTCTCACTGGGTGATGGCCAGCGTGCACCCAGCCGCTGTACGGTCGCCGCAGGCGATACCAACGCGCTCCTCACCGCCATCGCGAAAGCCAGGGTGCGCTGCCACCTCAGCGCAGATACTCCTGTCTACAGCTGTTACGAGGCCGGCCGCGACGGCTTCTGGCTGCACCGCTGGCTGACCGAGCAGGGCATCGCCAATCTCGTGATGGATTCGGCCAGTATCGAGGTGAACCGGCGTACCCGTCGCGCGAAGACGGACCGGCTTGACAGCGACAAGCTGCTTTCGATGCTGATGCGCTATCACACCGGCGAGCGGCGGGTATCCATCCATCGCCAGACGTGCTCGTGAGCAGAAGGCGGACATCTTCTTCCGGGACGAATCGGGCTTTCGTGCCGACTCGGTACATGGCAAGACCTGGGCGCCACGCGGCGAAACACCGGTCGTAGAGCGCCCCGGTCGACGGCAGAGTATGAGGGCGGCGTCCGCCATCAACTCGAAGGGCGGGTTCTGGTTTGCGACGTACGAAGGGGGACTCAGCGGTGAATTGTTCGTCGCGCTGCTCAAGAAGTTGATGTTCAATCGGAAGAGGCCGGTTCATCTGATTGTCGACGGACTGCCCGCACACAAAAAGGCCGTCGTGAAGGACTACGTTGCCAGTACTAACGGCAAACTGACCCTGCACTTTCTGCCCGGCTATGCACCGGACCTCAACCCGGATGAGTTGGTATGGAGCCACGTGAAGCGCACAGGCGTCGCGCGAAATCCCTTGCGCAAGGGCGAAAAGCTCGGTCCGAAAGTTCACGATCAACTTGCACAGGTCCAGCAAAACCCAGAGCTCGTGCGCTCGTTTTTCAGGCATCCGTCTGTCGCCTATATTTCTGATCTATGAGTAAAGGTCTATGTCTAAGTTAGGCGCCGTTCCGAGTTGATTATGCCGACGCATGGTTTTGGGAGACTCCGTTTCGGAAGTTGCCCGCGGACGTTATGCCCGTTCTATACGCGCCAACTCCTTGCCAAGGCCGCGATGGGCAGCACTCGGTCGCGTTCGGGTTGCCTGTCGTGATCACCGCTCCCAATGCCTCATCCGACACTCGCCGTCCAGCCACCATTCTTATGCTGTCACGGGTACCAGATCGGCGGAACTGTCTCAGTATCTGCTCAATCTCGTGACAGTCGCGCGTGCCGCGAGCGTTGACTCAACTACTCCTTGCGCGACTCACACGCCTATCTAAACCGCGTCGCCCTTCTGTACAGGTGCGTTCAGAGATAGGCGGCCGAGGTCCGAGATTGGTTGGGAAGAACGGAAATCGCGAGCGATGCGTCAGGTCCACGCGCTGGTGTTTGTAAAGCGTCGGGCCGGTCGAACATCGAAGATGGCCTAGCTCAATAATCATTTCATGGCCCTACAGTCGGTCTCAGCAAATGGATACCATAGGCGACCCATCAAGGAAAAGAAGGCATGGACAAGATGCCGCGCGCGCAACGCTTTTACTTCCACAACGGTCGACTCATCAAAGGTATGCAGATCGTCGAATCGCGCGCGCAGAGCGGATCGGAGGGCGTGCGCTGAAGATTCTGTCAATGCTCGGATTTCTAGCGGGATGCATTCGGGATGGGTGACTTGAGCAGGACCGGCTCACGTTCCCATCCGGCGATGGCATATTCCCCATTCGCGAATGCCTGTTGTTCCATATTCCGGCAATTCCGATGACCGGTTTCCCACCTTTCCTATGAAAATTCTGTAGTTTTTCTGAAATTTGTTACTCCCCGCGGATCACCCTGCGCGTAAGCCTCGTATTGACTCAATCGTATCGACTGACCAGATTCACGCTTCATTGACTGCTACGCCTAATTTGCAATGCCGAATGCTTCCAGAATACTACTGTTCTATGATGGAACAACCGAAGCAAAGTCCGCTTTGCTTCGATGTGCCTCCCTTTCTTTAGCGCTTTCGGCCGTTGTCGACGTCGTTACAGTTGTCGATTGCATCGGCACGGGAGCCATGACTGGGGGCATGTTGAGCGAAGTCCTGGTATTGCAGTTGGAAGCGAACGCGCGGTCTGCCTTGAAAGACGCAATCGACGAGCTAGGTATGAATGGCATTTTTGCACGCGGCCACCTCGTATTTGGCCACGCTGCAGATGCAATATCACAGATGCTCGAACTATTGAGCGCCGACCTGATCGTCGTCGGTCACCGTGCGAAAACCGGCTTCGCGAGATGGTACGGCAGTCGCCCGCTTCACCTCGACCTGTTGGAAAGGTTAAAGGGCGCGATGATCGTCACCGTCACTGCGGGCTGAGTTTCCAACCGGACGCGTCCCCCTCTCATCTATTGAGGAAAATCGTCATGAGCGAGATCATCCGCATCATGGGGGCCTCCAGCGGCTTTGGTCGCTCCGCGTGATGCCGCCAGGCCTGGTGGCGTTTGAGTTTCTGTGCTACTGGCTGGTGCCATTAAACAATAGGGCTGTAGTCTATGACGTATACAAACCGTCCTACCATCCTGACCGGGGACCGGACCACCGGCCCGCTTCATCTCGGCCACTATATCGGGTCGTTGCGCGCAAGGGTTCAGTTGCAGCACCAAGCACGGCAGTTCCTGCTTCTCGCAGATACACAGGCGTTGACCGACAACGTCGGCCGACATCAGAAAGTAACCGAGAATGTGATTGAAGTGGCACTCGATTATCTTGCCGTCGGAATCGACCCGACGAAGTCCACCATGCTCATCCAGTCACAGGTACCAGAATTGGCGGAGCTGTCTCAGTATCTGCTCAACCTCGTAACCGTCGCGCGTCTTGAGCGTAACCCTACAATCAAGGAGGAAATTCGCCTACGGGGTTTCGAGAGAGACATTCCGGCCGGCTTCCTGACGTATCCGGTGAGTCAGGCAGCGGATATCACAGCGTTCAAGGCAACGCGCGTACCGGTGGGCGATGACCAGCTACCTATGATCGAGCAGACCAACGAATTGGTGCGCCGCTTTAATAACAGTGTTGGCCGGTCTGTACTGGTGCAGTGCGAAGCCGTGCTCTCGCAGGTTACTCGATCGCCCGGCGTCGATGGCAAAGCCAAGATGAGCAAATCGCTAGGGAACGCGATTACTCTGGGGGCCACTGAAGACGAGATTACGAAGGCGGTCAACGACATGTATACCGATCCGAACCACCTGCGGGTCAACGACCCTGGTCGGGTAGATGGTAACGTCGTGTTCGCGTTCCTCGATGCATTTGAGCCCGACGTACAGAAGGTTGACGAGCTCAAATCGCGTTATCGTCGTGGTGGCTTGGGCGATAGTGCGGTCAAGCGGGTCCTAAACGAGCGACTGCAGTCACTTATCGAACCCATTCGGGCGCGCCGTCGCGAGCTTGAGAAAGACAGGGGTGAGGTGCTCGCGATCTTGCGCTGCGGTACGATGCGTGCGCGAGGGGTGGCCGCGGAAACGCTGTCGGAGGTCAAAGGCGCGCTCGGGTTAAGCTACTTCTAGAGCTAAGCAGCCGCTTTCGACGATTTGCCGATTGCCCGCGATTGTCGCCAGCGGCACCCAGCTTTTGGAAAAGCTGTCGACGAAAATCGCGCGCGACGTGACCGCGAGCGCGTGAAGTTGGCCGCTCAGCGCCCGACGGCTTAGGGCCTGCGCGAATTCAACCGCGCGTTAGAGGAGGGCGCTTCATACTCACAAGCTCTGTCAGCTCATGTCGATCATCTGCCGACGAGACGGCAACAGTCAACCATTTCCCGTCGGGGTATGGATGGGCTTCGTCGTAGAGCTTCACCAACTTCGGGCTCCAGGAATAACGACGCTCGTCAAACTTTTCCCGCTCCGCTCGCCCCAAGACCACAAGAACGGACAACATCCTGTATTCAGGCAGCAAGGTGCAAAAGGCCTTGGTCTTCTTGTAGCGCAGTGACCAACCGCGTTTCTTGCCGCCATAGAGCCAGTCTGGCGCGAAAACACCGGGGTAGGACGCGTCGATCCAGTCCTGCAGGCCGGCCCAATGCTTGAATGCCTCCGCCCCCATCCAGTTGCGTAAAGTTCGCTCATCAGGCGGTGCCGATTTGTCGGTGATCCTATCGCCGATTTCGGGAGACTGTTTCATGTTGCTTTCCTCTTCGTAGGCGGAATGCTTTTTGGTGGTGCAGGTGCTCTTCTCACCAACGATCTTACATGAGCTTCTGGCGAGTGATTAGAATGCTTTTCAAGGCTTCTTCATAACCTCTGGAGGCTGCAGTGGCAGTATCCAACTTCACCGATTCTCGATGCGGCCCGACCCGGCGCGCTAATCGGGACTGTAATGGCTGTGTCGTCGGCAGTGAAGATAAGCTTCAACTCAGTGAATTCAACTCATGGCATTTCGTTACTGTGTAACGAACATGACGGCATTCGGCGACGCTTCCCGCGAGAGCGCTAGGGCGCGATACGCGAGCGCCATCTAGCTGTTACGCGGTAACAAAATTAAGCCGGTCACTGCGGCCTGGAAATATGCGCGGCGTGAAACGCAGATATGTTCAGGTCGTGCGCATATCAGTGGTCGACAGCATCTCTCAACCGTCGGACTTGCTTTAGAGCCTGTTCGGAAGTGGCGATATTGGCGAACCCCATCAGCAGGCCAACCGGCGATCGATGGCGTATGTGCCATTCGCTCAAGGCCATTACTGCTAAACCTTTGGCATTGGCCGCGGCTGCGAATGCCTTATCGTTGTACTTTGGTTTTAGATATGCAACCACATGGATTCCCCCCGCGCGTTCGGGAACTAGCAACACATCACCGAACACCTGAGCCAGAGCCTGCACCAGATAATCACGTCTTGCCGCATAAAGTGAGCGCATTTTCTTGATGTGGCGAGCAAAATGGCCCTGCTCCATGAAATCGGCTACGGTGGCCTGAAAAAGGACCGGGCTGCTTCCTAGTTGCGCCACCGAGTTCCGGAACTTGCCGATTTCCGGTTCTGGAACCACCAGATAGGCCAGTCGCAATCCTGGGTATAGCACCTTGCTGAATGTTCCAGCGTATAGCACGCGTCCTCCATGGTCGAGGCTCTTCAGCGGAGGCAGAGGACGGCCGTCGTATCTGAATTCGCTGTCGTAATCGTCTTCGATGATCCATGCGCGCTGAGCTTGCGCCCAATCCAATAACGCCAATCTTCGCGGTAGTGACAGGGCGACGCCGGAGGGGCTTTGATGTGTCGGCGTAACCACTGCGAACCGGGCGTCAGCCGCGTGACGCAGGCCGGCTTCCACGTTTAGGCCATCGTCATCTACCGGCAACGGAACCAATTGCATGCCGGCATCTTCCAGGAACCGCCGAGCGTGCAGATACCCTGGATCCTCGAACCAGCCGCTATCACCGTGCCGGAACAAGGTGCGTCGAATCAGTTCCAGCGCTCCGCGGTATCCTGCAGTTACGAAAACCTGATCGGGCGTGCAGGCGATACCGCGTGAAACGGCCAGATAAGCGGCGATCGCCCGCCGCAGCGGTTCATATCCGTTGGGATCCGCGTTGACCATGTCCGCGACGTTTATCGCGCGCAAATTTCGCCCAGCGAGCCGAACCCAGGTTTTCCGGGGAAAAGCGTCCAGTGCGGGCAATCCCAACTGCAAAGGCTTAGAGCCGGCTAGTTTGACCTGACTTGATCGGGGAAGAACGCTCGACCCAACCGGTGTCATAGCGCCGACGCGCCCATCAAGCTGCGGAGACACGACCGTGCCTGCCGGTCCGCGCCCTATCAGGTAGCCTTCGCTGCTCAGCATCTGATATGCCGCCTCGACAGTACCGCGTGCGAGATTCAGCTCACTCGCGAGACTTCGAATCGAAGGCACGCGGTCGCCAGGAGCCAGTTTGCCGGTGGCGATTGCATTTCGAAAACGCGAATACAACTGCAAATAGATCGGCGACTCGTGATCTGTCAGCGACTTGAAGTCAGGTAAGTCCATCTCGATGTCCCAGTCCGTTGAATATTTCTTGTGCCTATTGAGTAGGTCACCCTCCTTCTAAACTGGCGACTCGGTAACTCGGATATCGCCATGACATTAACCTCCTTACGTCATATCGACAACGATCAAGATTGTATCGCCTGCTATGCCGTCATGCTGGAGTTGCGACCGAATCTAATCGGGCCGGAAGCCTTTGTCGCACAGTTCCGAAGGCAGTCAGAACAGGGCTACCGGCTGCTCGCTGCATGGCAGGGCGAAGAGATCGTTGCGCTGGCGGGTTATCGGTTCCAGGAAAACTTGCTGTACGGTCGCTTCGTCTATATCGATGATCTGGTGGTAAGCGCCGGCGTACGCAGCCAAGGCCTTGGGCGACGACTGATTGAAGCGGTACGTGAAGAGGCGAAACGACTGCGCTGTGATCGGCTTGTGCTCGACACAGGTTTGTCGAACGCGTTTGCTCAGCGCTTTTACTTCCGACAAGGGTTGCTGGCAACAGGATTGCATTTTGTTGAGGCGGTTGACTGATGAGCACCTTTCTTCTGTTGGAATGCAGCCCGCACGGTGAGCGCTCACTGGGTGGCCAGTTGGCACGCGACGTTATCGAACAGTTCCAGTTTGGACGCCCGGAAGTCCGTTTCGTGACGCGCAACATGGCTTCCGATGGGTTGCGCGCCCTTTCAGCGGCGTACGCGCAGGGTCTATTTGAGTCATGGGCGCATACGTCGGATGCTTTCCCGGATTCCGAACAATTGATCGTTGAACTGGAGCAGAGTGCTTACGTGCTGATTTCCACGCCGATGCATAACTTCGCGGTGCCTTCAGCACTGAAGTTATGGATCGATCACGTTGTGCGTGATGGACGCACGTTCAAACGAGGGACTCGGGGGAAGATTGGGCTGCTCAAAGATCGCCCGACACTGGTTCTTGTTCGCTCTAGCACTCCATGCGTTGGCGAAAGAGCGAGTCAACCTGATTTTCTTACGCCGTATCTGCGCCATGTTTTTTCTGTTATCGGGATCCATAGTACCGAGTTCGTGTATCTGGCGGGGCAAGACCCGACAGCGGGCGACATTGCGATCGCGCGGGCGAAACTCACCGCATCGCTTGAATTTTCATCTCGGGTGTTCCGGTCTGTGCGCAACACAGAGCGGACTGGACGGTAGCAAAGTTCGATTTCTACCACGGATGGTTTGCACGGCGGATACGACGTCTGAATGTCAAAGTGCTTGAGGCGACGCGATGCCGAAGACCACAGTCAAGTCGGCTATTTGTCGATATGAAGCATCCGTCGGCTGGTTGTTGTTTCAAATGGGTAGTTTGAACCAGTATCTGCCTAGGTAGGTTTCTTAAGAAATTTCCGGTGAGGAGTGTGGTGGCATTTTGGCATCTTCTCGACGCATTACTAGCGCTCCCAGCGATCCCAAAAAGGCTCACCAATCACAATGGCGGCTTGGTACGCGAACGGACACCGAGTCCGTTGTTCGGCGCCGGTCTTCGGGTCGCGCATAGAAAAACGCGTTTCGTTCGCTGCTTCTGAAATCCTTTCCCGAGAACCACATCGCGCGATTTGTCTCTCCGTTCGCGCCATTACCAGCTTTGCTCCCATAACAACGACCGATTTGAGCGGGGTTAGCCGTTCTTATGTGGCGACCAATGATACGACCGTTCTGACGAGATGTAGCATATGCGTACTAGACAACCTTTTCACTTAATAACTGTGATTGCGGCTTCCGCTATTGGATTAGCAGCGTGCGGAAAGAAGGAATCCGTTCCAAGCCCTCAAATACCTGAAATTGGCTTTGTGACGGTGAATCCACAAACAGTACCCATCTTCTCTGAGCTGCCGGGACGCACTAGCTCGTATCTGGTCGCACAGGTGCGTGCACGAGCAGACGGGATTGTACTTAGCCGCGACTTTGTTGAGGGAAGTGAAGTAAGAGCAGGTCAACGCCTTTACAAGATCGACCCAGCTCCGTACATCGCCAAGGTAGATGCCGCAAAGGCCGCTCTTGCCAAGGCCGAAGCAAATCTTATTACCGCGAGCGCCTTGGCAAAGCGAGATAAGGTGCTGGTCGCGGCGAGTGCGGTTAGCGAACAGGAGTACGAGAATGCCGTCTTCGCAGAGAGAGCAGCTGCCGCTGATGTCGCTGCAGGAAAGGCCGAAGTGGAGTCGACACAAATCAATCTTCGCTACACCGACGTAATCGCACCCGTGACAGGTCGCACTGGCGTATCGCAGGTTACGCCGGGCGCATACGTTCAGGCGAGTCAGGCAACTTTGATGGATACCATTCAGGAGCTGGATCGCGTATACGTCGATGTCGCACAAGCAAGCCTCGACGGACTCAAGCTTCGTCGCGAGATTCAGGAAGGGCATCTAAAGACATCCGGTCCAAATGCGGCCAAAGTCACCTTGATTCTTGAAGACGGTCGTGAGTATTCGCACAAGGGCACTTTGCAATTCTCTGACGTGACCGTAGACCAATCTACAGGTTCTGTAACGTTGCGGGCGGTGTTTCCGAATCCCGATCGCGTCCTGCTGCCTGGCATGTTCGTCCAGGCGCGCGTAGAGAAAGGCATCGATGAACATGCGTTTCTTGTACCGCAGGTTGGTGTCACGCACGACCAGAAGGGGCGGGCGACTGCACTGGTAGTTGGCGCCGATAACAAGGTGGTTGCGCGCTCACTGGTCACCGCTGGCACGTACGGTAGTGACTGGGTCGTCGACAGTGGCTTGCAGCCGGGAGATCGAGTGATCGTCCAAGGCGCAGGAAAAGTGCGTCCCGGCATGACGGTGAAGGCTGTTCCGGCGACAAATGCGGCGACAGTAATGGGCTCTTCCGTTGAACCTGTCTCCCGGCGCAGCCCTTCACCGGGTGCGCCCGCCTCACAATCTGCAGCCTCTGGCGTTTGAGTAGGAGTAGCGTCAATTGTCCAAGTTCTTTATCGATCGCCCGATTTTCGCGTGGGTGATTGCGATTATCCTGATGCTTGCGGGTGCAGCGTCCATCATCGCGCTTCCAGTTGCTCAGTATCCACAAATCGCACCGCCTGCGATCCAGATCACGGCAAACTATCCCGGTGCTTCCGCAAAAACCGTCGAAAGTACGGTGACTCAGGTCGTCGAGCAGCAAATGAGCGGTCTCGATCATCTGCTGTACATGTCGTCGAACAGCGATGACTCGGGCGGCTCAACGATTACGATTACGTTCGCCCCGGGCACAAACCCGGACACCGCACAGGTCCAGGTGCAGAACAAGTTATCCCTTGCGACACCGCTTCTACCCCAAGCCGTCCAGCAGCTGGGCTTGCAGGTCACGAAATCAACTAGCAGCTACCTGTTATGGATCGCTTTTACATCCGATGATGGGAGCATGTCTTACGTCGACTTGACGGATTATGTCGCGTCGCATGTTCTTGATCCCATTAGCCGTATCAACGGTGTGGGACAGACACGTTTGCTTGGCTCACAGTATGCGATGCGGATCTGGCTTGATCCGTCCAAGCTGACTAACTATTCGCTCACGCCACTAGACGTTACGCATGCGATATCGAATCAAAACGTGCAGGTTGCTGCCGGGCAGATTGGGGGCACGCCAGCGGTAACGAACACTGTAATGCAGGCCACCATTACCGCAGCCACTCTTCTCCGAACGCCAGAGCAATTCGGTAACATCCAGTTGAGGGTTAATCAGGACGGCTCCCACGTACGTCTGAAAGACGTGGCTAGAATCGAGCTGGGCGCCGAGACGTACAGTTTCGATACAAAGTTTAAGGGGCAGCCTGCTGCCGGCTTCGGAATCCAGCTTGCGCCGGGCGCTAATGCCCTGCAGACGGTCAGCGCAATTCAAGCGAAGGTGAAGGAACTGTCGGCATCGTTTCCGCACGGGCTGGCGGTCCATTATCCGTACGACAGCTCACCGTTCGTGCATAAATCTATCGAGGAAGTTGTTAAGACACTGATCGAAGGGATAGTGCTTGTTTTCCTGGTGATGTACCTGTTTATGCAGAACCTGCGTGCGACGTTGATCCCGACAATTGCCGTACCAGTTGTTTTGCTTGGCACGCTTGGCATCGCGAACGTGCTCGGTTTTTCGATCAACGTTCTGTCGATGTTTGGACTTGTGCTCGCGATCGGCCTGCTCGTCGACGATGCGATCGTGGTCGTTGAGAACGTAGAACGCGTGATGATGGAAGAGGGACTCTCACCACGAGAGGCAACTCGCAAGGCGATGGGACAGATTACAGGCGCGCTGATTGGTGTCGCGCTGGTCCTGTCGGCTGTGTTTGTTCCGGTCGCGCTCTCTGGTGGATCTGTCGGCGCGATTTATAGAGAGTTTTCTGTGACTATCGTCTCGGCAATGGTCTTGTCGGTGCTCGTCGCACTGATTTTGACCCCGGCGCTCTGCGCGACGATCCTAAAGCCGATTCCGCGCGGTCATAAGACCGAAAAGGGAGGATTCTTCGGCTGGTTCAACCGGATGTTCGATCTTAGTCGAGTCAAGTACCAGGGCGGTGTGCATCACGTCATCCGACGCTCCGGGCGGTGGATACTGATCTACCTCGCCGTTATCGCTGGTGTTGCAGCACTTTTCATACAGTTGCCGAAGTCCTTCCTTCCAGACGAGGACCAAGGGTACATGTTTGTCATCGTGCAGACGCCGCCTGGTTCGACGAAGGAAATAACTGGACGCACGCTTTCAGACATCAACGACTACTTGTTGACGAGCGAGAAGGACGTCGTAGACTCGGTGTTTACGATGAATGGATTCAGCTTTGCCGGCCGGGCACAAAACGCGGGTCTTGCATTTGTGAAACTGAAGGACTTCGAACAGCGGCGGCACGCAGATCAAAGCGTTCACATGTTGATTCGGCGTGTGGCTGCACACTACGCGAAATACAAGGATGCAAAAGTCATTCCCTTTAACCCGCCTGCAATCCGTGAATTGGGTACGGCGTCTGGTTTCGACTTTGAGTTGACAGACAACGCTGGCGTTGGACATGAGGCTCTGATGGATGCTCGAAATGAACTGCTACGGATGGCTTCCGAAGATCCAGTACTTTCGCTAGTACGCCCTAACGGCCTAAACGACACGTCCACATACGAGGTCGATATCGATAGGGAGAAAGCGCAAGCGCTTGGCGTGTCGCCGTCCGCGATCGACCAATCCTTGTCTATCGCGTGGGCATCTCAATATGTGAACAACTTCCTCGACGCTGACGGTCGGATAAAGCGGGTCTATGTGCAGGCTGACGCGCCATTTAGAAGGACGCCAGAAGACCTGAGTCGATGGTATGTACGCAACGACGCCGGGACGATGGTGCCGTTCAGCACTTTTGCTGACAGCCGGTGGGCGTACGGCTCACCGAAGCTCGAACGCTACAACGGTGTGTCGTCTGTTGAGATTTTGGGTCAGGCCGCGCCTGGAAAGAGCACCGGACAGGCTACGGCGGAAATGGAGGCGCTCGCGAAGAAATTGCCTGCAGGCATTGGTCATTCGTGGACTGGGTTGTCGTTCCAGGAAGTTCAGTCTGGCTCGAAAGCTCCGATCATCTACGGCACGTCGATTCTCGTTGTGTTCCTTTGTCTCGCGGCGCTATACGAGAGCTGGTCGATTCCGTTCTCCGTGATTATGGTCGTGCCGGTCGGCGTGATCGGCGCGCTGCTGGCCACGACATTCCGAGGTCTTGAGAATGACGTGTTCTTCCAGGTCGGTCTTTTGACGACCGTCGGGCTGTCAGCAAAAAATGCGATCCTCATTGTCGAATTCGCGCGTGAACTGCAGGATAAGCAAGGGATGGCTCCGATTGATGCGGCGCTTGAGGCGGCGCGCCTGCGGCTGCGCCCTATCATCATGACATCCCTCGCGTTCATGTTTGGAGTCTTTCCGCTTGCCGTCAGTAATGGAGCAGGGTCCGCTAGTCAGCATGCGATCGGGACAGGAGTGATCGGCGGGATGCTGACGGCGACCTTCCTGGCGGTTTTCCTGATACCGATGTTCTACGTGAAGGTACGAACGATGTTCGGTCGTAAGGGTGGTGGTGTCGATGAGGCCATGAGCACCGTGGAGGAGCATGAGCAGTAGGCGCCCACCCATACCGACGACGAAATCAACGAGAACCTCAATGAGACCCTTTGTTCTAACCATCGTAGCGGGAACGCTTATGGCGGCAGGCTGCACAATGATTCCCGCCTATCAACGTCCTGCAGCGCCAACCTCGAGCCTATATTCCACGGGCGGGGCGTATGCGACGCGGTCCGATCGTGACGGCGGGGGCCGAAGTGCGAACGAGCGGGCTGCGGCCGATATTGGATGGCGTGAATTCTTTGCCGATCCGAGACTGCAAAAACTTGTCGAAATCGCGCTCAGCAATAATCGGGATTTGCGCGTGGCTGTTCTCAACGTTGACGCCGATCGCGATCGGTACCGCATAACAAGGGCTGCTTCGCTGCCTGCAATTGATGCCTCGGCCGGGGCGAGCGTACAACGGACGCCAAAAGATCTGGCAGTTTCTGGACAAACCGTTTCCCGGGACTATACCGTTGGCTTAAATACGTCTTGGGAGATCGATTTATGGGGACGCATTCGAAGTTTGAGCGGTGAAGCTCTTTCGCAATATCTCGCAACGGCACAGGCGAGAAAATCAGTCCAGATTGCACTTGTGGCCCAGGTTGCCGACGAGTACCTGACGTTGCTTGCATACGATGACCTTCTGACTGTCACGAAAAATACGCTATCGACGGCGCAAGCCTCCTACGAGTTAACGAAGCTTCAGTTCGACTCCGGGGCTGGCTCTGAACTTAACCTGAGGGAAGCGCAAAGCGTTGTAGACCATGCACGGGCGAATCTCGAAGCGCAAGCCCGTGCTCGGTCCCAAGCCGAGAACGCGCTCGTGCTTCTAATTGGTGAACCGTTGCCGGACGATCTGCCGCGCGGGTTGTCACTCGACGCCCAGGATCTGCTCACAGATATTCCCGCGGGATTGCCGTCGGATTTGCTTTCACGTCGTCCGGACATCATGGCGGCCGAAGAGCGACTGATTGCAGCTAACGCGAACATTGGAGCGGCGCGGGCCGCGTTCTTCCCCAGAATTTCTCTCACCGGAGCTTTCGGTACAGCGAGTCCGACATTGGGGGACCTTTTCAAGGCCGGATCAGCGGCTTGGAGCTTCGCTCCGCAGATGGCCTTGCCGATTTTCGAGGGGGGCGCGAATATCGCGAATCTGGATCGAGCAAAAGCTCTCAAACAGATACAGATTGCGAACTATGAGAAAACGATCCAGTCAGCATTCCGTGAGGTCGCAGATGGCCTTGCTGCGCGTGGGACCTACGACAACGAGATCGCGGCCCTTCGACGCAACCAGGACGCACAGCAGCGCCGCTTTGATCTAGCGTACGCACGATATCGAAACGGCGCGGATAGTTATCTGTCGGTGCTGACCGCCCAGAACGATCTTTACTCGTCAGAGCAACAGTTGGTAGTTACTCGACTCGCGCGATGGACGAGCATCGTTGACCTGTATCGAGCTCTCGGTGGGGGGTGGTTGGAGCACTCGGGTGACAAGCCACTAGCGCCTGATGCTACTGCGGGCTATGCACATGTAACCTCGCATGCAGGTTGAACTGCGGGCCGATGAAGGGCAGCCGTCTATCGGCGCCGAGGTTTTGTCGCAATAGCTTGCATGTTCTCGCTTCAGTGACGGACTGTATCCGTCGCCGCTGGGAGGAACGTCTTGCGGGTCCGTCGATTTGTGCACCGGCATGGCCGCTCATCTGTGCTCCATGAGATATCGCGAGTTCGTGACGCAGTAAGTCACAGCCCCGCCGAGGACGCTTACCGTCAATCCGCCGGGAAACGGCAGTCAACATCCGACGCGATTGGTGGATTCGAGTCGACCTCCGATATCGTGACGACACGACTCTGGGCGACGTACCCGACGTGGGCGGGCGGAAGTCTTAACATACCTTTCGCTCGGCGCCGAGCTTATCAGGAAGCCGTGTCGATCGGGAGTGTGCCCCGCCCGTATCGATCAGGCGGCTATTGAAGGACTTGAGTCAGAATATTCATTGACAATATGTGACTTCGGCATGAAGAGATAACCAAGGCCATAGACGGTTTGCAGCTGCGGTCCACTTTGATCGTCGAGCGCGAGCTTCGAGTGAAGCTTGTAAATGTGCTGCTCGAGCGACCCTGCCCGCCAGTTCCGCGCCCTTGCCCCAGACGGCGGCCGCAAGCTGCTCGCGGCTCATTAAATTTCTTGGGCTCATGACTAGGAGCCACGCGAGGCTCAGTTCCCGCGCGGTCAACCAGACACAGCGGTCGCGGAACCTCACGGTGCGGGCTGTCCGGTCGATCGTGTATCCAGCCACCGTCAGCCGGTCTATTGCCTGCGAGCGGTGACGGCGCACGATGAGGCGCTGTGCCCGCGCCATAATCTCATCCACGCCAGCGGTCGCGATGGCGATTTCATCGACCCCGGCATCCAGTGCTTCAATTACGGCCCGGCAATTCCACGAGCGGCCGATCATCATCACTGGCAGATCAGCGCGGAAATGACATGTGCGCCGTGTGATCGCCGCGAGCGCCGGCAGGTGGCTTTGCGCCGCATCGAAGATAATGAGAGCCGTCGCGTTATGTTGGTCTTCGTTGAACAACGCGTCCCTGAAAGTAAAAAAAGCAATTCACATGTGCACTCCGAGTACATCGCGGCCCCTTTTCAAGGGGCCGATATCCCGCGTCGTTGGTCTATGTCGCCTGTCTTATCTTGCGGCGTTTGTTTCGGGAAATTCACTCGTCCTATTTCGGTTTGGAGCGGTTGCGCCAAACGCGCATGTAGTTTGTCGATTCCATCCGGATACTATATCGGAGACATTCGGTTGCTCGGGATGTACCCAGCTGCAATTGATGCGAGCGTACTAGCCAGCAGACGAACGCACGGTCGAAGAAATCTTCACCGTCGTGTATTAGGGTGGCGTAATTGGGCCGGGATGTGCGGCTTAATCAAGCTAGCGCAAGCAGGGATGGAGCGCAGATTCGAGCGTTCCAAGAATGCGGTGTTTTGTCTGTTTTAACAACCTCGATGAAATTAGAGGTCGCGTGTGTCGCCTCGGCGGCGTATCGCGGCAGGCAGTGTTACTTGCGATTGTTAAGACGAGCAATTTTCTATAATCGTGACTGGATGGCCATTCATCGTTACGCAGTAACAGTGAATGAGTGAGGTCCTAACAGTGTGACAGATCGTTCATCGGGACGCGTCGGCGTGGGATTCTGGTGATCAACGCATCAGCTCATATCAGAATGGTTCATGGGTGCGCAAACCGTCAACAATGAATTGTTCTGGTGACACTCAACTTCAGGAGTGCATCGCTCTACACTAATTCCATCGAACAGCCGATATCACGCGAAGGAGATTTCCTTGGAGGAAAATATGAAAATAGCTCATCTCGTCGTCGCGGCCTCTATCGCCCTCGGAGTGGAAAGCGCATCGAATAGGTTAGCTGACAAGCCATAGCGTGCCTGAAAAACGCCACAGATCATTATCGTCTTCGGCTCGGACTCGTCCGCATTGAATCGATATATCGAGTTGACTAGTTCTGCGTCCTCCCGGCGCGCGAAGATGCTGGTAGCGAGCCCGGGCGAGCCATTTAGAGCGGGCACTCGAGTTCCAACGGGCACCTGGGCGGAGCGATAATCAGCGTGTGGGGCTGCAACTCTACGGATGGTCTGTTTCTTACGTGAAGTTTACCTGTGCCGGAGACAATGTAATGAAGGCCCGGCGTGGTATGACCGTCGATGATGACTTTGAAACCGGGGCTGACAAGGCACTCTGAAAATCCGATCACCTGAACATCGAGGAGAGTCATCAGGCGGTTCAGGTCAAGTTGAGATACGGAGGATACAGCGCGCGTTGCCAAGGTTTTAGTCCTTCGGGTGCGTTTGTTCACTTCGTCGAGCAGTGCGCTCCAGAAGACTGTCGCAACCAGCCGGGTTCAAACGAAGAGCGGATCTTGGGTTCATCGGTATTTATCATATCTCCATGCGCCAGTCTCGCATCCATACGCCTTGAAGCAACCGAACTTCAACTGGAAGTCGTCAGAAATTGTATTGAACGTATAGCTGCTCGAAGTCAATACCAGGATTCGGTTCCTTGATGCTTGCGTTAGATAGATGCTGGAAGCGAAAGCCGGCCACATATTGTTGGCGGTCGCCAAAGCTGGCTCCCACGCCGGCCATGTCGGCGAAGTGAAAAGCGCTGGACATCGTGTAGTGGCTGGATATTGAAGGATGCGAAAGCAGTCGGACGCCGACCCCAGCCTCAACGAAAGGGCGAATCGCTCCACTACTTTTGATAAAACGGAAGACGGGCGTCGCGCCAAATTCAAAAATGTTGTCATGCACATCGGCTGTGCTCGAGTGCCAGTAAGCGACATGCCCTTCAAACACTGCGGTAAAGTGCCAGCCACCGATCTCCCACCATGACAACTGTGGGTCCCAGATACCTCCGATATCTACTTTACTCTCGTGCACGTCATGACTGTTTGCGATGCCGCCCGCGAGCTGTATTCCAAACTGATCCGCACGAGCGAGCCCCGGTGCGGCGAATAAGAGCGCCATCAACGAGGTGGCCCCAATAAGTGAACGAGACGTTAAGCCGGAGAAGACTCGAGTAATTGGATGTCGGAGAAGTCCTTTCGGATTTTTCACTTGCGTTCGATTGGGTTATAGATTGACCTTACGCGGAACCGGACAGGATGAATCGGGACCGCACATCGACGAAAAACGTAGCTTTTTTACGGCTGACTGCTAAGGAACGAGTTTACCCATGTACGAGACGTCCCGGAGTGTTGACACGACTATACGTGCGTATAGAAAAGTCACCGCTAAGCGAATCTCCATAAGTTACCGGAGGCGATTTTATTCGCGGTACCGCAAGATGTGCAGTCGAAAGATCGATTGGTATTAACTTAGCCTGAAGTCTTCGGTGCTAACGGTGGTGCACGGTGACCGGGCTTATGACGCGGGTATCGCGAAGTCACCGCTAACTTAATGGTGCATAAAGCTGCACATGCAGATTTGGGTCGAGGGGTAACGGTAACGGTGGTCCGAGCTGAGGGGCACGATGTTGCCACCGCAGCCAGTGATGCCTGTCGCACTCCGGCGCGGCAAGCCCGAAAACATGCTCGATCAGCGCCCGGCCGATGCCGCCGCCACGCGCATTGTCGGCAACAAACAGGTCCTGCAGATAGCAATAATTGCCGGTCGTCCAGGTCGATCGGTGGGTAGATCAAGTGCACCAGCCCTAACGCTTGTTCTCCTGCGATGGCAAGCGCCGCGTACATCGGTTCTGCTGGATCTAAGAAGCGTGCCCAAGTCTGGAGGGTAACGGGCTTTGGGATAGCCACTTCGTAAAATCGCTAATAGCCTTTCCACAGCGGAAGCCAGATATCAAAATCGGTGCTCTCGATGGCTCGGATCTGGACTGATTGCATAGAACGCTCCTCAAATAAGACATGCCAAGGATGATGAAACCCGGCATGTATTAATACACTGGCCATCATTCGCGGTGTTCAATAGCCGCTGCACCGCGTCGCCCCGCAAGCGCCTTCTCCCCTCAGCCTTTCGCTAGGCGGAAGTCACTAGGAGCCCGCGCTGTACCGCTGGCCGCGAGAGACCACGATCGAGCCAGCGCTGGACATTCTTGAACCGGTCGAACCCGACGAGTTCCCGTGCCTCATAGAAGCCGATCAGGTTGCGCACCCAGCCGAGCAGTGAGATGTCCGCAATGCTATAGCCGTAGTCCATTACCCATTGGCGAGTCGCCAGCCGTTCGTCAAGAACGCCGAGCAGACGCGCTGACTCCGTTGCGTAGCGGTCGCGCGGTCGCTTGTCCTCATACGCCTTACCGGCGAATTTGTTGAAGAAGCCCACTTGGCCGAACATCGGCCCCACACCACCCATCTGCCACATCAGCCACTGGATCGTTTCGTAGCGCGTGTTTGGATCGGTCGAGAGGAACTGTCCGGTCTTGTCGGCGAGATAAACGAGGATTGCTCCCGATTCGAACAATGCGAGTGGCCGGCCGTTCGGCCCGTTGGGATCGAAGATCGCTGGAATCTTGCCATTAGGGTTGAGCGCGAGGAAAGCCGAATCTTGGTTCTCGTTTGCGATGATGTCGATGCGGTGGGGCTCATAGGCGAGACCCGTCTCCTCCAGCATAATCCCCACCTTCACGCCGTTGGGTGTCGGCAGGGAAAAGAGCTGGAGCCTATCTGGGTGCTTCGCCGGCCAGCGTGTGAAAATTGAATGATTGAGTGTCACTTTTTTCTCCTGCACTCGGCCGTCTGTACGGAAAGCCCGGACACCTTCCCGCGGCTCTTTCCTCTGGGTGCCCGGGCTCCGTCGTTATGCGCGCCTCACACGAAACCTCCAGGGGTTCCGCGAGACGGCTCATGCAACCGAATAGGGTTCAAATTGAGCCAGCCGGCGTAACGGCGGGAAAGTCTTTCTCCGGGTCGAATACGTTGTTGAAGAAGTTCGTCAGGGAGTACATGGCGACGAGCGCGACTATCTCCATCACGTTCGCATCCGTGTATCCGGCATCACGGACGGCTTTCAGATCGGCATCGGTGACCTGGCCCCGTGTCTCGATGACTTTGCGCGCGAACTGCACGGCGGCGTCCCGCTTCGGATCGCTCGCATGGCCCTTCCGGGCGAGAACGATTTCTTCCGGCGGCAGTTGGGCCATATGTTTGGCCGTAAAGCTGTGAACCGACAGACAGTAGTTGCACCCATTCACCTCGGAGACGGCCAGACCGATACTGTCGCGCGTCTTCACGTCGAGCGCTTTGCTCAAGGAACCAAGCAGCGTCGCCCACGAGTTGAACGCGATCGGGCTTTGTGCGAAGGATGACATCATGGTCGGAGTGAATCCGATGTTTTTCGTGAAGGCATCGAGAGTCGGTTTCGACTCGGCTGGCACCTGTTCCGGCGATAGTGCAATAGTTCTCGGCATTTCAGTACTCCTTAGATAACTCGTTTCACTAATTGAGGGAAGCCCTTGTGGGAACTGTCCGTCGGCTTACTTCGTGCCCAAGGCAGGGTCGAAGCTGAGGCCTTCAAGTGGGAAGTGCCTGTGCACGCCTCTCACCTGGCGGCGTTTAATCGGTCGCCACGGTCACTGCTGCGGCGACTTATTTATACCAGGTCCAAAACATCGGCCACGGGACGACGTGGCTTCTGTGCCCAGTTTCCGGGACGCTCTGCACCTACGGTCAACAACATGACCGGCACTTCATCGTCGGCCAGACCAAACTCGCGGTGCACGGCTTCGGCATCGAAGCCGATCATCGGCGTAGAACCCAGTCCTAGCGAGCGGGCCGCATAGATCATCGCTGCCGCCCCAAAGGTGCCACTGCGCACGGCCTCGTCTCGCTGGCGCTGCGGGTATTCCATGTACAGGCCGCGCGCCGGGATTTCCCATTCCGGCACCATCTCTGGTGGCATGACGCCGGCTTCCACCAGAGGAGCCAGGCGATCGGGTATCACGCTGGAATCGGCCAGTTGGCCGCAGACGATGAAGGTAACGGCAGCATCGGTGATCGCGGGCTGATTCCAGGCAATCGGACTGAGCTTTACCTTGGCTTCGGGTGTGCGGACGGCGATGAAGCGCCAGTTCTGCAAGTGAAAGGACGTGGGCGCCGAGGTGCCGATACGCACCCAGTTCGCGAATCTGATCGTCGCTCAGGGTGGCGGCGGGATCGTAGTACTTGGCGGCGCTACGGCTCAGAATACATTCGATGACGGCATTGGTCTTAATGGTTGCGTTGGTCATGCTGGTTCCTATGGTTTAAGCGAAAGGTTCGGCTACAAGATTGTTTTCTTTCATGCAGAGCTGTTGTCATTCAAAGCTGTACGCCTTCGGTGTTACTGAGCTGGTCTATTGAGACCGGACGAAGGTAACCGGTGAGCGTTTTCGGGACTCGAGCGCCGGCAACGTTGTTGACCCGTGCACAGCTATCAACGGCCGCGCCGGTGGCGGACTCGATGACTGAAACAGGGAAACGGCTCATTGTGCGACACTTTCATCAAGTGGTTAGGAGCCTCCACTGTAAGCCTGTCTGATACCAATTTCGAGACTGCATTTGCTCAATTAAATGCCAGAAAGGATCAAATCAACGACGCAATCCGTTCCTTGATGGTGGGGCGTCTCGGCACGATGCAGTCGTCTCATTCGAATGCCCTTACTTGCAGACGAATGCGTCTTTGCGAGGGCGCTGTGCGGACGAATCGCGGCGACAGCCTTGCTAGCGCCTCATCCGTGCCAGATCGAAGGAGACGCGCGTTACCGGCCGTCGAGCGCCTGACTGCGCCATTGCCCCGGCGTCATGCCCATCTTGTCGGTGAATGCGCGCCGAAATGCCGCCACGGATCGGTACCCGACTGAGTCAGCCACGGCTTCGGTGGTCATCGCCGGCTTCTTGAGCTCATTGGCAGCCCGGCTCATGCGGATGTCAGTGAGCATTTCGTTGGCCGAGCGTCCGAGCTTGTCCTGAAACTGCCGCATGAAGGTGGCGCGTGACATGCCGCACAAGTCGGCCAGATCAGGTATGTTCCAGGGCCGCGCTGGGTCGCTGAAAATGGCGGAAATGGCGGGCGCCAGTCGTGGATGGCCAGCAAGCGCGAGTAGGCCTACGGGGGCCTGCTCGGATTCACTCGCCGCGCGCAGCGTGAGCGTGAACAGCGCTGAAGAAAGGGCGTTGAGGATGGCGAGCCCGCCCGGTTTGTCGCTGGCGGATTCCTCGCGCATCAGCGCTACGAGACTGGCCAGGTGGTTCGACGCAGACGTGAGCCCCTGTTCAACGGGTCCGGCCGCCGCCCGTACCACCAGATTTGTCGGGAGGTAATCTCGAATCAGCCGGTCGTGGGGCGGTCCGATGAAAAATCGGCCGCATAACATGTCCAGATGCTCGCCATCACCATCGTTCTGGCTGAGCGTCCATCCTGCAGAACTTTGGCGATTGTAGGTAGGGCCTGGTGCATGCCCGCTGCCATCGTGAAGCACGTGCGCTGACCCGCGAGTCAACAGCACGATGTCTCCGCCCACCAGTTCCCTGGTGGTTCCTGCCTCCGGATCCTCGATAATGGCCCGGCCCTTTAGCACGACGTGGTACGGAATTTCGTGGGCGGCGGACTTGGCCCAGGCCACCTGCCAGGGCGCGCCATAGGCGCAGCGTACTTCCAGCTGGCCGGCGATGGTGATCATTTGCAGGAGATGGCTCAGCCAGTCGACTTGTGACATAGGACCTCGGAAATTGAAACGCTCTAACATCCTGCCAGCGGGCTTTGATAGCCAGCGACAATCTGGTTCTTCCATTTCGTGCCGGCGGCGAACGCATCGCAGGGTTTTGCGTCTCGCCTTGAACCTGGCAAGCTGCTCGCCCAGAAAGAAACGGCGCGCTTAAAATGATGGCATTGCAAGTTTTGACTAGATGCTATAGCCCACCGGGCTCGTGGAGCCTCGCAACAAGCGTCGCGTCGTCCGTGGTCAGCTTCTTAGGCTGGTCGCTCCGATCGGACTGTCGCCTTGATTCGACGACGCGATTTGGGCGCGATCGCAGTCTTTATCGGTCATCCTGCCAGCGGCAATGAAGAGTGCGCGATGAATCTCATTGGGGCGACCACATTTCGCTGCCTTGCGGGGAATCTACTTGCTTTGTTTTTTAACGACAGACGTTGTAGGTTCACGAAATCTGCTTCATCGCGCCCGATTGTTTCTCTATGCATCCTCTGACACAAATCCTTGTGAAAAGAAGCGGTGCTGTCCATCTTCGTCAAGCTGACTAAGCACCTCATTTGTCCTCTCGTTAATCAGCATCTCAATCGTGCCAGTAATCGTACGATCGAAATGAAATGCGAGACGTTCTAGACTTCGCTTCGTAGCAATAGATACGAGGCAACTGATACGTTCATGTTTTCCTCCAACGCCAAGCCGCCTCTCCCGATACTGTCTTTGTCGTTCTGAATTTGAAAGTGCCATGGATGGTTTCCCGGTTTTTGCCAATGATCGTTTGGCGACCCACTGTCGAGATCGCCGTCCGCGGAATCCTGTTGACGGCCTGCTGCAGAGCGAGAACGCATTCCCGGAATGCATTAGTCGGTGCAATCGGCACATGTCGACTCCTCCATCGACCAAGCGTATTCATTTACGTCAAGACGAATTTCGATCAACGGCAGGCCAACTCAGCCTCGTTGTTTTTTCCGCAATCTCTCGGTCGACGATCGCGCAAATCAGCTTCGCAACGAACCTGCTGTCTTAGGTTCGATTTAACTTTGAATACGTCACCAGCGCAACGAAATCAAAGTCTCTGTTTCAGATACCCGCGTATAGATTTGCTACCGGTGAAGATAATCAATGCTCGTACTCTCTGCGTTCGGTGTTCGGTCTGACTGCGCGGTAGGGTAGTGCACGACCGATATATACGTCTGTATTGCGCTGTCGGCTGGATGAGCTTCTCGCTCCCGTCAAAACGGCCTTTTTAACCGGTGCCGATTGACTCGTTCAGATACTTTACGCGATGATCCGGTGCCATCCGTACCTCTTTATCGCCCTTGATCCTCTCTGAAGATGCAAAAAAACCGTGATGGTGAGGCGGCCTTGGAGCGTAATGGAGAAACGCCCCGTCGATTAGAAGCGTTTCTCGGAATTTCCGCTCGATATTCGATAGCGACGGCGTCAGCCTTTCGCTGACAACACGGAGTCAGGCGTGCGACGAAAGCTGATGGCGAGGCGGTTATAGGCGTTCATCAAACTAATGGCCATTGTGAGGTCAGCGAGCTCTTTGTTGCTGAACACTGCGGCGACGGCAGTAAAGTCATCATCCGGTACATGGGTATCGGCTACAAGGGTCACTGACTCCGCCCACGCAAGCGCGGCTCGTTCACGGCCAGTGAACATAGGTTCGGCCTCACGCCAGGCTTGCACGAGGGCTAGCTTCGCTGGTGTAACATTCTTTTTGATCAGGTCACGGGTATGTATGTCCAGGCAGTAGGCGCAGCCATTGATCTGACTCACACGCAGGTAGACGAGATCGACGAGAACGTCTTCAAGCCCCGACTCCAAAATATAGCCATAAACGCCGCCGAACGCGTTCACACCGCCTGGCGATGTTTTGATGTAGTCCAGTCTCATTTCACTCTCCTACTTGACGTTGGTCGTCAGTTGCTTATCATCCGAATCGACAACGAAGACTGCGAGTAACTTCGCCGGCTTTGTCTTGCTCGCATTGCGGCTCACCGCGTGTAGTGAACCGGGTTCCTCGAAGAAGCTCTCACCTGCCTTGTAGACGTGCTGAGGCTCGTTGTTCACTTTGCTGACCACGCTGCCCGAAACGACGTATGCGTAAATGAATGCCGATTTGGCATGCGTGTGAGGCTGTGAGGCGCCACCGGGCGCGTAGACGACTTCCACGGCCGTTAGAGATTTCCCGGGAATATTCGGTAGCGCCCTTGAGAAATTCGGCTTGACCGTTTCGCTGACGTCGTGAGCCGCGGCGGCACCGGCAAAGCCCAAACTCATGGCGACGACAAGAGACGAAAGAATGCGATGAACTTTCATGATCAGCTCCTTAACACTAGAATCATGAACTGTTACAAGTCCACCGAAAAGAACCAAGAACGTAAATTTTTATTGGACCATGGGCGATGACTATTCTGAATCTGACGCTTGACCGTGCGTCCAAGACCTCGCTGTCAGAGCAGATCCGACTGGGCATCATTGGTGCGATCGAAAATGGAATACTCGTTCCTGGTGCCAGGCTGCCGTCGTGGGTGGACTTGGCTACGCAGCTCGGAGTGGCACGCGGCACTGTCCGGACAGCGTATGAGCGGCTGACCGATGCGCAGTTGGTCGTTTCATCTCGCGCCGGCGGGACCAGAGTCTCCGACCATACGGGCATGGCGCGTCCTTCCGCGGAACCCGCGCGTTCCATCGAGACGAATCAACCATCTGCCTTATATCAACACTTCCTGCCCGGGTCTGCCATCTTTCAAAATGGGGTACCAGCGTCGGACTGTTTCCCTCGTAGCTTGTTTGCTCGGCTCAGAGCTCGTGCGGCACGTGAGGAGGTCGAAGCGCTCGCGTCCTATCCGGACCCACGCGGCGAACATGAACTGCGGCGAGAAATCGCGGCCCATCTGGCTTTGTCGCGTGGGATCGAATGTTTGCCCTCGCAAATCTTCATCTCGGGAGGGTTTACAGGGGCGCTTGGTGTTGCACTCCGAGTGATACAACCGGAAGGTCGAAAGGCATGGGTCGAGAACCCGGGATTTCTCCCCAGTCGCATGGCATTGGAGCTTTCGCGGCTCGAGACGGTTCCCGTTCCGGTAGACGAAGGGGGGCTCGACGTCGCCTACGGCGAACGGCACGCACCCGACGCTGCGATCGCTCTCGTAACCCCCGGACAGCAGGCGCCTTTAGGCCCGACATTGTCGCTTGCCCGACGCGTTCGACTCCTGGAATGGGCAAGGAATGCCGATGCCTGGATCATTGAAGACGATTACCTGGGTGAACTTCAGCTGAGACGGCGCGCGGCGCCAGCCCTTGCATCGCTGGATCGAGCGGGCCGGGTGATTCATATAGGGTCTTTCAGTAAGACCATCAGCCCGACACTTCGGCTCGGGTTCATCGTTGCGCCTGCTTCCCTCGTGTCGCGGTTTGAAGAAGTCGTGGCCTGTCTTGCCACCGCTCCCGGTCCGGCCGTGCAATTTGCGACCGCGGAATTCATGCGAGATGGACACTATATGCGCCATTTGCGCCGGATGAAGCGAATCTATGCGAGCCGAAGCAACGTGGTTCTGGCGGCTCTGGAAGCCAAGGGGTTGGAGGTCTATCCATCCGGACTTGCAGTGGTGCTCAGGCTCGCAGATGGCGTGGACGATAAGAGGATCGTCCGGGAAGCATATGCCTACGGGCTTGCGCCGGGGCCTTTATCACGATGGTATTGCTCCGAGGACACACAGCGATCGGGACTCCTCCTCGGCGTAGCCACTGCGATTGAACGGCAAGTTCCGAATGCGTGTGATCGTTTGCAACAGCTGATCCGGAAGTTCTCGTAGGCGCGCCGCTTGCCCGAAGGCTTTCTTTCGCCCCATCGCCTGCTGGTGCAAGCGCGTAGATGTCGACCGGCTTGCTGTGCCCGGCAAACGGCTAATGACCGGCGCTCAGGCCGCCGTCGACGTGCAGGATTTCGCCTGTGACAAATGGTGCGGAATCAAGAAAGAGAATTGCGTTAGCGATATCGCTCATGTCGCCCATGCGTCCCAATGGATGCGCTTCGCCATATGCTGGGCCGTGAAACTGTGAACTGTCAGGCAGTAGTTGCAGGCATTCACCTCAGAGACAGCCAGGCCGATGCTGTCGCGCGTCTTAACGTCGAGGGTCTTGCTCAAGGAGCCGAGCAGGGTCGCCCAGGCGTTGAACGCGATGGGGCTCTGCGCGAAAGTCGCCATCATCGTCGGGGTGAACCCGATGTTCTTTGTGAACGCATCGAGCGTCGCTTTCGAATCGGCCGGCACTTGTTCCGGCGTTAGAGCAGTAGTTCTCGGCATCTTGGTATTCCTTCGGGGACTTGTTCAACTTATACGAGATGCAGCACATGGGCCACGGGACGGCGTGGCTTCTGTGCCCAGTTTCCGGGACGCTCTGCACCTACGGTCAACAACATGACCGGCACTTCATCGTCGGCCAGACCAAACTCGCGGTGCACGGCTTCGGCATCGAAGCCGATCATCGGCGTAGAACCCAGTCCTAGCGAGCGGGCCGCATAGATCATCGCTGCCGCCCCAAAGGTGCCACTGCGCACGGCCTCGTCTCGCTGGCGCTGCGGGTATTCCATGTACAGGCCGCGCGCCGGGATTTCCCATTCCGGCACCATCTCTGGTGGCATGACGCCGGCTTCCACCAGAGGAGCCAGGCGATCGGGTATCACGCTGGAATCGGCCAGTTGGCCGCAGACGATGAAGGTAACGGCAGCATCGGTGATCGCGGGCTGATTCCAGGCAATCGGACTGAGCTTTACCTTGGCTTCGGGTGTGCGGACGGCGATGAAGCGCCAGTTCTGCAAGTGAAAGGACGTGGGCGCCGAGGTGCCGATACGCACCAGTTCGCGAATCTGATCGTCGCTCAGGGTGGCGGCGGGATCGTAGTACTTGGCGGCGCTACGGCTCAGGATACATTCGATGACGGCATTGGTCATGGTGGTTCCGTTGGTTATAAGTTGAGGGGGCAACAGTACTTCCGCAGTGGGGGCACCTGATTAGGTTTCGACGTGGTGTTTCCTCCTATGCTTCGGGTGATTGCTCTATGGATGACCCGGTTGCGACTGGTCCTGCTTAGCAAGATTCGCGCGTGAAGCATATCGACGCACTTCGCTGCTGCACCTGACGTGGTCTGTAGTTGCTGGACGGCCGCCCCAAGCAGCGCGTCACGGTTTATTGCAGTGTCGCACCGGACTGGTTCGCGGCATCGCGCTGGAGTTGCTCAAGGACACACATCGCATCATCGGCTGCCTCGAGCGGAACAAAGATGTGATCGTGATAGGTTGCGGCGACTACATTGCAGCTGATCCCGACAGCGCCTAGGGCACCGGAAAACAGAGCCGTTAGCCCAGCGGAAGTCAGGTCCGAGCGAAGCAGCAAAGTTATCCATGCTGCGCGAAACGTAATCTCTAAATTGAATCGCTCCGCTACGCCCAGTTCCACAAAAACAGTTAGTCCTTCTTGCTCCCGAAAAGTCCCGATAATCGCGCTGCCCGGGATGCCTTCAGGAGCTCTTTCACCCAAAGCAAGACTTACAAACGCGACGCGCTCCTGATTGAGGACCGGAGACATAGAGGCGATGAGTGTCGTTAGATTCGTAGTACTCTCGTGCATGTTCTGATATCCCAAAAAGACCAAATCGCACGATGAGTAGCGGTCTGGCTGATAGCCGTGAAGCATTGGCCATACATATGGCCATTAAGTGGGATTGCCACCAGATGGCTTAGGAGCTCACTTCTGGCCCGATCGGATGCTGAAGGTTGCACAGAAGGTGCGCTGTCAGGAAAACTGACCGATCCCAATCTGGAACCTGTCGACGTTGTTCGGCGGAGTGGCGTATCCGATCAGTGTACAAAGAGCAAGCGTATTGTTGGCTCATACCTGAGGATATGAACCCGATACCTCAACGGCCTTGCCGGAATCTTCGGCATGCGCAAGACTGTAGCGATCCGGATCATGACGACCGCGGCGGTTTCACTGTCAGGCAGAATGATCGGCTCAAGAGATGATCAACGCTGTGACACGTCGTTGCGTGGCACAGCATTGAGAGTCACAGTGGCTCTTTTTGGGGTGTGGGTCCGGGACAACTTCCACTAGCTCTCCGTTACGGGCCCGGTCTCAAGGGCGAAAGTCCATCAACCAGAGGCTCTATGAATGCAGACGAGGAATCCCCGTTCGACCTGGAATCCAAGGCTTCGAAAAATGCTACGAATGAACAGTCGCCTGGCGGGACGAACGACTTTTCTGATACCGCCTCGGAGCCCCCTGTCCTCGAGCACGGTGTTTCCGCAAATTATGGTCGCTACATCTCAAATGCACCGACGGATCATGTACCGGTCACATCGCGGAATGCGCCTGAGGGACGCTCTGCAAATTATGGCTATTACCTTAACCGCAGTCGCGCGCACGAGGAAGGGCACGGGGCAAGAGGGGCTGCACTCAAGCAACGTCGCCCACAGATGTTTCCCCGACTCAGCAATTCAGACGTCGAACGGGTACGTAGGTTTGGTACGGTGGAGTCTTGGAACGGGGGCGACACCATGTTCCGCGCTGGCGAACCGGGACTCGGGATGGGAATTATATTGCGTGGCAATGTCTTGCTTACCAGGCGAGATGGGCTGGGGCAATCACAATTTTTGGCTGAGCTAGGCGAAGGACAATTCGTTGGGGAGACAGCGCAGCTGACGGGAAAGCCACATCTTGTAGATGGATACGCGGTCAACGATGTCTGCGCGATTCTGATCTCACCTGCGCAGGTGCGCATGCTGTTGATTGAAGAAGCACAGCTTGGGGAGATCATCATGCGCGCCCTCATACTGCGTCGCGCAGAGCTGGTCCAGGAGGGCAGCGGCCCGGTACTCATCGGACCGGCGACAGACACCAAGACCTTGGCGCTCGAGGGTTTTTTTCGGCGGGTAAATCATCCATACCGGGTGGTCGACACCGAGAGTGATGCGGAAACCGTCAGCGTCCTTTCAAAGCTTCCGGATTGGCGGGAATCAACGCCAATTGTGGTGCTCCCAGACGGAACCATACTGCGTTGTCCTGACGAGGCTACCTTGGCTGAAAGGCTGGGGCTTTTGCCAGAGTTGACTCCGACGAAGATTTTCGATGTCGCGATAGTCGGGGCGGGGCCAGCCGGATTGGCTGCCGCAGTATATGCGGCATCAGAAGGCCTGTCCGTCATGGTATTCGACTCACATGGCGCTGGCGGACAGGCTGCGGCCAGCGCACGTATCGAGAACTATCTGGGCTTTCCCGCTGGAATTTCGGGGCAGGCATTGGCCTACCGGGCATTTATGCAGGCAGTAAAGTTCGGTGCGGAGATTTCGATTCCATCAGAAATCTTGAAGCTGGAGTGCGCGGCGTCGCCGCTTGCAGTGCATCTCACCGGCGGCCGTTTGGTCCGTGCACACTCAGTCGTGATTGCCAGCGGGGCCTCGTATCGTCGTCCAGACATCCGTGGTCTGGATTTGGAGACCGCGAAAGGCGTCTATTATTGGGCCTCATCGGTCGAGGCGAAGCTTTGTCAGGGGGCAGAAGTTGTACTTGTCGGAGGCGGAAATTCAGCCGGGCAGGCAATCGTGTACCTCTCGAACTATGCTAGCCATGTCCACGTACTCGTGAGGCGCCAAGGGCTTGAAGAAAGTATGTCTCGATATCTGATCGATCGCGTAATGGCGCTACGCAATGTGACGATCCACACACGCATGACGATCGAATCAGCGTCCACCGATGAAGACGGACTCTGCAGCCTGGCGGTGAAGGCGGAGGGGCGTAATGCGTCCATTGCGACGAGGCATCTCTTTCTGTTCACCGGTGCCGATCCAAATACCAAGTGGCTTCGCGAATGCGAAGTAGAAGTTGACGATAGAGGATTTGTTTTAACGAAGGCTGCAGCGTCGTCCGATCCTACTGGTTGTCTCACATTTCAGACCAATGTGCCTGGTGTTTTCGCGATAGGTGACGTGCGCTCCTCGTCTATCAAACGAGTCTCGACCGCGGTCGGAGAGGGTGCGGCGGTCGTGTCGGAAATTCACGCGATGCTCACGCGAATGAGTGTGCATTGAACATATCGCGCAGGGCTATCTTATAGCTGGGGTTGAAAATCCTGATGGGTTCTTAAGTGCGCGTCATGGCAACACACACTTTTGTGCTGTAATCTGCCTCGATGACGCGTTGAAGGTGTCGAGAAAGGGAGTCAGTTCCGCACTGTCATCTCAGACATTGGCTTTTGCTCAGGTATGGAACTGTTTGTCGGCACCGGTTGGCCGACGCAGTTCAGCGCAACCGCACGTGTGGTGCGGGGTTCGATATTGCCTCATCCACCTGATGCGTAACGCCCCAAGGCTTCCGCGCGGCGGCGATTTCGCCGCCCGTAGGCGGTCGCGCGTCCGGTTTCGATCCTGAACTCGCAGCAGCGTTCGTTCTGGAGGTGCGGCGCCCGCCCATGCGCGTCTGGTGTCTACGCCATTCCTTGGCATAGACACCAGATTTGTTTCAGACTAACTGGCATAAGGGATGCCATTGGTCTATTAAGCTATCGAGACATTGCTGCCGCGTCAGGAGCGCCGCTCGGTGCCAATTGAATTGATTTCATCAGAAGGCAGGCAGACGCCGCGAGAAGAACAAGGTCCTTAAGCAGGAATTGCCCGACATCGCCTGATAGCCACGGGAAGCCGCCCAAGGGGGCGGCGGTTACGCCAGGGGTGCTAAACATAAACGTCAAGGTGACGATATAAGTCGCGCATGACATCGCAGCGCCAAGGGCCGAAAAGATCGGGACAAATGCGCCAAGGATCAGGGCGGCAGCCGTCGACAGTTCGAGGAAGCCGATGACATCGCTTGCACCTTGGACGCCGAATAGGGTGTTAAGCCAACCCATGATCGGACTATGTACGATAAACGAAGAGATCCCGTGAGCCTCGTAACTAGTGAACTTCATGCAACCGAACCAGAGGAATATGACCACCAACGCCCAACGAAGGAACCCGAGTGGCCAGACCGAAGTGTCATACTTCTCGGCGACGTGTACATTCTTAAGCATATCTTCCGCTCCATTAGATTTGGTTTGAAAATTTGGCCGAAGGAGCCAACGCCTTATGGTTCTGTTGTAAGCCGGGCGTGCGTTGATAAATCGACCCTTGGCGAGACGACCCAGCAAACTGAACGTCATCCTGATGCCCAAATCGATCCGTGCCTGTTATACGTCGGAGTGCTCAGTGAGCATCAGATAGAAAAATGATATCCCCCCGCTTCACGATTAACAAACATACGTAAGTATCGTTTGATGTCCAGATGGACCCGCAGGGACGAATCCGAGCAATGACGAGCGATCGTCGTATCCAGAGAATGACGCAGCCTAGCGATTCTCGTGTGCAAGGAGGTAACGCATAGCTGCGGGATACGGGTCAACAACAGAATCTTCTGGCGTAAAAAGTGCGTGCCGGTGAGAAACGCCCGTTACTCCCGCATCAGGTGAGTGGCGTGGGTGATCGCGCCGCCTGCGCGAATTGCGGCTGCCACCACCGCGGTTTCAGCCAACTGGGCGCTAGTTGCACCGGCGTCCCGCGCGGCAGTTGTGTGAAGCTCAATACAATACGGACACTGTGTGGTTAGTGCGACAGCAACCGCAATCAATTGCTTCGTCTGAACGGACAGGGCGCCTTCCTCAAAGGCGGCTTTATCAAACGCCCAGAACGCCGCCATTCCTGCGCATGCATGTTCTTCAAGCTTTTGAAGACGGTTCAGATTTGACATTTCCAACATGTTCATCTCCTAACGCAACGAAGCAGCGTCTGTTAAGCCTCCGCGCTTTCGACGATTGATCACATATCGAGAAAACGCGATTGAGCACCGAGTCTACTGGTGCTGTTCTCCTCAACGGGATCATATGACCATGTGCGGCTACCTACAAACATACGTTGGTGTATCGAAAATATATCGAACGTGCGCTTGTTGACGTGTAGGTACCGCCTCATTGAAGCGGGAGAAGGTCTTCCAATTAAGCTGGTTCGATGGCGTCGGAGACGCGATGTCAGGTATCGGCGACGTGACGGTCGGCGCGGTGCTCCTGGCGTAATGCTAATGTAAGAAAGTGACGCGGGTGATTCTCACGCAATCGTTTGGTTTCTAAAAAAATGGTGACAGAGAAAAGCTTCTACCATTTTAGAACGCATCGAATAAAATGGCTGCTCGTCTAGAGGAAAGATGCGGTAGACGAGACCGCAATTGATATCTGCCAAGCCAACATGAACGAATCTGCCATGCTCGATACGACTCTGCTTCGGACAGGTCAGATTGAACTGTACCGAAAGTGGAGCGGCGAGAGAGACTCCTTCTGGTTGGGGCGACGCGTCGTGCATCGTGATCTGGCACCGCGAAATACTCTCATCAACTGGCGCGCTAAAGGCGTGGCTCACAGCTTGGGGTAGCGCGACGGTGTTCGGGGCGGGTCAGGGTTCAGTTAGCGACTTCTCGAGCACGTCTGTGCGTTATCGCGCGCCGGAACTGAGTGGGACGATCAACCGGTCGGTTGATTGACGTGCGGATCTATATTCCTTGGGTTGCATACCATATGAACTACATTCAGACGTTCGAGGCCAGCGGCCTAGAGTCGGACTGGAGTGAGAATCTTATTGATGGCGCTGCGTTCGCGAGCACCGGCGCATTCGCATTCTGGGTACATCGCCTTCAGAATTGCGTCCTTTTTCGTGATTGGGAGGGCGCCCTGCAAGCTGAACAAAAAGCGAAAGGATTGCTCAGCGCCACCCTCGCACACGTCGAGGCCGCAGACGTCTCTTATTACGGCGCGCTCTGTCGAGCGGCTGCGTTCTCAAGGGCGACGGAAGAACGGGTGCGTGAAGCGCACCTCCGCGCGCTGGAAGAGCACAATGATTACCTGGAGTTGCTGGCGCAGTCATGTCCTGATAATTTTGCCGATCGCGCGGCATTGGTGGCAGCGGAGCTGGCGAGGGTACAGGGTCGGACAAGTGATGCGCAATCGTTATATGAAAAGGCGATCGAGCTTAGCCGCAAGCAAGAGTTCGTTCACAATGAGGCAGTCGCACTCGAAGCTGCGGCGAGTTTTTACTCAGCTCAGGAACTTTCGGTTGTCGCCGAGACATTGCTGAGAGATGCCCGCTATGCCTACCTCCATTGGGGCGCGGAAGGGAAGGCGCAAGAGATCGAGTCTCGCCTAACGCGGACTACCCATCCTGAGCGGAAGAAACCCGCGAACGATACGTGGAGGGAGCACCGGGATACCAGAGCGATAATCACGGCATCTCATGCGCTTTCTAGCGAAATCGTACTCTCCAGACTCCTCGAAGTCCTTATCGGAAATGTGCTCGCGCACGCTGGAGCGGAGAGGTGCGCGGTAGCGCTTCACCGGAAAGGGGAATTCCGGATAGAAGCCGAAGCGCGAACGTCTTTGCACGGTATCGTGCATGTCATCGAATCGCGTCAGCTCCAGGACGTTGAACTCCCTCTCGGAATATTCATGTGCGTCGCAAGGACTCGACGGAGAGTGCTGCTCGGTGACGCGTCCCGTTGTGGTGATTTTGCAGAGGATCCTTATGTTAGCCAACGAGGGCTGCGGTCGGTGCTGTGCTTGCCCTTGCTGAAACAGTCTGAGCTCGTCGGAATACTGTATGTTGAGAACAATCTCATCTCGGGCGCATTCAGCGAGGAAAAGACGACACTGCTTGAAGTGTTTGCGTCGCAAGCCGCAATCTCGCTCGAAAACGCACGACTCTACGCAGAGACTCAGGAGAGCAACGCGCTGCGCGAAGCTGCGGAACAGGAGCTCCGGGATTCGAGGGAGGAACTCGCGCGGGTGGCAAGCCTTACGACGATGGGGCAGCTAGTCGCGTCTGTTACACACGAAGTTAGTCAACCGCTAGTATCAATAGCAACGAGTGCCGGCGCGGCTTTGAGATTCATGAGACTCGACGAGCCTGACTTCTCCGAAGTCGAGGAGGCGTTGCAGAGGATTCAATCCGACAGTACTCGCGCGCATGACGTGGTGCGCAGCCTGCGAGCACTGGTCAAACGATCTGCTCCTTCCTTTTCAGCGTTCGACATGCACGATGCAGTCGTCGAAGTGTTGTTGGTCACAAGGACTCAGCTTGAAAAGCACGCTATTCGAGTCGAGACGAATACCGTCCCCGGTACGAGTCTCGTGTGGGGCGATAAGATCCAGATACAGCAGGTAGTCCTCAATCTGGTAGTCAATGCGATTGAGGCAATGCAGGAGATCACCGATCGCGAACGTCGCCTGCTGCTGGGGAGTTCGACCGTCGAGGGGCTCGTGAGACTCGTAATCGAGGACACTGGAGTGGGCATCGAGGAGGGTTCCGCTGATTACATCTTTGCGCCATTTGTCACAACGAAGTCGCATGGCATGGGCATGGGCCTGCCGATATGCCGGTCGATAGTGGAGGCGCATGCAGGGCGCCTTGCCGTCGAACCGTCGACTCCTCACGGAACGCGGTTCGAAGTATGGCTGCCCGAAGCTGGAGGGTGGGCTTCCGCCCAGCTTGGATTTGGTACTTGATTCAATACGTTTTCAAACGTCCGCGCATCAACCGGCTTCTCAAGATAACAACTTGCACGATTCGAGATCGTGCCTTCCAAGCCGAGTAGCTCCGGAACGCGGCGATGAATATGCCGGGATTGTGTGAACTTGCTGATTTAGCATCAACGGCATGTTGATCCCCTCAGGGGCGGCGTCTTGAAGCCGGATGCGGCGCATTCGCTTTGTTCAAGTACTCCGCATGAAAGCAAAACCTGCACTGACGCGAACGTCCCGGCGTTAGCGAGACACAGGCTCGCGGTGGCCAGTTTAAGGGATCCGTCAACGTCGGTGACCGAAATCGGGGTTTCGCGCAACGTCAATCCTCGGGCAACGGAGAACAGCAGAAAACGCCTGCCCGACATGCCACTTCGCGATTCGTAAGATATCCTGGCAACTTAAAGTATTGCCGCGATGAAAGGGAGCATACCTGCGTATCAGAAATCACGGGCCTTAGCAATCAGTCGCGTTTCGATAGAAACTGACGGTCCGGCTCGATACCGAGAATCTCCCCTATGCGGACGAACTCCGCCAGCGTGCGGCTCGCCATTTTTTTCATGGCATGAGCGCGGTGTGTTTTTATTGTGATTTCACTTAGATTCATTTCGGCGGCGATCTGTTTGTTCATGAGCCCAGCGACAACATAGCCCATCACCGCCCGTTCTTTGGCGTTCATTGAATCGTAACGATAGCGCAAGTCTGCCATCGAGCGTTCGTTTGACAGACGCTCGGCGTCGTGGCGCAATGCTGATGCGACGGCGTCCAGAATATCCTGGTCTCGAAACGGTTTAGCCAGGAAGTCCAATGCGCCAGCCTTCATGGCTTGAACAGTCATCGGAATATCGCCGTGCCCGCTGATGAAAATGATGGAAGTTGATAGTCCCATTTTTACAAGCTGCTGTTGAAGCTCCAGCCCGCTCTCGTGGGGCAGCCTCACGTCGAGGATGAGACAACTAGGTAACTCCGGCCTGGAAAATAACAGGAATTCAGCCGCTGACCCGAACGTCTCCGCGCGCAGACCCACGGAACGGAAAAGGGCGCTCAAAGACTGCCTCGTCGGCTCGTCATCGTCGACGACGTATACGATCGACTCGTGTTCGGGCTCTGTTCTGCCTGCAAGCGTTCGTTGGGGCGAATGGGAACGGGCGAACATCATTTCTTCCTTTGAATTACAGTTGACGGTACGCGGACGGTTGCCGACGCCGGGGATGGGCTCTTCTCTGGCAATGGAGTATTACACGACATCGTAACCCTTGCTACCTGTGGGGCATAGCTAACCCATGGGACGGACCGTGGACGAATGGAAGTCCGACAAATTGTGTCAGACTATCGCAGCTTTACCCATGCGGCAGTGCGGTTGATTGGCTAGCTCGGTGACCGGCTCACTGCAGAGGCACTTATAATGGGGCAATATCGCAAACCGCATTGCCTTCTGCAGAAAACACTAGAGGATAGTTTGAATGGCGCGCCCCAGAGAATTCGATGAGGCAGCCGCGCTTGACGCGGCAGTGGACCATTTTTGGCTCCATGGTTACCAGTCTACGTCGGTTCGTGAATTGGCGTCCGCGATGGGGATTACGGGCGCCAGTCTCTACAACGCGTTCGGCGATAAGCGCGCCCTTTTCAAGATGGCGCTCGCACGCTACATTGAGACAGGTATCGAAGGTCGCGTCATTCGCGAACGTCAGTCTACCGTACATGCGATAGATGAATTTTTCAAAGATATCGTCAACTATTCCATAAAAGACAAGAGCCGAAAAGGCTGTCTACTGGTGAATTCAGCCCTCGAGCTCAGCGACGAAGACACAGAACTCAAAGGAGTCGTGTCAGATGTTTTCGTTGAGATAGAAGCGTTTTTCAGGCGAGCGATAGCAGGTGGGCAGGAGCAAGGTGAAGTGTCGACTGGGCTCCCTGCGGCTGACCTGGCACGCCTCTTATTAGGCGCTTTACTTGGGATCCGCGTACTGGCCCGCGTTCGCCCCAACCGTGCTCTTCTAGAAGGTATTGCCCGTTCGGCGCTCCTCGTTTTGAATCGGTGACCCGTTCTGTGCAGACGCTCTTTCGTGAGCGTCCGGGCGTTGGGCGGCAGCAGGGACGCGTGCGGCGACCCCATCCGCCCCGCCGATTACAGGCCTGACTCGCTAAGGGCGTCCTGCGCTTCGCCTCTAATGTTACCTGGAGCGCTTTCAGCGAACCGAGATCGGACGAACTAAAGCGTGAGAAATCTGTGCTTGCAGGTGCAAGTCTAATCAAAGAGGCGATGCGTTCGGTCATTTCAAATATCCGAAGAAGGGCTGCGGTCGGAGGTGTCGCAGGAAGAAGTCGCTTATGCTCGGGCGCCCGTCTGTGAAAGGATGATGATCACGTGCCGTCTGCACGTCGGATCGCAGACAAGGCTCGATCGTCCTGCAGCAGGCATCCTGCTGTACGCATGGGCGGCCCACTGTTGCTGATGACGGAGAGCTTAACGATAGCACCAGTACTGAGTCGAAGAATCGTTAGCACCGACTCGTTCGCAGCAAGAGCTCAACAGACTTGACGAATCGATCTACGGGCACATGTCTTCCATCGACGCCCGATGGTACAGGAAGAGCAGCTACAGATCCGATCAGTAGCTTGGCGACGTGTTCGGCGGGCTCCCGCGTCATGTTGTTGATCGTCCCTTGGCCCTCGGTCACGCATTCGCAAAAAAAAGTCTCGAGTTTCTGCATGGCACTTGAGCTGATGTGCTCGAACGCCGAGTTTCGGATAGCAAGGCTTATGGCGGTGATGAAGACCAGCCTCGCGCTGCTACCTCCGAAGACGAACGATCGCTCGCTGATCACCCGGAAGAAGCACAGATTCACGGCGATAGGACAATAAGCTTTGCGCAATTGTCTCAGCATCAAATCAAAACGATTGTCAATATACCAGCTGAGTGCTGCAGCAAACAGTTGCGTTTTGTTCCCATATTCTGCGAACAGCATGCTCGGCGACACTACTGTGAAATTTGAAATTTGATGGATAGTGACCGTTTCAAAATCATGAGTCGAAAAACAGATCAAGGCCGATTCCATAACGCCCGGATCCATTCGCAATCGTCAGGATCGACCCGGTCTCGAAAATAATCGAGGTTTATATTGCCATCAAAGGTTTAGGTCAATCCTTTTGTTACTGCGTAACGAGAGCGAGGCGTTCTTCTGCAGCGATACGCCCATAACGAGAAGAGGGCTGAGCTTGCCTTCGATGTGTATCTTTCAGCAATCTTCAAGAGATTCATGGGCGAGACGGCTTTCGACTTCGGTCGCAAGCATCATTGCGGACGCATTGATTGGTCGTGGCTTCGAGATAGGTTTGTATATGCTATCCCCGGTGTTGATTACGATGCCGCTGAGAGAACAAATTCCCGGTCTGGTCGCGTCAAAACGACGCCAGAGCTGGAAACTGTAACTGCATCGTGTTGGGTCGTGCCAAGATACTATCACGGTGCATTGGGATGCCCGCTCGAGGATGTTGACTGTCGCGTGGCGCAAATGCATGTCGTCCGATACTGAGGTTCCCGTTGGTGTCGTCAGGTCTGTCGATAGAAGTCTTTCCAGCGATTGTGAACCTGATTGAGCGAGCGATCGCACGATGCTCTTCCATGCGGCGACTTTGGCCGTTGTAGCCGATGCTTCCATGTCTAGTCTCCGGGAACTTCGGGGTTAGGCGGCGAATAACGTGAGATGGCGGTGGAGTTCGAGCGCGAATTCGTGCTGTAGGGCCCTCGATCGCACAGGTGGGTGATATGGATATCTATCAACCGCAGATGTTCTGTGACGGATGAGTGCGGCAGCACCGATGTAAAGATGGTACGCGGCGCTAGTGCCCGAAACAAACATGCATCGGTATAGAAGTTCGACGCCAAAGGATATCAAACGATTCGTCTGGACCGGAGACGGTTGACTGATGCAGGTCGGGTCGCTGATCTTTGTCCACTTGCATCATGCTTCAAGTGCTGTGGCGGGCGCGGTCGGGCGCCTGCGTTTTGGGTAGGCCGCTAACAGAGCGGGTGGCGCGTGCTCAGATTTCGACATCGTTCATGACGTTAAATGTTCGACACCGCGACGATTCGAAGACCCGCCGGTAGTAAGGTAGGCGAGTCTTGATGTGCGTCGCGAATGAGGTCGCCAGTGCTCAGGCGAAGCGGGTTCGTGGTGACACGGTCAGTGCAGTCAGACCTGCACGTCGATGGACAATGGCCAGCGCGCGAACAGCCAGCCGGCCAACTTACTCGGTATGATAAATCGAAGTTTTGTGGTAAGGATTTCAGATGGCTGGAAAGAGACGATTTGATGAGCAAGCGGTTTTCAACGTTGCAATGGAGGTATTGGAGCGCCGAGGGTACAAGGAAGCCACTATGGTCGAGTTGGCTGAGGCGACGGGGGTGCAACGTGGCGCACTCTACGACGCTTACGGAAGCAAAGAAGAGTTCTTCCTTAGGGCATTCAACTACCTGGCTGGCAAGTTTTACGAGCAGGTTCGGCGTGCTCTTACGAAACCTGATAGGCGCGCTTGCCTGCAGTCGTTTTTTAAATTGATCGTTCCTCGTGGTAACACTTCCCGGTGTGTTGCCATCATCGCGACCCGGTTGACCACTGAATCAGGGGATCCGTCACACAGGTTACGAGATTCGTTGGCGGAGTTCTTTGTCAAGCTCGAGAACTTGTTATGCGAGGCCCTTAGCGTAGAGCGAGACGGTATGGAATTGTCCATGTCGGCGGACGACGCGGCAAAGCTTGTTGTCGCAACTACGCGTGGGATTGCCGTGATGCGCAACATACGCATGAACCGTGTGACAGTTACATCGGTTACCAGTGCACTCCTTAATGCCGTGATCTCGTCTGCTCCACAAGACTCGTGACTGCTGGCCTTGATGAGCATAAACCTGTCGGTACAGGTTTGGGGCGCAGGGCATAACCGTGGTCCTGCCAAGAGCATGGTATTTCGACCGCTGCCGGTGGCGCCTTTCCTACTCCGACCTCACGCCCTCAACCACCTCTCCACCTCTCCACCTCGCCAACGCTCGGTAAATATAACGCTTAACCGTAAATGTTGTTAGGTCGTGCGCGGGGACCGTCTCCAGGGGAGGGCTGCCGGTTAGCGCTTCTAGAGCGCCGAGGAGTTCTCACGTTTTGAAATTGCACTTTTCAGAATCACTGGCTTATCAGAGTATTGAGGCAATCCTATGATGGACCCGGTGCTGCACTTGGTCGGCGCAATCGGAGGAACAACGTGTCCCGTATCGATATTCCTGGTCATCAAGAAACCGCTGCGTCCAGTCTGCAACCTCTATTTCACTTCATTAGCAGGCGTTTTGGATTCGTCCCGGATCTTTATCGGATCCTGTCCATCAGTCCACACTCGCTGACCGGGTTGATGGAGATGCAGGCAGCGCTCTCACGAACATTGGATGTGCGTACGCGCGAAAGGATCGCGATAGCTGTGTCTGAAGTTAATGGCTGCGACTATTGTGTTTGTGCTCATTCGTACGTCGCACACTATTTCGCTAAACTCGTCCCGCAAGAGATAGCCTTGAACCGCGTCGGCCGATCGCTGAACCGCGATGCAGAATCAGCGATAAGGTTCGCGCGGAAAGTTTCAGTATCGCGGGGAAAAGTGAGGACGGAGGACCTGAACGACATACGCGCTGCAGGGTATTCTGATGCGCAGATTGTGGAAATCATCGCGCTATGCGCGCAGGTATTTTTGACCAACCTTCTAGCCAATGTATTTGACATTCAGCCTGATTTCCCGGAGTTTTAGAGTGTAGCTGTTCATGGAGACTTAATCGGCGCCGAGCGTTCAGCGTCCTCCTACGATAACTAGCGACACGTTTCTTGCGCCCGCTGGAGTGCTAGCACACACCCGGGCGCAGATCTGTCTCCCTCGTCGATTTCGCAGGCCTATATTGAAAGTTTGTGCGACGAATCGGCGAGCTCGGTCTGGTTCAGGCGAAAAAACCCCCATCCTGGATCCTCACCGAATTGCAGACTGTCCTTGACTGCCACATTGGCAGATTCCATGGCGGAGGAGTCAGAACACAGTCTGCAGCTTCGATCCGCGAGCCCAGAGCTCATAATGGTGCGACTGTCGTCGGTTTTCTTGAAGGCTATGATGCCTTGCGGAAGTGCGTTGTTGCAGAGGAAATGTTTATAGGCGACGGGGTCGACGTAGGCGTCCGAATAGCGAATTACTATGCAGTGCTCGACAAGGTTACGAACTGGTTCATTGGTCAAACGGATATGAACCCACTCATGGAAGTTGGTTGGTAGAATTAGATCGCCGTAAATTGAATATTCCAGCGTCGCCCTCGGTACCGATGTGCGCTCTCTCGACGTAAGTAATATTTGACGAAGGTAAGCGATCCCCGCTAATGCTACGCAGATAGCAAATATTTCCATCATCTCGGCCGGATCGTACATCACACTCCTCACGCTCGCTATGTGACCCAATGCAGCGATTCAACAAAAACCCGGCGGCTTCGTCAATCATCTTCCAGGTTGATCACGAGATACCTCGGTATATCCACGGACATCGATAACAAACCGGTGAAAAATGTGCGAGTCAGCCGAGAACACCGCGGCGCTCAGGTCACGATAATTAACTATGCCGATTTCGGGTCCAAAATAACGACTGGGAAGTCGATAGGTGTGTCGAATACGTTGTTTATGAAATTGGTAAATAGGAATTGCACGCTAAGCGCAATGATCTCGACAAGGTTGGCGTCCGTGAACCCGGCTTGTCGCATGATGTCGAGATCTGATTCGGCTACATTACCGCGCGTTTCCAGTATTTTTTTCGCAAAGTGGACCGCAGCGTCCCTCTTCGAATCACTGGATGTGCCCATCCGATTGAGCGAGATTTCCTCCAGGCTGAGATTAGCAGCATTAGCTGCCAAGAAGGTGTATGCAGATAGACAGTATCGGCAGGAATTTACTTGCGACACAACCAGTGCGATCGCGTCTCTTGTCTTCGAATCTAATGTCTTCGCGAGTGCTCCCTGTAGGCCCGTCCAACCAGTTAAAGCTTCTGGGCTGAGAGACATGATACTGAACTGGTTCGGAGTAAATCCAAATTGTCTGTTGAACGCATCAAGCATCGGCTTCGAGGCGAGGGGCGTTTCGTCGCACGTGGGGATTGCGATACGGGTCATTTAGTTTATCCGGTTAAAAGCCAACGAGGACGGCAAATAAGATTGTAGTTAACGCCATTATTGATACAGACGCGTCGATGCGGGAGGCGATTTATGACTCGAGAGATGACTTACCGATCCGACTTTGGCAGGCGTGTTTCCATTTTGACGAGTTCAACGAGCGTGTTCGCTTTCATCTTACGCATGAGCTGCCCGCGATGCACTTTTATGGTTATCTCGCTCAGATTCAGCTTTGCCGCGATCTGTTTGTTCATCATACCGCCTGTGACCATGGACAGGAGCTTTCGCTCATGGGCAGTCAAGGACTCGTATCGTTCACGCAACTCTCGACGGCCGCGTTCGCTTTCGCGCCGTGCGCGGTCATGAATCATCGCAGAACGGACCGCGTCAAGCATGTCCTGGTCACGAAAAGGCTTGCTCAGAAAGTTGTGGGCGCCCGACTTCATCGCCTTCACAGTCATCGCAATATCACCGTGCGCGGTCATAAAGACGATTGGTATGTAAACCTGGAGCTTGGCGAGGCGCTCTTGTGCCTCAAGTCCGCCGACCCCTGGCATCCGAATATCGAGGATGAGGCAGCTCGGCAACGCGGCCGCCTTGTCTGCGTTCTTCGCCAACACCTCAATCATTTCCGTGGCTGAGCTAAAGAGCCTTACCTCCAGGCCCACGGTCGCCAACAGATCCGCGACAGATTCTCTGACCGAGATATCGTCATCGATAACATAGACTAAAGGAGACGATTCCATATCATGATTCTCCGATTCTGAAAAAGACATATTCGTTTATTGGTTTCGGATTAAGACCGAACATCATCCACGGATGTGCTGTCTAAATACGGCAACGTAAACCGGAATACGGTTTCCTGTTGGCACCGTTCGGCTTGAAGTAGTCCTCCGTGCGCCTCTACGATGGAACGGCACACTTTCAGTCCCATGCCCATACCATTGGGTTTAGTTGTAAAGAGTGCGTCGAAAAGCTCCTCTGCGGAGTGTTCGCCGAACCCACACCCATTGTCCTGGACGGTCACCATCGCAAACGCGGAATCATGCGAGGTGGAGTTCACGATCAGAGACTTTTGCGTCCCGACCACGGGTAGCAAAGCGTCCATAGAATTACGTATCAGGTTTTCCAGAACCTGTTGAATCTGTGTGCGATCACCGAGTACCGGTTTGGCTACAGCGGTTTGCAGGCGTAATCGGATATTCGCGCGGTCGAGCTCGCCCTGCAGTAGAAACGCGACTTCCCTGATGGCATCGTCGAGGTCCACAGGAACCTTAGTAATACCCGAATTGGACGCCACAGCCCGTAACCCTCTGAACACGTCAGCAGCCCGACGGGCGTCTCGAGCCACTCGTCGAGCGGAATCGCGTGCCCGAGCTGTTTCTGCGGGTGATTTCGACAGCCACCTAAGACAAGCCTCCGCGTTCGTAATGATTCCCGTGAGTGGCTGGTAAACCTCGTGGACAATTGATGCTGCCATCTCGCCCATCGTGGAGAGGCGATGGGCACGCGCGAGTTCCGCGCGCGCCGCTTGTAACGCATTCTCCGCATTACGTCGTTCCGTGACATCAACGGTTACCCCGATGTATTGCAGATCTTCTGTGTCGTCAGTCTGCGGGTGACCTTCCACTTGCACGTATTTGATTTCCCCGAAGCCGACCACAATCCTGAATTCGAGTTTGAAGACGCGCCGAGCGGCAATGGCTTTCACGAGTGCGATTCGCACAAGTGGGAGGTCGTCAGGGTGGGTCAGGTTTACTAGTTTTGCACTCGGGATACGTCGTTCACGCGGAATTTCATATATCCGGAAAAATTCTGAGGACGCTTCTAACAGGTCCGTACCCGCGCGCCACCTCCAGCTGCCCGTTTGACTCATCCGTTGCATGTGGGCAAGCTCTTTTTTGTTTGCACACAGCGCAACTTCGACCTCTTCAATCGTTCTATTCTCGAGAGCGATGCGTGCACGAAGCCGCAAATTTTCTCGTTTCACCGCAGCTTGCGCTGAGAGTATGTTCAGGTGGGAAATGAGGGACCAATCGAACGGTAGGGTATCGCGGTGTGTGTCGAGACAGAGCATCTCCTTGCTCTCGTCACTATTGAGCAGGGGCACACACAACATGGGGCTATCAATGGTGTCGGGTTGTGGGTCCACCCAGACTTGCGCCCGCTCAGAGGAGGTAGTCCCCAAGAAAACCGGCATATAGGTCAGCGAAACCGTATCGAAGACGTTCCTGAACAGTCCCTCCGACTCGACGGGTCGCCTACCATGGCTGACGATGATTTCGTCATTGTGCGAGCGCCGTGCCTCACATTCGACGAACATATTCCCCCCGTCGTTCCTGATGAGCCGAACCCGGTTTGCCTTCGCCATCGATATGGCGTTTTTCAGGAAAGTCGCGACGACTTCCGTTTCGTTGGTATCACGTGAAAGTTGTTGAGAAGCCTGGACCATTGCCAGTAGCTGCGTGCGATGCCCATTACCGATCATGCCTGTTTTAGTACTCAAATTCGGTTTCTGTGTGTGACGGGAGGCCTGATTCTGCCGCTTGCCCACTTGGAGTGTTGCATGCAGTTAAACTGTTTAGGTCTGCCGGGCTAGCTGATCTTGGGGGTCCTCAGTTGGTGAAGCGTCGGACGAACGACCTCTTCAAGGGGCCTGCGCTCCGGCCTTAACCGGAAGAGGATGCTCATGCTGAGCAATGTTGTGAGGAGGAGGCTCCCGAGCTCCGTCGAGGGTTGAGTGCGGATAATTTCTCCCTGCAGTTGGCCCGCATACACGCACTCTGTCAGATACTTCTCAATCGCCTCAATTGTTTCCGAGACGATCGCAGAACAGTCCGTATCGAGGTTTTCTGCTTCGAAACCGGCCCTAATTAGCAGCCTCGCGTCACTCCTCGCCGGATGAACGAAGAAGCGCTCGATTTTGCGGAACGGGGAGAGCTGGGGCGGGTCCGCTTCTATTGCGCGCCTGAAACTTCGCTCGACGCTCTGAACGAGTGCGCTGCGGAACAATGACCGCTTGTCACCGAACGAGTTGTAGAGGCTTCCGCAACTTACGTCCGCACGGAGCGCATTCTTGCGCATCGACGCGTCCAGGAAGTCGTCTGCGCCAAAATAGCTGATGGCTGCGTCGATGACGTCGAACTCATTGAATTCTCGTCGACGTGGCATGATTTTGCGCAAGTTCAACTGTTTAGGAACCCGGATCCGGGCCCGCATAAAGATAACATTGCCGACGAGCGTTCTTTTGCGAGCCGAATTCGATTGGTTCGGACCTCCGTTGCTTCTTTGGCGGAACTCTTGATAATCGCTATGCGCCGCGGTATGGATATCGTTCAAGAGGAATGGCTCGCTACGCCCGTATTTGGTCAGTCGCCCTATCGTATAGGTCTTTCTATGACGCAATCTTTTGAATTGAGTCGGAGGGGGCCTTAATTCTGGGTGCCGCGAATCATCTATTCGACGGTCGGGGCACGCGTATTGCACTGCGCTGAACTTCTCAGTATGGTCATTTACCATCCATGCATCACACTGGGCCGTGTCTGTTGACAGTTTGACGTTGCGACATGAGCTTCGGCGCTTCCTGCCCCTGCCTATCAGTTTCCCACCGGGCAAGGTCACTGTTGATATTAGCAAGTTCTGAGTTTGTTGCGTCGGCGCATACGTATGTGCCGATATACTTCGGTATGTTCTACTTGGACTTGGACGTCTTTGCGGAATGCGCCCATAAAACGTTTCGTCCTAGTCTGAATTGTAGAGCGTAATGCAAGTCAAGTTAGTCGAATCACATCGTTACGCTGTAACGATGTGGGAATCCCATTCAAGCTGCGAGAGTCTTCCCGAAAGTTTGGAACGTACGGCGATATCTCATGCGACTATTATCAAGTGGCGAGCGCGCGGCGCCTGCTGCGGGAGGGCTCTCTCCGTAGCCGCATCGCACCGCCGGTGCTGATTACGAAAGAGCAACGTTCCGCGTCTGCAGCGAATTGCTGTAGCGTATCTGCGAACTGTTTCACGTCGAAGACGTCGTGCTGGACGCGGTCACGGACCGCGACGGGCGAAGAGCCGGCCGGTCTTTTGGACCTAGGCGGTATGATTCGCACAGCCGGCGCCACCTTCGCGCGATGGTCGGCTGATTCAGCCGAGCATTCCGACCTGGTGTCGTGACCGTCAGAGAACGACGCAGACGTAGGGAGGGGACTTGATTGCAGCGCCGGTGACGGCAAATGGGTGCAATATATGACGGACTTCTACAGGCAGACTGCCCGTAAGAGGTAAGGGGCAGCATCAGGCGTTTGAGCCGAAGCGGTGCTGGCGGGTGATGTGTCTTCTTCCGTGAGTCGAATTGATGCTTCGAGAACTGATCGCTGAGTACGGTTTGCCGCTGGTTTTTCTGAATGTACTGCTTGAGTCGCTTGGTTTGCCAGTGCCGGCGATGCCGGCGCTTTTACTAACCGGCGTAATCACCTCGTTGGTAGGCGGCCATGAGAACGTTTGGTCGATTAGGCTATCCCTGTTTAATGTGGTGGTCGTTGCAACGAGTTCTGCTCTCGTGGGTGACTTGTTGTGGTTTTGGCTGGGGCGACGTTATGGGAGCCGCGTACTGGGATTCCTATGCAGCATGTCGATATCGCGGGACAGTTGTGTGAGCAAGAGCGGCGAGCTTTTTGGAAAGTTCGGCGTTCGTGTGCTTGTCGTAACCAAATTTTTTCCGGGCCTCTCTACGCTCGCGGTCCCGTTGGCCGGTGCGATGGGCGTATCTCTCATCGATTTTCTCTTTTACGATGCCGTCGGGGCTGCACTATGGGCGACCGTCGGGGTAGCTCTCGGCTCGGTGTTTGCTGATACCGTAGAACCGATTCTTAACGTCCTCGACTGGTTGGGTTTTGGGACCGCGATTATTGCCGCGATTTCTCTGGTTATTTACGTAGGTATCCGATGGCGACACCGAGCGACCCTGCTCAGGCGTTTGCGCATGCCTCGGGTCGACGCTGTGCAGCTTGATGCGCTGCTGACACAAGAGCCTCCGCCTTGCATCATAGATGCGCGACGGGGGCTGAGGCGACAGAGCGACCCTGTGCGGATCCCAGGCGCGATTGTGCTTGACCAATGTGCATCGGTAGCGCAGCTTGACGGATTGGACAGGAGCAGGAAATTTGTCGTTTACTGCGACTGTCCAAACGAAGTGAGTGCGGCATTAGTCGCGGAGCAAATGAAGACGGAAGGGTACAGCCAAGTGTTTCCTCTCGCCGGAGGACTCGAAGCATGGCGGGCTTCCGGCTTCGCCCTTGAACCGCTCTTGCTTGACGAGGCGACGCGAGAAGCGGTGGACAAGATTCATGTCCGATCCGCATCATGAGAAGTGGGGCGGGTTCATACTCAGCGCCTGACGTGTGCCATTGCGCGTCAAAGCTGGGAGATCAGCGCCGCAATGACGACGGAGCAAAGAAATAGCGACAGTGCTCGACTTGCGGAGATCATCGTTGGCTTACGAAGACCGGCTGGTAGATACTGTATCCCGGTTGCCATCGGTCGAACCAGATCTTGTCGCTTCACGATCCGATACAGGGCAATAACTGCTATGTGGATAGTGACAAACGTCATCAAAATCTTGAACAGTAACCCATGCAAAGATACGAACATATTTGAGGTATCGCCGGAGAAGATACCGAAAAGCGGTCCTACCCGGGCCACGTCGTTATAGGCATATAGTCCGGTCAATACCTGCATAGACAGTACTAGGATGAGCGCAATAACCATCCATCCGCCGCCGGGCGTGTGTCCGACGTACGTCGAGCCAGCGTTGGAAAAGAAGCGACGCACGTAGACCAGCGCGCCCGAGGGGCGTACGAGAAACCGCCTAAAACGCGCCGTGTCGCTACCCCAAAAACCCAACAGAATCCGGAAGATCAGTAGGGTAAGGGTTAATTGCCCCAGACGAACGTGCCACGTGATCCAGTTGTACCGGGATGTCACATACGCCGCGATGACGAGACAGACAATCGACCAGTGAAAGATTCTCACTGACTGGTCCCACACCCGTACAGGCAGGCGTTTGGTTTCAGGGGAAAGTGACTCTGATGCCTTATCCAAAATTTACCCTTTTTTGGCAATACAATCGCAGGAGTTTATGCTGCGAGTGTACGTCGTGCGAGCCGCCTTCCATAAGTATGCCATGCAGATATTTGGTATCGCTGTTTTATACCAAGGTATTGCATTGCATTTGCTGTGCGCAATAACCTCAGAATTGTCACGAGGAAGAAGCGATGCCTGCCGTCACAATGCGGACACAACATACGGGAAGTTCACTGGATCCTTTCGAGGCAAGAGATAGGAAAGGTTAAGGGCGGAATTGCGCAGCGAATATACCGACGGATGCGGTGGCGATACGCAGTGAATATTGTAGCGTACCGTCTCCATCGCTAACATTCCCTCCCAGTGCCGTCAGAGCGGTAATCAACCATGGGTTGCTCTATTAGGGCCGCACACCGGGCATGGAGACCACAGTCAAGCTCGCCTCTCCGAAGAGGCACAGCGCTTGTGTGATCGGGATCGAGAAAGTTCACTAATTGTGATGTCGACCAACGAAGAAGGTGTCAAATGACTCTAGAAGCCCGCGAAGACATTATTGAGAGAGCGTTGCTGTGCCTTTTAGCGCCACAACCGGCTGCAAAAGTAGCGCTTGTTAAAAAGAAGAAATTTCGTCGAACGAAAACCATGCTCTGCGAGGAGGCGAAGGAAACTCCGAAGAAAGAACGGTCGCCCGCTAGGATTTCGATAATAGAACGGCTTTCATCCGTCACGCTTAGTATTTGCTGGAGCGACTCGACCACGGGGTATTTTGGCGAACAGGTCTGGAGGATCGGTCTTGCACACGGTCGGTCATTCTGCGCGCTGAGTGGTATGCCGATCAAGATCGGCGATTCAGTTTTTCGACCATGGGTGAGCGAGACGCGCGCGCCGGCAAACAGTCATCGAATGATCCTTGCGTCGTGCGTACGCATACCGAGCTCACGATGGTGATCGCGGGGCATTGATCAAAATGACAACGCGTCTTCTTTTGCGCTAGTTGCGGCACAGCTGGTCGCTGTTCTTCGGCACCGCTATATAAGCCAGTTAGGAAGCCCGGCGCGGGCGTCCCAGGTCATAGAACACCGGAGCAAACATGTCGGCCACTCGTTCGAGCAGCATAGAGAAACGTCTAGAAAACGTAGCTAGTCGAATCAAGTCTTTCCGCAACGAAGAGCTAGGGTTCATCGCTAGTTTGTTGCCCGTAATCCTACGAACCGCGCAGCGCGCGCTTGCGCTCTCTGTTGCAGTATGGTCAATACTGGAGTTGCCAATCGAGTTGATACTCGTACAATCATCGTCGGAGCGTTTCGCTTCGGCAGCGGGGCGACTAATTTGGGTCGTGTTGGCCCTCGGGACGATATGCAAGATCCGGTTTGCCAGGGCTATATTTCTTTTCCTGTGTGCGGTCAGTTCGATAGTTGTTGCGCAGGCGCTGCCGATGGCATATGAATCGTCTCCGCTGGTGTTCAGTGTGCTGGTGGTGGATCTTTTGCTTAAAGTAATGGCGCTTGGGATACCGCTGATCCTTCCTCTTGTCGTTCCACATTCTCGCTAAACTGAATGTGCCTTAGCTTCGTCGTTCTCCCCGGATTCAGGCCAGGAGTTCTTTACTGTGCGAGGCGCGGGACGGACGACCGTCCATTCCGCAACACCACGGCGTCAAGCCATAACAGGTGCGCCGCTGCAGCAATGTCGCGGTGACGATGTGCACATCGGATCCGAAGAATCCATTTCGCGCGGATTTACGCCCGCCAGTCTCTCAATTCCACGGTGATCTTTTCATCAACCGTAAAGCCTGTTTGCGATCCGCTGATCGACCTGAACGCATCTGAGTTCCGCGCAATCGCTTTTTGCACTGAGCATGCGCTATGCTCATTTCTCAAGCGCCAGTACGCCGACTTTTGAGAAGTTCCGCGTTTTCGGTTCTGCTTCTATTGCCAGCGTTTCGGTCCTTCTTTGATTGGCTCGTTGCAAAAAAAGAGCCCGCCGATAGGCGGGCAAATTCCTTTCCAGTCCGACGACAGGGGTTGTCGTCAAATTGAGCTTATCACCGACTTAGACGACCTCGCGATGGTTCGTTACGCGGTAACAGATGGCGGATTGACAAGTCCGGTCTGACTTTGTGCTGCGGCGCTGACCGGAGAAAACGCGACCCAATCGCTCGTATGTTGCAGGAAGATCCTGAAGTGTCTCCGCTCGCATCAAACACAATTTTTTCAATCGACGACTCCTTCTGCGACAAGCTTCTCCCGTAGGTGGTGAAGTTGTCGTCCCGTTTCATTCGGCGAACGCCGTTGAAAGATCGTAAGCATGTCTTTGCCAGAATCTTTCGTGCTGTTGATTGTCGGATAAGCAGTCCCACGCTGCCTATGTCTTTCGTTAAGCAAATGGAACTCGTAGCCTAAGAAGAAATACGGCCTCATTCTTCGTTCGTTTCAGGGCGTGCGTGGATAGTACGACCGGAATCCTATGCGGCAGTATATATGCTCGATACCCACGCGACATTGCGGCTTAAGGCGCGTCGCCATACCATCAATCGCTAGCGTGACATGCTGCCTGTCGGGCGGTGGATACGGATACGTCTCGACGGGCAGTAGATTGTCTTGGCTGTTCCAGATTCTCATCCAAGAAAGTCTCCCGAATAGCCAACATCGCCGAACAAGCCAACGAGGAGGTTGAAATGAAGTCGTGTCGCCGTGAGTTCATCGTACGAAGCGCTGTAGGGTTGGTGTCGAGCGCTTTCTTTCCGCTCGTCGCTCATGCAGCGGAGGAACTGTCCGAGACTGACCCGAGCGCAGTCGCACTCGGCTATCGAGTGGATGCGACCAAGGTGGACAAAGCCAAGTTCCCGAGGTACGCCGCCGGCCAGAACTGTGCGAACTGTCAATTCTACCAAGGCAGTGCATCTTCAAAGACTGCTGCCTGCCCACTGTTCACCGGTAAGACCGTCGAAGGGGCTGGCTGGTGTAATGGGTACGCGAGAAGAGGGTAACTTACCGCCGGTTTCCGCGCGCGAATCGCTAGTTCTGCAACAAATTGCGTGTTCGCATTTCCGTTCTCCGGCGGCGTCGAGCCGAATCGAAGAGGCACTCAGCCGCCCGGGACGTCGCCTGCCCGAAAGCCTGTCTCCGATACACACCACATCAGGGCGCAAGGCCTACGAGGCATATTTCCAGGATCGAGGTCGAAAATGGACGTGACATCAGATGCTCCGCATCGCCCATCATTGCGTGACGAGAAGGTCGTAATCGCGCCCTCTTCACGCGTTACGGTCTGGCAACCGAGAATCCCGCCCAAGACGTTGCTTCTTGACGTGCTGTTCGCAGTGACTTTGGTCTGTGGGGCAGCGTTCGCGCTGGCCAAGTACCACTCACACATGAATTTTTACGACAGACTGGTGCTTGTATGTGCGATTCCTGCCCTTACCACGCTGGGATGGCGTTGGAAGCCGGCGCGCATGCTAATGGTCGGTATCGCTGGATTATCCCTGTTCGCGATTAACCTGTATGGCGATGCTCTGGGTCGAGCTGATCACGCGTTTTTCCTGAAGTACCTTCTATCGAGTCAATCCGCAATTTTGTGGATGAGCGCGCTATTTGTCCTCGCAACCCTGTTCTACTGGATCGCGATGTTTGCTCGCTCGACATCGGCGGGCGCAATCGCATCGAAGCTCACATGGAGCGCTGTTCTGATGGGTTTTGTCGGAATGATGGTGCGCTGGTACGAGTCCTATCTGATCGGACCAGACATTGGGCATATTCCCGTTTCGAACCTGTATGAGGTATTCGTACTGTTCAACCTTATCACGGCGCTCTTCTATCTCTATTACGAGAGGCACTACAACACGCATGCGCTCGGAGCTTTCGTATTGTTGGTAATTAGCGCCGCGGTCGTCTTTATGATGTGGTATTCAATATCGCGAGATGCCCAACAGATTCAGCCGCTTGTCCCGGCGCTACAGAGCTGGTGGATGAAAATACACGTGCCGGCGAACTTCATCGGATACGGCACTTTCGCTCTATCCGCGATGGTTGCCGTCGCCTACCTGATGAAAGACAAGGGCATCTTGGGTGATCGCCTCCCGGCGCTCGAAGTACTAGACGATGTGATGTACAAGTCAATTTCTGTCGGATTCACATTTTTTACCATCGCGACGATTCTCGGTGCGCTATGGGCGGCGGAAGCGTGGGGCGGGTACTGGAGTTGGGACCCCAAGGAGACCTGGGCGCTAATAGTATGGCTGAACTACGCTGCATGGTTGCATATGCGGCTGCTAAAGGGCCTTCGGGGCAGGCCCGCGGCATGGTGGGCATTGACGGGGTTAGTAGTCACGACATTCGCCTTCATTGGCGTAAATATGTTTCTTTCGGGTCTGCATAGCTACGGGAAACTGTGAAAGTGGTGTGCGCCTTCGTAAGCACTCGCGGTCGACGGGGCGTCCTCTAAACCGGCGGTCTGCGCGAAGAGGGTTATGCGGCGCCGCCGCGACTCGCTCATGAAGTGTCCAGACGCGCGGACGCTGATGCAGCGTCCGAAGCGTCTTTGCAAGGATTTTTGACAGACGCCTTCGTCGCGCCATGTCAGGGCCTTGCTGAGCAGGAAATTCGTGTCAAGTCCATGCGCCTGGCTGCGCAGGACCGCCTCGTAACGATGCATCTCTGCAGATCGTCGTTCGCTTTGCAGCTGCCAGAGCGAGCGCAACCCGTTAGGCAGCCCTTCTTCCCGCGGCCGTCCGGGTGATGTTTGCCGGGATTGTTCGCGGCGTTGTCGGTCGATGTCCCGTTGCAGGCGGCGGATACCGGCGTTCACAATGCCGCCGACCTATCCCTCGGGCTCGAGCGTGTGAAGCATGCGATTCTTGATCGATGTCTTTCCATCCCGAACGGGTTTTCAGCAGTACGCGCCCAATGCGTACAAATCTGATCATCGCCCGTTTGAAAACGTTCGCTTTACGAGAGATCAAAGGGGGATTTCTCATGCGAATGTTATCGATTGGCGAGACTGCGGCTGAACTGGGCGTAGCGGTAGGCACACTACGACGCTGGCATCGGCAGGGACGATTGATGCCGGCTTGCCGGATTATCGGCGGGCATCGGCGTTACCAACGCGATGCCGTGCGGGCCGCGGCCGGCACTGTGCCTGCTTCAACCGCAAAGACAATCTGCGACGCCCGTGTTTCCTCGCACGACCAGGCTGAACAGCTGAAGACGCAGGCTTCGCGGCTGCAGAAGCATTGCGTTGAGAGCGGTTCCGCCGGAGTCGAAGTCATTTCAGACCTTGGAAGCGGATTAAATTATCGCAAGAAAGGACTGCAGCGATTACTGCAGGAAATCCTTCGGGGACGCGTCGCCCGTCTCGGGCTGGTCACGAAGGACCGGCTGCTGCGCTTTGGCAGCGAGCTGCTATTTCGCATACGCGAATTCTTTCGCGTCGACGTCGTGGCTCTCGAGAGCGCGCCGGATGCCAGCCGCGAGCAGCAGCTCACCGAAGACCTCGTCGAGATCCTGACCGTTTTTTCGTCCCCTCTGTACGGATCACGTAGCCGCAAGAATCTGCGGGTGCTGGCGGTCTGATGCACTCGACGACGCAGACAAGTCTTTACCTGCCGGCGCGCGACTTACAGACGCTCGACGCGATGGCCACGTTGTACGGCACGATGAAGCGCGAGCTGTACGCGCGGATTGCGGCCCAAGGTGGTAAGGCGAAGTCGCACAAGACGGCATTCTGCCGGGAGCCGGCATTTCGGCCCGTATGTTCAACGCAATCGCAGTTGAACTTCAGGGACTGCTTGATGGTACAAGCAAGCTGCTGGATGTCGAGCGCAAGGATTCGCTCAAGGCGACACGCCGCCAGCAGCGCCAGCTCGATGCCAGGCGGGCGCGCACCTGGTCGAGATGGAGGCTGACCGGCTGCGCATGCATCCGCAACGCGAGGCAAAGCTTCGTCACACCACACATCGCAATGGCCTGGCGCTGAGGCGTCTGCAGACGAAGCTGCCCGGGGTCGAACGTCGGCTCGCTGCGAATGTGCCGGAAATCTGCTTCGGCACGCGTGGCGGACTCAGGATTAAAGTGCGTAGATAATGCCCGCAAAGATCGATCCGAACAGGAACCACTTGATTGCGTAGTAGGTGGGTCGATGCCAAACCTTGATCCGCTTTCCCAATCGACGGATTGCGTAGATATATTTGAACACACGATTCAGATAGCCGATACGGTCGCCGGTTTCGTTTGGAGACGCGGCGGCGCGGAGCACCGCGTTCGAGAAAGCGCGGTTAAATGCAGCAGCCCAGCGATAACGCATCGGACGTTCAATATCGCAGAAGAGAACGATGCGCGAAATTTCGGTTTCGTTTTTTGCGTAATGGATATAGGTTTCGTCGAACATGACCTCCTCACCATCGCGCCAGTAATATTTCTCTCCATCAACCTCGATATAGCAACTGGGACTGGAGGCGGTGACGAGTCCGAGATGGTAACGAATGGATCCGGCGTATGGATCGCGATGTCTAACGAGGCTCGCGCCAGGTGGTAACTGGGCAAACATCGCTGCTCTTACGGTCGGAATCTCCTGTAGCAAACGTGTCGTCACTGGACAAAGCGCCAGTGCAGACGGATGAGGATTGTCGTACCACTTCAAATAGAACCGGCGCCATCCGGTTTTGAAGAATGAGTTAAATCCTATATCGCCGTAGTTTGCTGCAGCCGCGATTTTCTGTGCTGCGTCGACTGCCATGGCTTCATCGCGGATAGTCTCCCAGTTTGCTTTAAGGGGCGCAAGTTCGGGAAAGCTAGGGGCGTCGATATACGCGCCTCGTTTCAGCGTCGAGAATATGTAGAAGATGGCATTAATCGGCGCTAAAAAAGTTGAATGATCGGATAATTGGCGCCAGAACGCGAAGCGTACCCTGCCTCGCATTGCGACGTAGGAAGCGCTAGCCACAAACCAGAACAAAAACAACACGCGCACCGTACACTCCTAGGTAATCCGCCGAGATAATTCGATCGGCAAAGGTTGCTTCCGGCGCTACGACGTGTGTGCGACCGTACCGGAGTTCTATCTTAACGAGGCGGTTCGTGCCGGGCCTGTCGGGCCGTCCTTGCGTCACTCAAAGTCAGCGCGACGGAAATATCCGAGTGAAAACTAAGGGGCGAAATATGTCGACGGAGTGCACAGGCGCGCCTAAGGCTGCCGCGAATTAACTGATCGAAAAATATATCTGTGTTTTTTCGTTTCTCTCGATGACCAGCGGGAACACGCTAGCGCTCCGACGTGGATGACGAGTTCCTGTCATTTTAAATGAAGCGGAATCGGAACCGCTGCATCCATCGGTATACATGACTGATACATGAGCATGTTTGGCATGGTCGCGCGAGTCGTTGGGGACAAGGGCGTTCCCAGCCTTGAATGATTGATGTATCGCGAGCGCGAAGTCAGCGGGCGCAGGCGGCGGGACGTAAAGACGGACGCTGCGTCGACGCTCGGTTCGACATCGATAGACGCCGATCGAGACCTTGGCAGGCGGGATCTACGTTTCACTTTCAGACCATCACTGCTGTCGTTGAAGAGTTCGCCGCGCGTCGTAATCGGGTCCGTTGATTCTTCGGCTGTGATCTGACTTCTCAAGGGCGTCGCGTGACCCGATGCGACGTGAGTGTGAACTCGGGGGCATACTCACGCATATTGCTTGCATACTCAAGCGCCGTTGCACCTCTATGTCTTCCGGCGGGAAACTATATGTGTTCACCTACACACGAGGAGCAGTGCCATGAGAATTGCCGGTATCTTGGGCGTCGCCCTGACAGGATTGTCCGTGACGATTGCCGTTGCTGCATACGGGCAGACGGATACGCGCTTGCCCTACAAAGGGACGACCGCGACTGTTGTCGACGGCAAGGGAAATATGCAGGTGCCCGCCGATTACCGGACAACTTATCAGATGCTGGGGAGCTGGGCTGTCGCCGCAGACAATGGCGCGGGATCAAAGCAATTGCACGTGGTCTACGCATCTCCAGGGACCATCGCCGCGTACCGCAAGGACGGACATTTCCCGGATGGCACTGTTCTCGTGAAAGAAGTGTACAAGACGAACACGAAGCCAATGACGACCGGAACGGTAAGTAGTGCCGGCACCCTTTCTGGCTGGTTCGTAATGGTTAAAGATGACGTCGGACGCTTTCCGGAAAACAAGCTTTGGGGCGACGGATGGGGTTGGTCCTGGTTTGATGCAACCGATCCGAAGAAAACTACATCCACAGACTATAAGAAGGACTGCCAGTCGTGTCACATACCGGCTCAAGCGTCAGACTGGATATACACAACGGGTTATCCGCCCCTGAGTCGATAAAGCGCGCACGGCCTCGATGAGGTGTCGGTTGAGCCACTGCTCTCGTTCGAGCATTTTGGGGAAGCGAGGGTCACGGTGAGGTGCTGGTTGTCCTTCGCTTTCGAAAATTTCCCATGGTGCCTGACAAGAGGCGCTGAACGGTTCGACCGATGCAACATTTTGGCGAAATACCGAGGAGGTAAATCATATGAAGGCAATCATTGTGACGGACCCGGCTGCCGGGACGGCCGGCATGAAGCTCGCCGACCGGCCTGAGCCGGAGGCAGCGATAAACGATGTCATCGTTCAGGTCCATGCGTCGGGGTTCACTTGGGATGAGCTGACGTGGCCCTCGACGTGGACCGATCGTCAAGGCCGTGACCGGACACCATCGATTCCCGGGCAAGAGTTGGCAGGTGTAGTCACCGCTCTCGGCTATGGCACGAGGGGATTATCGGTGGGACAACGCGTGTTCGGACTTACGGACTCATATCGCAGCGGTACCTTGGCCGAGTATGTGGCGATTGAGGCACGCAACCTCGCGCCGCTGCCGGGCGACGTCGACTTCGCGGTCGGCGCGAGCGTCGCGATGCCAGGGTTGACCGCGTGGCAGGGATTGTTCGACCACGGTCGCATCGAGGCCGGCCAAAGCGTTCTGGTGCATGGCGCGGCCGGTGCAGTCGGTTCGATCGTAACTCAGCTCGCACGGGAGGCAGGCGCCTATGTCATAGGCACGGGACGCGCTGGGCACCGTCGGGCGGCACTCGAGTTCGGCGCGCACGAATTTATCGATCTTGAGAACGACGACCTGAAAGATGTCAGTGCAGTGGATTTGGTTTTCGATGTGTTCGGTGGCGACATCGGGAAGCGATCCGCTGGTGTGGTCCGAGCCGGAGGAACGCTGGTGACAATCGCCGGGCCGGCCGAGGCGCGACCTGTAGACGGACTGGCGATCGACTTCGTTGTCGTATCCGATCGCACGCAACTGAGCGAAGTCATCCAGCGTGTCCGTGAGGGACGGTTACGCACGCATATCGGCAAAGTCTCTAACCTCGAGGACGCAGTTAGCGCGCTCAACCCGACCGAAAAGACCAACGGAAAAACGATCATAAGAATTCGTCCGTGAGCGATACACGGCCGTCACTGCGACGGTTCCAGTAAAGAAGCACGCAACATGGAGAGAATGCACATGAAGGCGATTGTGGCAACCGATCAGACGGCGGGATTGGCAGGATTGAAACTTGTCGAGCGGCCGGAGCCGACGGCCGGGATAAATGACCTTATTGTTCGGATTCAGGCATCCGGGTTCGTCCCCACTGAAATGGCATGGCCCTCGACTTGGACAGATCGCAGCGACCATGACCGAAAACCGTCGATCCCTGGCCACGAGCTGGCCGGAGTGGTTACCGCTCTCGGCTACGGAACGACGGGTCTGTCTGTGGGCCAAAGGGTGTTCGGCCTCGCCGACTGGTACCGTGACGGAACCTTGGCGGAGTATGTGGCGATTGAGGCGCGTAACTTGGCACCGCTGCCCGGGGACGTTGACTTTACGGTGGGCGCCAGCCTGCCAATCTCGGGACTGACCGCCTGGCAAGGGCTGTTTCAACATGGACGCCTTCAGGCAGGCCAGCGCGTGCTCGCTCACGGTGCGGCTGGGGCAGTCGGAACGATGGTGACGCAACTCGCGCGAGAGGCCGGCGCTTATGTCATTGGCACAGGGCGCGCCGCCGACCGTCAGAAGGCCCTCGACTTCGGCTCGCAAGAGTTTGTCGACCTCGATAGCGATACGCTGGAGGACGTCGGCGGAGTTGATCTTGTGTTCGATGTCATCGGTGGCGACATCGGCAAACGATCCGCAGGCTTGGTTCGAGCCGGAGGGACACTGGTGTCTGTTGTCGGGCCGTCCGAGGCGCGTCCTTATAACGGGCGTGCGATTGATTTTGTTGTTGAGTCCGATCGCGCCCAATTGAGCGAGATTGTCCAGCGGGTGCGGGACGGACGACTACGGACCAACATTGGCGAGATCTCGACCCTCGACGATGCCGTCGCGGCCTTGAACGCGACCAAACGACGTGAAGGGAAGACGATTATCCGCATTCGGCAGTGAGAAGTCAGTAAAGCGCGGTAACCGATACACGTAACTATTTGCTTGCTCGCCCGAGCGCGTTGCTGCGGTCAGTCCAGCCAAAATGCAGTACATGAGCGATGCATGAAGCTCGACTGCCAACGGTAACGCGTTCCGCGATCGGCCAGTCAACGGAGTCTCTTGACTGCGGTATCGAAAGTCGCAGGACGCGTTCGCGTTCGAACGACGGCATATTCGCCATGTGTCGCCCTGAAGACGGGAACGGACGGCGCGTTCTCCGGGAAATAACATTCCGCGCCACACGACGGTTTTGACCTGTCGCTCGGGATTGACAGGACCGATCCAATCCAATCCATGGCTAAAGTAATGCTCGGGTGTGGTCCGCGAGTGTCCCGGCAGAGAGCTGCGCTACGAGTTTAGTGGCGCTCCACCGTTGGTTCGTCAAGTAGCGACGGCACGTAGAGCGAGCGCCATAACGATATATCCATCAGATTAAGGAGGTTTAACATGCATCAGCGTGCTGTACTTGCTGGGGGATGCTTCTGGGGAATGCAGGAGCTAATCCGCAAGCTTCCCGGTGTTGTTTCGACTCGCGTCGGTTATACCGGGGGCGACATTTTGAACGCGACCTACCGCAATCATGGCACTCATGCGGAGGGGATCGAGATAGTCTTCGATACAACGCAGACTAGCTACCGGCGCATTCTGGAGTACTTCTTTCAAATCCACGATCCGACGACACTGGACCGTCAAGGTAACGATGTGGGAACAAGCTACCGTTCCGCGATTTTCTATACGACCGACGAGCAGAAAAAGGTGGCGCTGGAGACCATTGCCGACGTGGAAGCATCGGGCCGGTGGCCGGGCAGCGTTGTCACTGAGCTTGAGCCTGTCGGACACTTCTGGGAAGCTGAGCCGGAGCATCAGGACTATCTTGAGAAGCAGCCGGGAGGGTATACCTGTCACTTTCCTCGTCAAAACTGGGTCCTTCCGAAGAGCGAGACAGTAGACGATTCCGCGACAATTCATACTCTTGCTCGCGCGAATACCCGGTCTTAGGTGCAGTACGTCATGCAAGAACTTTGCGTCTGGCCAGATGGCAGTGTTCGCACTGGGTGCCGGGTGCTCAACGCGGTGCGTCTCGGTTGCGAACGAAACCAGCGTCGGCTGTTCAACGACGTGAGCTTCGGCCTCGCGGCCGGTGACATGTTGCGCATCATAGGTCCCAACGGCAGCGGAAAAAGCAGCCTTCTGCGTCTGCTATGCGGGTTGGCTCAGCCGGCTTTGGGGCATGTTGAGCTGTTCGGCCAAGCCCTTGCCCAGCAGCGCGGAGCCCTCGCTTCTCGGCTGCTATGGATAGGGCATGCCCCCGGTGTGAAGGCACTCTTGACCGTTGAGGAAAACCTGTCATGGCTAGGAGCATTGCACGGGCGCGATGCGATCGCCGCCGTAGAGCGGGCGATCGTCGCGGTGGGCCTGCGCGGCTTTGAGGACACGCGCTGCCATGCCCTGTCGGCGGGCCAGCAGCGTCGCGTCGCATTGGCGCGCCTGTACCTGCCCAGTGCGCCAATGCTGTGGCTACTGGATGAACCGTTCACGGCGCTGGATAGGGCAGGCACAGCGCAACTTGAAGCGCACTTGGCAGTGCATTGTGAGCGCGGCGGTACGGTGGTGCTGACTACGCACCACGAACTGACCCAACGGGCGCGAGCTTACGCTGTCCTTGATCTTGGGCAGTACGCCACGTGACCATGGTCGTGATTTCCTTACTTAACCGCGAGTTGCGTCTGTTATGTCGCCAACCAGGGGACGTTGTTAACCCCTTAGCGTTTTTCTCCGTTGTCGTTGCGCTGTTTCCGCTAGCGCTGGGGGCGCAATCACAGTTTCTGCAACAAGCCGCGCCAGGGCTAGTGTGGGTCGCGGCGCTGCTGGCCATGCTGCTTTCGCTAGACGGCCTGTTTCGTGCTGATTTCGAAGATGGTTCGCTGGAGCAATGGATGCTTTCATCGCACTCGATGCTGGTGCTGGTACTGGTCAAAGTAACCGCGCACTGGATTTGCAGCGGCCTGGCGATGGTGGTGATGGCCCCTCTCCTTGCCCTGATGCTCGGCCTCCCAACCCATTGCTTTGGCGCGCTGCTGCTTTCCCTGTTGCTGGGGACGCCTGTGCTCATCCTGCTCGGTGCAGTCGGCGCCGCGCTCACGGTTGGTTTGCGTCGAGGCGGGTTGTTACTGGGGCTGCTAATCCTGCCGCTGTATGTCCCGGTGCTGATCCTAGGTAGCGGTGCTCTGCAAGCCGCGTTGCAGGGCCTGCCTGTTGCGGGATACCTGCTGTGGTTGTCGTGCCTTACTGCGCTGGCAATGACTTTGGCGCCGTTTGCGATTGCCGCGGCGCTTTCCATCAGTGTCGCCGAATGACGCGCCATCCGTGGTGCCGACCCGACGACCGCTCAAGAGCAACTCGAATGAACTGGACCTGGCTACACAAATGGGGCTCGCCAAAGCTGTTCTACTCCATGAGTGGCAGGTGTCTGCCATGGCTCGCATCTGCGAGCGCGCTTTTGCTCGTGATCGGCCTGTCATGGGGACTGGCATTTGCGCCCGCAGACTACCAGCAGGGCGACAGCTTTCGCATTATGTACATCCACGTGCCGGCTGCTCTGCTTGCTCAATCGATCTACGTCATGTTGGCGACTGCCGGGGTCATCGGGGCGATCTGGAAAATAAAGCTGGCGGACGTCGCGCTGCAGCAGGCGGCCCCCATCGGCGCCTGGATGACATTCATCGCGCTGAGCACTGGGGCGATCTGGGGCAAGCCCACCTGGGGCACTTACTGGGTATGGGACGCACGCCTGACCTCCATGCTCATCCTGCTGTTCCTGTATCTAGGTGTCATCGCGTTGGGCCAGGCGATCACCAATCGCGATAATGCCGCGCGCGCCTGCGCGGTGCTATCCGTGGTCGGCGTTGTCAACATTCCCATCATCAAGTATTCGGTCGAATGGTGGAACACTTTGCACCAGCCCGCCAGCTTCTCGCTGACGCATGCACCGGCCATGCCGGCGCAGATGTGGCTGCCATTGTTATTAGCCGTGCTGGGATTCTATTGCTTCTTCGGAGCGGTATTGTTCGCGCGTATGCGCCTGGAAGTGCTGCAGCGCGAGACCGGCAGCCGCTGGGCGGACGCTGAGGTCGCCCGGCTTCTGGAGAGTCGGACATGATCGCATTCGTGTCGTTCGCTGATTTTCTCGCCATGGATGGACACGGCGCCTACGTCTGGAGTGGCTATGGTTTGTGCGTTGCTCTATTGGCATTGAACGTGATGCTGCCTTTGCTGGCACGCCGTCGGTACCTGAATAAACTCGCGCGCAGCCGACGCCGGGAGGTTTCGCAATGACTCCCGCACGAAAAAAGCGACTGTATTGGATGCTGGCGCTGCTCTGTGGCGCAAGCGCGGCCGCGGCGTTGGCAATGGCGGCGTTGCGGCAAAACATCAATCTGTTTTACACCCCAACTCAGATCGCGGCTGGTGAGGCACCGCGCGGCACACGCATTCGCGCGGGTGGGCTGGTAGAGACGGGTTCGTTGAAACGCACGCCGCGTTCACTGGCACTGCGATTTGTCGTGACGGACGGGGAGAGCAGTATCCTCGTGCGCTACGAGGGCATTCTGCCCGACCTTTTCCGCGAGGGCCAAGGTATTGTCGCCATGGGTCACATAGAGCCCGACGGGGTACTCGACGCTGATGAAGTCCTTGCCAAGCATGATGAGAAATACATGCCACCTGAAGCGATGGGTGCGCTGAAGAAAACCGGTGTGAAAGAGCAGCTTTCGCACGGCAAACAGGAGTCGTATCGATGATCCCAGAGCTCGGACTATTAGCCCTGATCCTGGCGCTATGTCTCGCGCTGGTTCAAGCAAGCGTCCCGTTAGTAGGCGCCTGGCAGGGCGATCCGCGCTGGATGGCGCTGGCGAGGCCGGCCGCGTGGGGACAGCTCATGTTCTTGATGTTCAGTTTCGCCTGCCTGGCGCACGCGTTCCTGACTGACGATTTCTCGGTTGCGTATGTTGCGCAAAATTCAAACAGCGCGCTGCCCTGGTATTACAAGTTCAGCGCAATCTGGGGTGCGCACGAGGGCTCGTTGCTCCTATGGGTTGAACCGCCTCCGATTTTTCTGGACACGAATTTGGGGTAAAACGTGTGTCTGAAAATGGAGTTGAACATGCCGAATAAGTTGAATGTTGCAGAGGTTGTGCCGGGGGCGGTGGAAGGAGCGC
>NZ_JAGIPX010000052.1 GCF_017814945.1 Paraburkholderia sp. LEh10
CCTCCCGTCATCGCAATGGGAGAATCGTCAGCCATCAGCGACGTTCGCTCAATAACGGGGATTCTCGTGCGGATACGCTGATGCGCCGTATTGGCGCCGATGTGCGTGTCGATCCCATCGGAACGGCCCGGCGTCCAGGCGCCGAACCGTTCCGGCTGGGTCAGAAACCGAGCCTTGCGTTTGCGCCGCGCGAGATCGCGAGCGTCGACGAAATGGACGGACGTGTGCATATCCGCCTGATGGGGCTTGGCATGCTCGGGCCGAATGGGCCGCTGCCGATCCACATAACGGAGATTGCGCGGGAGCGTGAAGAAAGCCGGCGCGACCCTACGCTGGTCGATTTTCTGGACCTATTTCACCATCGCTATCTAACGCTGCTGTACCGCGCCTGGTCGAGTGCGCAGGCGGCGGCCGGGCTCGATCGGGCAGGTCCTCATAGCGAACGGTTCTCGTTCTACGTCGCCAGTCTGACCGGTCAGGACACGAAAGAGATCGCGCAGCGCGCACTGCCTGCTCATGCACAGCTGGCGGCGTCGGCTCATCTCGTGCGTGAAGCTCGCAACCCCGATGGTTTGCGCATGACGCTTGAACGCTATTTCGGCGTGCCCGTAGCGATCGACGAATACGTGTTCCACTGGATCGATGTCGCGCCCGAGGATTACAGCCACCTCGGCAAGCCAGGCGCTGCAGCGACGATGGGTGATGGGGCGATGCTGGGCGAGCAGGTTCCCGATCGCCAGCATCGTTTCCGCATCGTCATCGGTCCGCTCGATATCGACGAATACTTGCGGTTTACGCCGCGCGGTGCCGATTTGCGACGGCTTGTCGACTGGGTGCACAGCTTCATCAGCCGCGAATTTGAATGGGAGCTCGAGTTGCGTATCCGTGCCCAGAGTGCACCGCCCGCCGTGATGGGCGGGCCACAGCAACTGGGCTGGTCGGGATGGCTCGGCCGTTCGCCGGGTGGCGAGCCGATCACCGGTATGCGCTTCGAGCCGGAGCGTTACGTGGACACGTTCGTCGACTAGTCCGAGGCAATGATCGGCGCGCGTTGCAATACCTCGCAAATGGAATGACAGGATGAGTAACAGCAAAAAGCAGGGAACGACAAAAGCTTCAGAGGCTAAGGCCGCAGCGCCGCTGCATCACCACTGGATGTCGCCCGTCGATCCCGATGCGCCAGCCGGAGTCGATCTTGAATACGATCCGGAATTCGTCGTGCTGTCGGCGCAGATGACAGCGAAGGTGGACGCGCAATATGGCGATTTCGTCGGCACGCCAGAGCCGGTGAACTGGAGTGACGTCGATCGCGAGTGCCGGCGCCTGATGATGCGCAGCAAGGACATGCGCCTGGCCGTCCTGTTCACGCGCTGCCGCACGAGGCTCGCTGCATCGACGGGACTGGCGGAAGGCTTGGGGTTGCTGGCCGCGTGGCTCACTGCGTTTCCCGACGCGGTTCATCCGCAGCCGGGCGTGGATGACGATCAGGACGTGGGGCTCGAGATCCGCATGAACGCGCTGCAGGCACTGACCGATACCGATGGATTGCTCGGCGACGTGCGTGAGATCGCGCTGACGCGCTCCACCGCCGCACGCCTGCAGGTGCGTGACGTCGAGCGGGCATTCGCCCAGCCACGTCCGGGTGACGCGCTCGCCCCGGAGTCCGTCAGGCGGCAGCTCGACGATCTGCGCATCCAGTATCCCAACCTGCTCGCAGGTTTCGATGATGCGCTTGCAAGCCTCGCTACCATCGAACGCTGGTGCAAAGCGCAGTTGGGTGTCTATCAGCCGGACTTTGCTACGCTCACCCGGTTGCTGCAACGGGTCGTGGGCGACGGACCGCGCGTCGATACGCCATCGACTGCGCCCGTCGTTGACGAGAGCCCATCTACGGATAAGGCGATCTTGCTATCGACGAATGAAGATGCCCAAACTGGGCACGCGAAGGTTGCTGAACAAGTCGACATTGAATCAGAGCCAGCCGGACCGGGCATCAGTGCAGCGTCGAGCAGTCGTGAGGCTGCGCTGGAGCGGATCCGTGAAGCGCGTCACTGGTTCGAACTGAACGAGCCCAGCAGTCCCATCCCGGTATTACTGCGGCGGGCCGAGCAGTTTGTCGGCAAGCGGTATGTCGAAATTGTCAGAGCGATTCCGGCCGAGTTGCTCGCGCAATGGGAGAGCGAGCAGGCATGTCCGGGTGGCGAATGAGACGAAACAGGGCAGACATCCGTACATAAGAACCGAAACTGCACCGGTATCCTGATTAAAGCTGGGCTCGCAGAACATCAGCAGCACGCGATGAATCGGTGCGAGCCTCCCGCTTAAGAATCCGAATCGCCCGCTCAACATGGCACGCGCGTAACGCGAAATCTCTCAAACCTGCCCGCTCATTTCCCTGCCTGATACGCCGCCAGTGCCGCGCCGAGTTCCTCGTCAGTGACGGCGGGCGAGACCTTGAACGTAAATATGTCGCCCCACTGCAGCATCCATGCCGCCATGGGTGCCGTATTGTCGGACTCGACGATCGCGAATCCGCTCAGTTCGCCGATCGAATGCCATCGTCCGAGCATCGTCATGCCGTCGGGTGGCAGGGCGCCGCCCGTTTTGATGAAGCGCTCGATGGCCGATTGCTGCGCCGTCGGCAGCCCGTTCCACTGAACAATGAACTTCATTGCGCACCTCCACTTCACTCGCGACGATGCCGGCCAGTGGCAAGCCGTCACCGCACAGGCGCTGCAGAACGCGGCGCTCGGAAGCCCGCATCGGACGCGGACTTGTCCTACCCGATCCGCGATTGGATGCCGCCACCTCGGCGTGTTACAGAATGATAGGCAGCATCCGTTCAACTTCCATTCGGGAAGGCGTGGTTTCGAGTTCGTTCTGTGCGGCGTACCACGCCGCTTTGAAGTGCACGTCGAGCTTTAAGTTTTTGTTGAGCATGCGCTCATACATTGTTCCGTGCGTTCGGACGATTGGAGGTGCTGCGAGGAGTCGTCCGACGCCTTGTAGTCCGCCGGGGGCGAACCTGAGCGAAGACCATCGTCGATGCGCATTCGACCGCCGGAAGGCGACAAATGGCATGTGGCAAGCAGCCGATCAGCCTTCGTCCGAAGGCTAGGGGGCGGCCATTCGAATCCGGTCTTGCGCCGGTTTTTTCTTTTTTTGGACTTCATCTCTTCGCCTGGCGCCACGGGCTGCACGACCGGCGCCTCGCTCCGCAGGAGCCGGCTCCCGGCCGCGCGCGTCAGAAAACGGTCATTTGGCCTATGCCATTCGCTGCGGTATCGTCGTGCAATCGGCGTGCAAAACTGTATAAGCATACAGTATAGTATTCACCTATCCGGCACGGCGGGGCACCATGCCCCGGCGCACGCTCCAGGCTCCGCATAGTCCCCACGCGCATGCAAGCAGGGTCGCGACTGGCGGCCAGCACGCACGGGCCAACTCATTCAGACGGACAGTCAAATTGTCATCTAACGGAACGATCCGAATTCGTGGCGCACGCCAGCACAACCTGAAAAACGTCGATCTCGACTTGCGCACGGGCGAAATGACCGTCGTGACGGGACCGTCGGGCTCGGGGAAGTCGAGCCTCGTGTTCGACACGCTGTACGCTGAGGGGCAGCGGCGCTATGTCGAAACATTCAGCGCGTACGCTCGCCAGTTTCTCGACCGCATGGATCGGCCGCAGGTCGACCGCGTCGACGGCGTGCCGCCCGCCATCGCCATCGATCAAACCAATCCCGTGCGCAGTTCGCGTTCGACGGTCGGCACGATGACCGAGCTGAACGACCACCTGAAGCTGCTCTATGCACGCGCGGCGGAACTGTTCGACCGCAAGACGGCGCAGCCCGTCCGTCACGACTCGCCGGAGACGATCTACGCCGAACTCGACGCGCGCACGGCCGCCGACGATCCTCGTCTGGTCGTCACGTTCCCGGTCGAATTGCCGGAGGCGACCAGCGAGACGGAAGTCGAGCAATGGCTGTCCGCGAGCGGCTACACGCGGGTGCAGGCGCAGCGCGAGGTCGCGTCGCCGACGGGTATGCGCAAGGTGCTCGACGTCGTGGCGGACCGTTTCCGCCTGCATCAGATCGAGAAGGCGCGCGTGATCGAAGCGCTCGAAGCGTCGCTCAAGCGCGGAGGCGGGCGCGTCAATGTGTACGTGCTCGTGCCGGCGCGGGAAGGCGTCGAGGGCGATGCGGCCGAGCCCCAGATCTGGCGCTTTTCGACCGGCCTGCACAACCCCGATAGCGACCTGCGCTATGCCGATCCGCAGCCCGCGCTGTTCTCCTTCAATTCGGCCTACGGCGCTTGCGATACGTGCAGAGGTTTCGGGCGCGTGATCGGCGTCGACCTGGGCCTCGTGATTCCGGACGAGCGCAAGACGCTGCGCGGCGGCGCGATCAAGCCGATGCAGACGCCCGCATGGAAGGAGTGCCAGGATGACCTGATGCGCTATGCGGCGAAGGCGAACATCCGTCGCGATACGCGCTGGTCCGAACTCACGGAAGCCGAGCGCGACTGGGTCATCAACGGCTCGCCGGATTGGGACGGCGAATGGCAGAAGCAGTGGTATGGCGTGAAGCGCTTCTTCGGCTATCTCGAATCGAAAGCGTACAAGATGCATATCCGCGTGCTGCTGTCGAAGTATCGCAGCTACACGCCTTGTGAGACTTGTGGCGGCGCGCGTCTGAAAACGGAATCGCTGCTATGGCGGCTCGGTTCGAAACAGAACGCGGATGCCGTGCTGGATCCCGTGCAGCGCTTCATGCCGCGCGGCGTCGACTGGAACCGTGCGCAGCTCGAAGCGTTGCCGGGCTTGACGGTGCACGACCTGATGCTGCTGCCTATCGAGCGCATCCGGCGCTTTTTCGATGAGATCGCGCTGCCCAGCGCATTGCTCGACGACGCGCTGAAGCTGTTGCTGGCCGAAGTGCGCACGCGCGTCAAATACCTGTGCGATGTCGGGCTGGGTTATCTGACGCTCGATCGCCAGAGCCGCACGCTGTCGGGCGGCGAGGTGCAGCGGATCAACCTGACGACGGCGTTGGGCACGTCGCTCACCAAAACGCTGTTCGTGCTCGACGAGCCGAGCATTGGCCTTCATCCTCGCGATCTGAACCGGATCGTCGAGGCCATGCATCGTCTGCGAGACGCCGGCAACACGCTCGTTGTCGTCGAACACGATCCTTCCGTGATGCTCGCTGCCGATCGTCTGATCGATATGGGCCCCGGCCCGGGCGAACGCGGCGGCACGATCATTTACGACGGCACGCCCAATCGCATTCGCTCGTCGGGCACACTGACGGGCGAGTATCTCGGTGGACGCAAGCATGTCGCGGATGCCGCGCATTGGGCACATCGTCCCGTCGACGAAAGCACGCCGCGTCTCGTGCTCGAAAGCGCGCGCCAGCACAATCTGCAAGACGTGACGGTCGAAATTCCGTTGCAGCGTCTCGTGTGCGTGACGGGCGTATCGGGCTCCGGCAAGTCGACACTGATCCAGGACGTGCTGTACCCCGCGTTGTCGCGGCAACTCGGCAAGGCGACCGAGTCGCCGGGCGCTCACCGCGCTCTGAGCGGCGTCGAGCACATCAGCGACGCCGTGTTCGCCGACCAGTCGCCGATCGGCAAGACCACACGCTCGAACCCTGCGAGCTATGTCGGCGCATTCGACGAAATCCGCAAGCTGTTCGCCAAGGCGCCGCTTGCGCTTCAACGCGGGTATGGCGCGGGCGTCTTCAGCTTCAATTCGGGCGATGGCCGGTGCCCGACATGCGGCGGCTCCGGCTTCGAGCATATTGAAATGCAGTTCCTGAGCGACGTCTATCTGCGTTGTCCAGACTGCGACGGCAGCCGTTACCGGCCCGAAGTGCTCGAAGTGAAGATCGAGCGCGCGGGGCGCACGCTGAGCATCGCCGACGTGCTCGAGTTGACAGTGCACGAGGCCGTCGGCGTGTTTGCGGGCGATGGCGAAGTGTTGCGCGTATTGCAGCCGATCGTCGACGTCGGTCTCGAATACGTGAAGCTGGGTCAGCCAGTGCCGACGCTGTCGGGTGGTGAAGCTCAGCGTCTGAAGCTCGCGGGCTTTCTTGCGGAAACCGCTCAGGCGCGTACAGCGCGCGGCGGCGCGAAGCAGGCGCGTGAAATGCGTCTGTTCATGTTCGACGAACCGACCACCGGCCTTCATTTCGACGATATCGCCAAGCTGATGCAGGCGTTCGGCAAGCTGCTGGCAGGCGGCCATTCGCTCATCGTAATCGAGCACAATCTTGACGTGATTCGCGCGGCTGACTGGCTGATCGACCTGGGTCCCGAAGGCGGCGATGGCGGCGGCCTTGTCGTCTGCGCGGGCACGCCAGAAGACGTCAAACAATGCGTGGGATCGCATACGGGCGAAGCGCTCGTCCAATACGACCGGGCGATGGGCCTTGCGATCGAACCGACCGAGGCGGCTGAAAAGGCCGAAGCGGCTGCACAAGGCACGCCGCTGCAAACTGCGCTGAATGCGGCGCGCGCGCGGCGCGCCGTCGAGGGCGAAGACGTCGTGCGCATCGTGAACGCGCGCGAGCACAACCTCAAGGCACTCGATGTCGATATCCCGCACGGCAAGTTCAACGTGATCACGGGTGTGTCCGGTTCGGGCAAGTCGACGCTCGCATTCGACATTCTGTTCCATGAGGGACAACGCCGTTATCTCGAATCGCTGAACGCGTACGCGCGCTCGATCGTGCAGCCTGCGGGGCGACCCGAAGTCGACGCTGTGTACGGCATACCGCCCACCGTCGCAATCGAGCAGCGCCTGTCGCGCGGCGGCCGCAAGAGCACCGTCGCGACGACATCGGAGGTGTGGCACTTTCTGCGTTTGCTGTACGTGAAGCTGGGTATCCAGCACTGTGTTCACGATGGCGCGCCTGTGACGTCGCAAAGCGTCGAATCAATCGTCGCGCAGTTGATGCGCGATCACAAAGGCGAACACGTTGGCTTGCTCGCGCCGCTCGTCGTGAACCGCAAGGGCGTCTATACCGACCTCGCGAAATGGGCGAAGGCGCGCGGCAATACGCATTTGCGTGTCGACGGCGAGTTCGTGTCCGTCGACCCATGGCCGAAGCTGGACCGTTTCCGCGAACATACGATCGAATTGCCCGTCGGTGATATCGTCGTATCCGCGGACACCGAGGCCGAACTGCGTCGTCTGCTCGACGAAACGCTCGAGGCGGGCAAGGGCGTGATACATCTGCTGGCGCCTCTGGACGGTCTCGGCCATGCGATGACGAGCAACGGATCGACCGCGCATGTCGGTGAAGTGAAGGTGCTGTCGGTCAAGCGGGCATGCCCGGTATGCGGCACCAGCTATCCGGAACTCGACCCGCGCATGTTCTCGTACAACAGCAAGCACGGTTGGTGTACCACCTGTGTCGGCACGGGGCTCGCGTTGACGCGCGAACAACGCGCCGCGTACGACGACACCGTGCTGGTCGATGACAACCGTGGCCGCGAACAGACCTTGCCGTCGGATGAGCAGGAGCCAGAAGGCGTCGGCGAGGAGCCGTGTCCCGATTGCCATGGCACGCGCCTGAATCCGTCCGCGCGCGCGGTGACCTTCGACGAAACGCCTATCGTCGACGTCGCGCAATGGACGGTGTCGGACACACGGCGCTGGATCGAAGGACTTGAACTGGTTGGGCGCGACGCGGAAATCGCGCGTGACGTAATCAGCGAGATTGGCAGCCGGTTGCAGTTCCTCGAAGAGGTGGGCCTCGGTTATCTGAGTCTCGACCGCGCGGCGCCCAGCTTGTCGGGTGGCGAGGCGCAGCGCATTCGCCTCGCCGCGCAGCTTGGCAGCAACCTGCAAGGCGTCTGCTATGTACTCGACGAACCGACGATCGGTCTGCATCCGCGTGACAATCAGATTCTTCTGAACGCGCTGCGCAAGCTCGGCGACAAGGGCAACACGCTCGTCGTCGTCGAACACGATGAAGACACCATCCGCCGCGCTGATCACATCATCGATATTGGTCCCGGCGCGGGCAAGCGCGGCGGCACGCTGGTCGCGCAGGGCCGCGTCGGCGATCTTTCCGCGCAGTCCAGTTCGCTGACGGGCCAGTTTCTCGCGCAGCCTATCCTGCATCCTTTGCAGGCGCGGCGTCCTGTTTTGGCTGAAACGAAGCGCGCGGCGGCCGTGCCGGACAAGTGGCTCACCGTGCATCGCGCGACACTGCACAACCTGCGCGACGTGACGGTCGGTATTCCGCTGGGGCGTCTCGTCGCCGTGACGGGCGTTAGCGGTTCGGGCAAGTCGACGCTCGCTCGCGATGTGCTGATGACGAATCTGCTCGATGCCGTCGGCCGCTCCGTGCTGTCGTCGCCCGCCGTGCGCCGCGCCCGCAAGGCCGCGCAGACGGAAGAGGCGCCCGCTGCGAACCGTCGTTCGAGCGTCCTTGCGCGCACTGCGCCGCGGCCGTCGCTCAACGTCACGCATGCATGGCAAGGCTGCGAATCGATCAGCGGCTTCGAGTCGATCGATCGCGTGCTCGAAGTGGACCAGACGCCAATCGGCAAAACGCCGCGCTCGTGTCCGGCTACCTATATCGGCGTATGGGACACAATCCGCCGTCTGTTTGCCGACACGCTCGAAGCGCGGGCGCGAGGCTACACGGCTTCGCGCTTCTCGTTCAACACGGGCGATGGCCGGTGTCCCACCTGCGAGGGGCAGGGCGTGCGCACCATCGGCATGAGCTTCCTGCCGGACGTGAAGGTGCCGTGCGACGTATGTCACGGTCAGCGGTTCAACCCGGAAACGCTCGCAGTGACGTGGCGCGGCAAGAATATTGGCGACGTGCTGACGATGGAAATCGACGAAGCCGTCGAGTTCTTCGCGTCGATGTCGAATATTGCGCATCCATTGCAACTGATGAAGGACGTGGGCCTGGGGTATCTGACGCTCGGCCAGCCATCGCCGACGCTGTCGGGCGGCGAGGCCCAGCGCATCAAGCTGGTCACCGAGCTGAGCAAGGTCCGCGACGACATTACCCGTCGCGGACAAAAGGCGCCGCACACGCTGTATGTCCTGGACGAACCGACAGTCGGTCTGCATATGGCCGATGTCGCGAAGCTGATCCGCGTGCTGCACCGCCTCGCGGACGCGGGACATAGCGTCGTCGTGATTGAACACGATCTCGACGTGATCGCCGAGGCGGACTGGATCATCGATCTGGGACCGGAAGGCGGCGTCGGTGGTGGGTCGGTCGTCGCGGCGACCGATCCCGAAAGCCTCACGCGTGTCACGGCGAGCCATACGGGGAGCGCGTTACAGCCAGTGCTCGCGCGCGTCGTGGGCTCCTCGGACGAGCGTGTGGCGGGAGAGCGGGTCAGCGCGGGGTGACGCGGTCGTTACCTTTTCCCCGCGCATGGTCACCCATCGAATAGATGTACTGCGGTATTGGAAACAGGGTGAGGCTCACATCATGAATGCACGTTACAGCGGCGCGTTCGCAGCCGTTCTGGCAGCTGTCCTGTTCGGCGCGACGACGCCGTTCGCGAAGGCGCTGCTGGGTGCACTGTCGCCGTTCATGGTGGCTGGGCTGTTCTATCTCGGCAGCGGCGGCGGGCTTGCCATTGCGATGTTCGTGCGTCGTTTGCGACGCAAGCCGAACGCGCACGACCACGATCACCATCCGATGCCGGTGACGGAGTTGCCGTGGCTGATCGGCGCGATCGTCGCAGGCGGTATCGCGGGGCCGTCGCTTCTGATGTTCGGCCTGAGCGTGACGCCCGCCGCGACGGCTTCATTGCTGCTGAATCTCGAAGGCGTGTTCACTGCGCTGATCGCATGGTTCGTCTTTCGCGAGAACGTCGACGCGCGCGTGTTCATCGGCATGCTGGCGATTGTCGCGGGCGGCGCGCTGCTGTCGTGGCAGCCTGGCGGGAGCGGGGCGGGCGCGGGTGCGTCGCTGGTTGCGCTCGCGTGCCTGTGCTGGGCCGTCGACAATAATCTGACGCGCAAGGTCTCGAACAACGACGCGGTGTTCATTGCATGCGTCAAGGGGCTGACCGCGGGCATCGTGAACACAGGCATTGCGCTGTTGTCGGGCGCGCATATGCCGGGAGTGGGGCTGATCGCGGCATCGATGGTGGCGGGTTGGGCGGGCTACGGCGTGAGTCTCGTCCTGTTCGTCGTTGCCTTGCGGCATCTCGGCACCGCGCGCACGGGGGCCTACTTTTCGGTGGCGCCTTTGTGCGGCGTCGCCATTTCGTTTGCGCTCTGGCCTGAGCGCCCGCCGTTGTCGTTCTGGATCGCAGCCGCGCTGATGGCACTCGGTGTCTGGCTGCATCTGCGCGAACGCCATGTGCATGAACATACGCACGAAGCACTGGATCACAACCATCGACATCGGCACGACGAGCATCATCAACATCCGCATGATTTCGACTGGGATGGCGCTGAGCCGCATGCGCATCCTCACAGTCATACGCCCATCACGCATACGCACGCACATTTTCCCGATATCCATCATCGGCACCCGCATTGAGCCCGCGCGCCTGAACTTTTCGGGGCACGCAGCGCATTCGCGTAGTTCACCTCCAGCGCGCCCCCCCCCACACGTGCAATCCGATCGCATGAGTTCATCGGTGAACGCGTACGTCTATTCGCGCGGCCCTCTCTAACATCATCGACATCCGCCGCGTAACGCGCCGACGCGTCCGCCGGCTTTCCAGCACTGGCTTTTTCTGTCCGCTGATTCCCTGATCGAATCACGACGGAACGACGCGGTTCATCCATCGGAAACGTCACCATGCGAAACACGTTCTTATCTGCCTTGCTCACCGCGTCGATCGCGCTAACGGCCGTGGCACATCCCGCACACGCGGCCTCCTCGATCGATTATCTGCCGCCGAACTCATCGATCATCGTGAACTCGACGGAGAAAATTCACGACGGCAAGCTCGATGTGAACGGCGTGCGCTATCACTATCTGCTCGCACAAGGTCAGCCGGGCGCCGCGACGGTCGTGCTGCTGCACGGCTGGGCTTCCACGTCGTACATGTGGCGCCATGTGATGCCGCAACTCGTCGCGCGCGGCTATACGGTGCTGGCGCCTGATCTGCGTGGTCTCGGCGATACGTCCAAACCCGCGGCGGGCTACGAAAAGACAACCGTCGCCGACGATATCCGCGCTCTCGTCGAGAAACTCGGGCTTGGTCCGCAGATCAATCTTGTCGGTCACGATATGGGCGGCATGGTCGCGTACGCGTATGCCGCGCAGCACCCGGACGAAGTGCGCACGCTCGCGATTCTCGACGTGCCGCTGCCCGGTATCGAGCCTTGGGATCAACTCGTGCAGACGCCGCGCACGTGGCATTTCCGTTTCTACTCGGTGCAGGACGTGCCCGAGATGCTGATTGCGGGGCGCGAACTCGAATACCTGAAGTGGTTCCACAACTCGGAGGCCGTGAACTCGCGCGCGTTCACCGACGAAGTCGAGCAAACCTATGCCCGCGAATACGCAATGCCGGGCGCACTTCGCGCGGGCTTCGAATACTACCGTGCATTTCCGAACGACGTGAAGGCCAACCAGGCATTCGCCAGGACGAAACTCACGATGCCTGTGCTCGGCATCGGCGGCGCTGGAAGTTTCGGTCCCATTATCGGCGAGCATCTGCGACACGTTGCCACAAACGTCGAGGCCGTCAACGTGCAGGGTTCGGGCCATTGGGTGGCTGAAGAGCAGCCTGCAGCCGTTACCGGCGCGTTGCTGAAGTTCCTGCCGCCGGCGCGCTGAACCTGGTTCGACGACGCATGAACCCGGCGCATTCTGCGGGGTGTCGTCATACTTTGCGCACGCGCGAAGGTTGTCCAAAAGCGCGTCTTGCCGATGCACTCGCGTTTCGCCTCGATACGCGGCGCACGCGCGATGCGCGAGCGGCCCCTTGAACCTCGACTCGCGCAGCCCCGAAAGCAGATCGCACCCGCACCGTGAACAACACATCGATTTCCGCTTCGCTTTTCAGCATCGTGCTCGGATTGTCCGGCCTCGGACAGTCGTGGCGCGTCGCGGCGCGCATGTGGCATGTGCCCGCTGCTATCGGCGAAACGATCCTGCTGCTCGCGACGCTCGTCTGGTTCGGCTTGCTGCTCGCGTATGCGCTGCATGCGCTGCGGCATCCGGCGAAAGTCGTCGACGAGTTCACGCATCCCGTGGCGGGCGGCACGGCCGCGCTGCTGGGCGTGTCGACGCTGCTGGTCGTGCAGGCCGTGTTCCCGTATTCGCGAGGTCTGGCGGCGGCGCTGGCGGTGGCGGGGCTTGCGTGGCACCTGGCGTTCGCGTTGTGGCACACGGGCCTGCTATGGCAGGGCGGGCGCGATATGCTCGATACGGCGCCCACGCTCTACCTGCCGACCGTCGCCGGCAATTTCACGGGGGCGGCCGCGCTCGCGACGATGGGCCGCCCCGAGTGGGGCTGGCTGCTGTTCGGCGCGGGTCTATTTTCGTGGCTGGCCATCGAGCCGCTGATCATCTACCGGTTGTGGCACGGCGCGCCGCTGCCGGCTGCACAGCGTCCGCTGCTCGGCATCCAGTTCGCGCCGCCCGTGGTTGGCGCGGCGGCGGCTCTCGTGCTGCAACCGGGTTCCGCCCATCATTGGATCGTGATGTTGCTCGGTTATGGCTTGTTCCAGATGATGATCGGCATGCGCCTGGGTGGCTGGCTCATGAAGAATCCGTTCGCGCCGTCGTGGTGGGCCTATACGTTCGGCGTCGCATCGGCGACGCTGGCTTGCATGAAGCTCGCGCAGGCCGGCGTGCCGCCGGCGCAGACGCTGTCGGCGCCCGTGTTCGTTGGCGCCAACCTGTTGATCGGCTACCTTGGCGTGCGCACGCTCGTGCACCTGTTCGATCCGTCCGACGCGCGGGCGCAAACGGTCCGCGTCGATTGAGCAATCGCGTGATCCCACGCTTTGGCGCGCGCGAAACATCAGCATGCCGGCCTCCCGATGCGTCGCTGTTCGGGCACGAGCAAAGACGGCACAACCCGTCTATATTGATTGCCTGTTTTGATCCCCCGTTCGTCAACGGGAATTGACAAGGACCTTTCATGCCTGACCCATCCGTTTTCCCGATCGCGAAGAAATGGCCCGCGGCGCACCCCGAGCGCATCCAGCTCTACTCGCTGCCGACACCGAACGGCGTCAAGGTGTCGATCATGCTGGAGGAGACGGGCCTCGCGTATGAGCCGCATCTGGTGCGCTTCGACAGCAACGATCAGATGTCGCCGGAGTTCATGTCGCTCAACCCGAACAACAAGATTCCCGCCATCATCGATCCCAACGGACCGGATGGCGAGCCACTGCCGTTGTTCGAGTCGGGTGCGATCCTCATCTATCTCGCTGACAAGACGGGACAGTTGATGCCGAAGCGCGCGTCGGACCGCTACGAGACGATTCAATGGCTGATGTTCCAGATGGCCGGCGTCGGTCCGATGTTCGGCCAGGTCGGCTTCTTCCACAAATTCGCGGGCAAGGAATATGAGGACAAACGCCCGCGCGACCGCTACGTCAACGAAGCGAAGCGGCTGCTCAACGTGCTGAACGAGCGGCTCGCGACGCGCAAGTGGATCATGGGCGACGACTACACGATCGCCGATATCGCGACGTTCCCTTGGGTGCGCAACCTCGTCGGCTTTTACGAGGCGGGCCATCTGGTCGGCATCGACCAGTTTGCGCATGTGAAGCGCGCGCTCGATGCGTTTCTTGCGCGTCCCGCCGTCGTGAGGGGGCTGGAGATTCCGAAGCGCGGTTGAGCGCGTTCAGCTTGTCTGAAGGCCCTTGCCGACATCGCGACGGCAAGGGTTTTAATGGCGCCGGAAAGGAAATGCCTGTTGCTGGAAAAATCCATCGGGGACGTAATCGCCAACGACGCCGTACTTCTCGGGAAAACGCCTGTCTGTCTGGACGGCCGTGCCGAACAGGTGGTCGATGAACGCGAAGTGCGCAGCATAATTCCGGTCGATCGCTTCATCTTCCGACGAGTGGTGCCAATGGTGAAAATCGGGCGTGACGAAAACGTAGCGCAGTGGCCCCCAAGGCAGGCTGACGTTTGCGTGGTTGAACACCGCCTGGAAGCCCACGACGATGATGTACATATCGATAACCGTCTTGTCGAAGCCGAGCGCGAACAGTGGACCCAGCACGGCAATCCGTGTGGCGATCAACCCGAACAGGTGTTGACGCGACCCCGCAAGCCAATCCATCGACTTGACGCTGTGATGCACTGCATGAAAGCGCCATAGCACGGGCACTTCATGATAGGCACGGTGCGCCGTGTACTCAGCGAGATCGGCAACGAGCATGCAAAGCAGTAACTGTGGAACGAATGCAATCTGCTGCACTACATGTTGGAAACCTGCATTGGCCATCCAGCCGAATGCACGATGAATCGCGAGGTTCACGATCAGTAGTGCGAGACCGATAATGAAATGATTGACCGCGAAGTGCACCATGTCCGTTTGCCATTCGGCGCGAAACACGGGTTGCTGCCGGTGTAACGGAAAGAGCTTTTCGACCAGCACGAAGATCGTGGTCGAACCGAGCAGATCCAGAATGAACCAGTCGGCGCCGATATACGGCGTGTGATCTGGGAAGTCACCGACTGGTACGCGCGAGCCCCCGAGCGCGACCGCTGCGAGCACGAAGATGAACGCAAGTGCATTGATGTGTCGCCGGTTGTCGATCACGATGCTGCCAAGTGCAAGCCCGCCCGATACGATCAGCGCAGTGAACAGCAGATGCCGCATCAGGTCTACTGAGTAGACGTGACGCAGTTCCGGTGTGGTCAAGTACTGCGGGAATTGGAATGCAAGTACACCGAGCAGCGATAGAAAGCTGAGCACGAGTGCGAGAATCGTCGCGATCAGGCCGCTGCCGAACACGAGTTGGCCGTGGCTCGCGAGCAGCTTTCTGGTTGCGACGACAGTGGTTCGGGTAACGAGGCGAGAGGCGTCGGGCTGTTTGGATTCTTGTTGCTGATCGCGATTCATGTTGCCGTTATCTGGAGGGGGATACGGAAACGCGCGTGTAGAGAGCGTGAGCCCGCAGGGCACTGCGACGCGCGGTCGTTCGGCATCCTATACCGTCGCGGCTGGCTGAGAACGGGATAAATGTAAAGAATGGTCGCGGCAGGGGGCTTTGCGTGCGCAGGTGTCAGAGGCCGTCCCACATGCAACGAAATGCGTCACCGAACGACTCAGGTCCGCATGGAATCGGAGTGCACTTCGATGAACTGGACGATCGCCTCATTGAGCGCCTGCGGCGCATCGCGATGCGGAGAATGTCCGCAGTGGTCGAGCTTCGCCAATTGGGCACGCGCGACACGTTGCGCGATGGTTTCGATCTGCGCCATCGTGCCGTAGTGATCGTCGTGGCCTTGCACGGCAAGCAGCGGGCAACGAATGCCGCCGAGTTCATCGACGATGCTCCACGACCTGAACGCCGCGCTCAGCCATACGTCGTTCCAGCCATAGAAGGCCGAGTCGACGTCGTCGTGATGACGCGCCAGCTTGCTGCGCAAATCGGTCTGTTCGTATGCCGTCTTCGCTTCCGCAATGCTCGCGACGGAGATGTCTTCGACGAAGACATGCGGCGCGATGACGACGGCGCCTGCCAGCGCATCGGGAAACGCGGCTGCATAGAGCAGTGTGATCGAACCACCGTCGCTGTGTCCGATCAACCACATGCATTGCCGTTCCACGGCGCTCACGCCGAGTGCATCCAGCAGTGCGGGCAGCACGTCGCGCGCCTGCAGCGACATGAAGTCCACGGGCAGCTTGACGTCGCGCGGACGCGGAGTCGAGCGCCCGTAGCCCGGACGCGAGTACACGAGGCCGCGCATGCCGAGCCGGTCGCACAAGGTCTGCGGCCAGTCTTTCCACATCGCGACCGATCCGAGGCCTTCATGCAGGAACACGGCCAGCGGCGCATCGGCCCGATGCGCATTGAGCCAGCGGTATTCGATAGTCAACGCGCCGCGTTGCGCGTTCGCGGGCAACGCGATCAACGCGCTCTTCGCGTCGTCGCGCGATTTCGTTGCAGTTTCGGACATCCCGTTCGTCAGCCTTTTAGCTGTTCTCGCAGTTTGAAGCGTTGAATCTTACCTGTTGCCGTCTTCGGCAGATCGTCGACGAAGACGATATCGCGCGGATACTTGTGCGGCGCGAGCTTGCCTTTGACGAACGACTTCAGTTCGTTGGCGAGCGCATCGCATGCATCGGCACTTTGTTTCAGCACGACGAACGCACGCGTTTTCAGCAGTCCGCCGTGATCGACGCCGACGACGGCCGCCTCCAGCACGGAAGTATGTTGCACGAGCACCATTTCGACTTCGACGGGCGACACATATTGGCCGCTGACCTTCAGCATGTCGTCGCTGCGGCCCGCGTACTGATAGCAGCCGTTCGCCAGACGGCAGTACTTGTCGCCGCTGCGGATCCATTCGCCAAGAAAGGTCGCGCGGGACTTCTCGCGATTGCTCCAGTACATCAAGGCCGCACTCGGCCCCTTGATGAAGAGATCGCCGACTTCGCCGTCGGGCACGGAATGACCCGTTTCGTCCCGCAACTCCACTTCATATCCCGGCACTGGACGGCCCGTCGTTCCGTATTCGACTTCACCTGCGCGATTCGATAGAAAGATGTGCAGCATCTCGGTCGAACCGATGCCGTCCAGGATCTCGCAGCCGAAGTGCGCCGTGAACCGTTCGCCGATCTCACGTGGCAGTGCTTCGCCGGCTGACGTGCAGATGCGCATCGCGACCTGCTCGCGCGGTGGCAGGTTGGGCGATACCAGCATGTTTGCGTATAGCGTGGGCACGCCGTAGAAGATCGTCGGCCGATGCTGGACCAGGCGTTTGAAGATGGCGTCGGGCGTGGGGCGTTCGGCCATCAGCACGGCCGTCGCGCCGACCGAGAGCGGAAATGTCAGTGCATTGCCGAGACCGTAGGCGAAGAACAGCTTGGCGGCCGAGAACACGACATCCTGCTCGCCGATGCCGAGTATCGGTTTTGCGTACAGCTCGGCCGTCCAGTACAGGTTGGCGTGCGTATGGACGGTGCCCTTCGGCTTTCCGGTGGAGCCCGATGAATACAGCCAGAACGCAATGTCGTCGCCGCTGCATGCATTCGGCTTCATCGACGGCTCGGCGCCATCGATCAACTGGTTCAGCACATACGCCGGCGGCGGATCGAGGCGCACTGGCTGCGAGACGATCAGCAGGCAGCCGTCGTGTTCGGCCTCGCGCATCGCCGTCTCGACGCCCGGCAGCAGCGCGCCCGACGCGATCACGGCGCGCGCGTGGCTATGCGTGAGCATGTACAGATAGTCGGCGGCCGTCAGCAGCGTGTTCGCGACGACGGGCACCACGCCTGCGTACAGCGCGCCGAGAAACGCGATGGGCAATTCGATCGTGTCGAGCATCACGAGCAGGATGCGCTCTTCGGGATGAATGCCCAGCGAGCGCAGCGCGGCAGCGAAGCGTCGCGCGCGCTCTTCGAGCTGCGCGTAGGTCGCAATGCCCGAATCGTCGATGTAGGCGGGCTTGTCCGGGCGCACGTCGTTGAGCCGGAACAGATGTGCCGCAAAGTTGAATTGCGCGGGCGGCGCTTCGACGTGCGGCGCCGGATGGCTGGCGCGCGTTTGCAGCAGGGCTTCCATGTGTCCTCCGGCGATTTGAGGCGGCGTCCGTGATTGTCGGGTGTGCGGTGGCGTGCGGGGCGAAGTCGCGTGTCAGGCGGACGCGGCGTCCCGTGTGAATTCGATTGCACCTTGCGGCAACAGATACAGCACCAGCGCCTGACCGTGCGCGACGGTCGGCCGATGCGCGCTGCCCGGTGCATAGACGCACCAGCCGGCCGGATGACCGTCGAAGGTCGCGCCTTCTGTGAGCGGGATGATCAGATCGATTTCGCCGTGCGGATGCACGTGATGCGGACCGGCAATGTCTTGCATGTCGACGACATCGACGGAAAAGCCATGCGTATCCGGCGTCGGCTTGATGACGCGGCCATAGCGGATGCCGCCATGCTCGCGGTTGCAGAGCCACCCTTCGGCGACGCCCGTGCGGCATGCGTCGGCAAGCTCGCGCCAGGTGTCGCTGCCCGCAGGCCAGGTCGCGTTGAGCCATGCGGCGAGCGATGCGTCGAGTGGACGGTCCGCCAGTCGCGCGGTCACGCCTGCAACCAGACGCTGAAATTCTTGAGGGGACATGCTTGCCTCCTGTCGACCAAAGATCGCGTGCCGAGCGGGTGTGTGCCCATCCGATGCCTCGCTCTGGTCGCATGCAAGATAGTTGCTGCCGGCCGACACGCACCTTAGTTCATGCGCCGTATGACCGATCGTCTCCGATTTCGCCTATGCCATCCGGACGAGGGCTGTCGGCGTTGTTATTGCTGCGATATGCGGCGAAAATTAACCGTTCACCCTGAGCATGTCAAGCACTATAGTACATATACCTAAGCGATGAGGCTTCGCGACATGAACCAAAATTACTCAGCTGTAACGGCCAGTGCTGCGTCCGCGCCTCGTGCCGACGATGACGCGCACAAAGCGGAGCGCGAAGAGCGCGATCCGTTTCTGACCGCGATGGGCGAGCGCGTGAGGCTGCTGCGTGCGCGCCGCGGCATGACGCGCAAGACGCTGGCGTCGGAGACGGGCTTGTCCGAGCGGCATCTCGCGAACCTCGAATCGGGCGTCGGCAACGCGTCGGTGCTGGTGCTACGGCAGATCGCGGCCACGCTGAACTGCCCGCTCGCCGAAGTAATCGGCGACGAAACCACGTCGTCGGCCGAATGGCTGCTGATCCGCGAGCTGCTGCAAGGGCGCGACCAGGCGGCGCTGCAACGTGCGCGCGTCGCGCTTTCGGAGATGTTCGCGCAGGCGCCGCGCGACCCACACCGCAAGGACCGCATCGCGCTGATCGGACTGCGCGGCGCGGGTAAATCGACGCTCGGCCGGATGCTCGCGCAGGAGCGCAAGGTGCCGTTCATCGAGATCACGCGCGTGATCGAGCAGATGGCTGGCTGTCCGCCGTCGGAAATCCATTCGCTATACGGGGCGAGCGCGTATCGCCGCTACGAGCAGCGGGCGCTGGAAGCCGTGATCGGCGAGCACGAGCGCGCCGTGATCGCGTCGCCGGGCGGCCTCGTGTCGGAGCCAGCCACCTTCAATACGCTGCTTGCGCACTGCTTTACCGTGTGGCTGCAGGCGAGCCCCGAGGAGCACATGCGCCGCGTCGTCGCGCAGGGCGATCTGCGGCCGATGTCGGGCAACAAGGAGGCGATGGAGGATCTCAAGCGCATCCTTGCGGGGCGCGGCGAACTGTATGGCCGCGCGGACATGACGTTCGACACCAGCGAGCGCACGCTTGCCGACGCGTACCTGCAACTGCGCGATCGACTCGCTGCGCGCCTTGCTGCCGAACTGGGCGACGAAATCTGATGCATTCGGTCGGCCGCCTCGCAAGAGGCAGGGATAACCCGGCAATATGAAATAAAGTGCTTTACATGGGTGAGATGATGCACTATTGTTCTTTAAAACAATCTGCATCTGCTCCAGGAGACGCCCATGTCCTCAGCCATGCCCGCGGCAGACACCGCCGTCGCGCGAGTCGACTATCGCACCGATCCATCGCAATACAAGCACTGGAAGCTCGCGTTCAACGGCCCGGTGGCCACGCTCGGCATCGATATCGCCGAAGACGGCGGCATCCGTGACGGCTACAAGCTGAAATTGAATTCATACGATCTGGGCGTCGACATCGAATTGCATGATGCACTCCAGCGCATTCGCTTCGAGCATCCCGAAGTACGCACAGTCGTGCTCACGAGCCTCAAGGACCGCGTGTTCTGTTCGGGTGCAAACATCTTCATGCTCGGGCTGTCGTCACATGCATGGAAGGTCAACTTCTGCAAGTTCACGAACGAAACGCGCAACGGCATTGAAGACTCGTCGCGTCACTCGGGCCTGAAGTTTCTTGCAGCTGTGAACGGTGCATGTGCAGGCGGCGGATATGAACTGGCACTCGCCTGCGATGAGATCTATCTGGTGGACGACCGTTCGTCTTCCGTCGCGCTGCCGGAAGTGCCATTGCTCGGCGTGCTGCCCGGCACGGGCGGCCTCACGCGCGTCACCGACAAGCGCAAGGTCAGGCACGATCGCGCCGATATTTTCTGCACCGTGGTCGAGGGCATTCGCGGCGCGCGGGCGAAGGAGTGGCGACTCGTCGATGAAGTCGTGAAGCCGAACCAGTTCGAGCAGGCCATTGCGGCGCGCGCGCTGGAACTCGCGCAGCAAAGCGATCGTCCCGCGGATGCGAAGGGCGTGACGCTCACGCGTGTCGAGCGCACGGACCGCGAGGACGGCCTGATCTACGCGACGCTCGACGTCACGATCGATCGCGCGAAGCGCACGGCCACGTTCACGGCGAAAGCGCCGACGACGGAACAGCCGCGCGATATCGATGCCATCGTTGCGAAGGGCGCGAACTGGTGGCCGCTGCAATTCGCACGCGAGCTCGACGATGCGATTCTGTCGATGCGCACGAACGAACTCGACATCGGCACATGGATCCTGAAGACGCAAGGCGATGCGCGCGCAGTGCTCGCCGCCGACGCCGCGCTGCTTCAGCACAAGGACCATTGGTTCGTGCGCGAGACGATCGGTCTGTTGCGCCGCACGCTGGCGCGCATCGACGTGTCGTCGCGTTCGCTGTTCGCGCTGATCGAACCGGGCTCATGCTTTGCCGGCACGTTCGCCGAGCTCGCGTTTGCCGCGGACCGTACCTACATGGCCGCGCTGCCCGCGAACGAAGACGAGGAGCCTGCCATCACGCTGTCGGAGGTCAACTTCGGGCTGTATCCGATGGTCACGCATCAGTCGCGGCTCGCGCGGCGCTTCTACGAAGAAGCCGAACCGCTCGACGCAGCGCGCGCGAAGATCGGCCAGCCGGTGAAAGCGGTGGAAGCGGAGCGCCTCGGTCTCGTGACCGCGTCGCCGGACGATATCGACTGGGCCGACGAAATCCGCATCGCGCTCGAAGAACGCGCGGCGATGTCGCCCGATGCGCTGACAGGCATGGAAGCGAATCTGCGCTTCAATGGCCGCGAGACGATGGAGACGCGCATCTTCGGCCGCCTGACGGCATGGCAGAACTGGATTTTCAACCGGCCGAACGCAGTGGGCGAGAAGGGCGCGCTCAAGGTGTACGGCAAGGGCAGCAAGGCGCAATTCGACGTGTCGCGCGTCTGAGCCCAAACAACATCCCGTTCACGACATCGCCACGTCACTGCCGGCGTCATCGCGCTCCAGCCAGCCGATACGCGCCGCACGCCAGACCCAACACGCACCGCGCCAAGGAACCGACATGTCCACGATCAACTACAGCGACAAGATCCCGAACAACGTCAACCTCGCCGACGACCGCGCGCTGCAACGCGCGCTCGAACAATGGCAGCCGAATTTCCTGTCATGGTGGGGCGACATGGGCCCCGACGGCTCGCACGGCTTCGACGTGTATCTGCGCACGGCAACGAGCGTCGATCCGGGCGGCTGGGCGCACTTCGACTACGTGAAGATGCCCGACTATCGCTGGGGCATTTTTCTCACGCCGGGCGAGCAGGACCGCACGATCCATTTCGGCGAGCACAAGGGTGAAGCCGCGTGGCAGGACGTGCCCGGCGAGCATCGCGCGAATCTGCGCCGCATCATCGTCACGCAGGGCGATACGGAGCCGGCGTCCGTCGAGCAGCAGCGTCATCTCGGACTCACGGCGCCATCGCTTTACGATCTGCGCAACCTGTTTCAGGTGAATGTCGAAGAAGGCCGGCACCTGTGGGCGATGGTGTATCTGCTGCATCGCTATTTCGGCCGCGACGGGCGCGAGGAAGCACAAGCGCTGCTCGGCCGCCGCTCGGGCGATGACGATAACCCGCGCATTCTCGGCGCGTTCAACGAAAAAACGCCGGACTGGCTCGCGTTCTTCATGTTCACGTACTTCACCGACCGCGACGGCAAATTCCAGTTGAGCGCGCTGGCCGAGTCGGGCTTCGATCCCCTCGCGCGCACGACCAGATTCATGTTGACGGAAGAAGCGCATCACATGTTCGTCGGCGAGTCGGGTGTGTCGCGTGTCGTGCAGCGCACAGCGCAGGTGATGAACGAACTGAAGACCGACGACGCGAGCAGACTTCGCGCAGCCGGCGTGATCGATCTGCCGACCATCCAGCGCTATCTGAACTTCCACTACTCGGTGACGATCGATCTGTTCGGCGCGGATCAGTCGTCGAATGCGGCGATCTTCTATAGCTCCGGCCTGAAGGGCCGCTATGAGGAGACGAAGCGCGACGACGACCATCAATTGAAGCATCAGAGCTACAAGCTGCTCGATGTCGAAGACGGCAAGCTGGTCGAGCGCGAAGTGCCGATGCTCAACGCGATGAACGAAGTGCTGCGCGACGATTACATCAAGGACTCCGTCGCGGGCGTCGGGCGCTGGAACAAGGTGCTGGAGAAGGCCGGCATCGACTTCCGGCTGACCGTGCCCCACAAGGCTTTCAACCGGCAGATCGGCACCTTTGCGGGCACGCGCGTCGCGCCCGATGGCCGTGTGCTCGGCGAAGCCGAATGGGCCGCGAACGAAGCGAAGTGGCTGCCGACGGCCGAAGACCGCGCATTCGTCGCTTCACTGATGGGGCGCGTCGCCGAGCCCGGCAAGTTCGCGAACTGGATCGCGCCGCCCGCGATGGGCATCAACCGTCAACCCGTCGATTTCGAATACGTGCGCTTCAACTGAACATCGCGCAAGAGCAAAGGCAAAACGAAAGGCGGAAGCAGGAGACAGTCATTATGAACGCGCCCGTACCGATCGAAATCCTGAAGCAGCATCTGATCGATCCGGAAATCTGCATTCGCTGCAACACGTGTGAAGAGACCTGTCCGATCGATGCGATCACGCACGACGGCACGAACTACGTCGTGAAGCCGGACGTGTGCAACGGCTGCATGGCCTGCGTGCCGCCGTGCCCGACGGGCGCGATCGACAACTGGCGCTCGGTGCTGAAGGCCGACGCGTACAGCATCGACGAGCAGTACACGTGGGACGTGTTGCCCGAACAGGGAACGATGGCGTTGCCGTCATCCGCTGAAGTGCCTGCGAACGAAGCCTCCGCCAGCGGCGGCGGCACTGACGAAGCCCAAGGCATCGAAGTCGACACGGTGCGCGGCGCGGTGGTGCCGCCGTGGTCGGCAGCGCGTCCGTATGTGAATCTCTACACGCACAGGAACCCGACGACGGCGACGGTGGTCGGCAACTATCGGCTGACGGACGAGTCGACGGAAAGCGACATCCATCATATCGTGCTCGATTTCGGCGCGATGCCGTTCCCGGTGCTCGAAGGCCAGTCGATCGGCATTTTACCCCCCGGCAGCGCCGCCGACGGACGCGCGCATCATGCGCGGCAGTACTCGATTGCGAGCCCGCGCGATGGCGAGCGGCCCGGCTACAACAACGTGTCGCTGACCGTGAAGCGCGTGACGCAGGATTACGTGGGCAACGCGACCAATGGCGTGTGCTCGAACTACCTGTGCGACCTGAAGAAGGGCGACGTCGTCAACGTGATCGGCCCGTTCGGCAGCACGTTCCTGATGCCCAATCATCCGAACTCGCATCTGCTGATGATCTGCACGGGCACGGGCTCGGCGCCGATGCGCGCAATGACGGAGTATCGGCGCCGGCGCAGGCTGAAGGGCGCAACGGGCAGGCTGATGCTGTTCTTCGGCGCGCGCACGAAAGAAGAGCTGCCTTACTTCGGCCCCTTGACGAATCTGCCGAAAGATTTCATCGACACGAACCTCGCGTTCTCACGCACGCCCGGCGAACGCAAGCGCTATGTGCAGGACGCGATGCGCGATCGCGCCGCCGACGTCGCGCAACTGCTCAGGGACGACAACACGTACACCTACGTGTGCGGACTGAAGGGCATGGAAGACGGCGTGCTGCAGTCGCTGAAGGATATCGCCGACCAGCATGGTCTCGAATGGGACGCGCTGTGGCAAAGGCTCAAGCGCGAAGGCCGCCTGCATCTGGAGACGTATTGAGCGCGTGACGGCGCTCAGGTCTTCGCAGCAGGAGACCGCGCCCCGCACGCACGAATCACGAGCTGCACGACCTGTTCCGTCGCGGCGTCAAAGGCCCTTGGCGACAACGCCCGTTTGCCGCCCAGCGCGCGTATCTGCGCGTCGAAGTCCGCGTAGTGCTGCGTCGTTGCCCAGATCATGTACATCAGCGTCTGCGCATCGACGTTCGCGAGCAATCCGCGCGCGATCCAGTCGTCGATGACGGTCACGCGCGTATCGAGCCAGGGCTTCACGCGCTGCGCGAGAATGTCGTTCATGTGCTCCGCGCCGTGGATGATCTCGTTGGCCCACACCTTCGACCCGAGCGGCCGGCGCCGCGACAATTCCATCTTCGCCCGCACATAGCCGCCGATCGCCGCGACGGGATCGTCGCTCGCTTCGAACGTGTTGGCTGCGCGGTGCCAGTCTTCGAACAGGTCTTCGAGCACGCGCCGATAGAGCGCGAGCTTCGTCGGGAAGTAGTAATGGACGTTGGCCTTCGGTAAGCCTGCGCGTTCGGCGATCATCGCGGTGCTCGCGCCTTCGAAGCCGCGCTCCGCAAAAACCGCCTCCGCGCACGCCAGAAGATGCGCCTCGTTGCTCTCGCGGATGTGAGCCTTGCGCCGCCGCAAAGGCGGGGGCGCTTCGTCGTTTTCGGTCCCGATCATTGCCTCTTCTTCCACTGGCTTGTCGTGTCTCATCGTTGGCCTCGCTGCCGCGTCGCGCTTCATTCTAGCCCCTCGCGCCGCGATCGGATGAACGTTCGCGACGTATCGCTGTACGGTCGAAAAGCCATGCTGCGCTGCAATGGCACGCTTCTCGCTCTCGAAGGATTTCGTATCTGCCCGCACAAAAGACATTGATTTGATGATTTTAATCGGCTACAACCTGTCCAATCGGACAGGATTCGCAAAGGGCGCGCGAGCCAGGGTTTACCGTGATACGGCCGCCATTCGCAGCATGCACGCCGCGTGTGCGCGGATGCCCCAAAGCGAATCGATACGTGCCGCCGATGCACCAGTTTCACATCGTCGCGAGTTGTCGAAAGGCCGCTCGCAGTTGGACTGCAAAACGTGTTGATCCAGAGGAGCAAGACGAATGAATGCGGTATCCGAAGCGTTGAAACAAGGACTCGATACGTCGATTACCGTCAACGGCAAACGGCTGTGGGAGAGCCTGATGACGATGGCGAAAATCGGCGCGACGCAAAAAGGCGGCGTATGCCGTCTCGCGCTCACCGATCTCGACAAGCAGGGGCGAGACCTGATCGTCAGCTGGGCGAAGGAGGCGGGCTGCACGGTCAGCGTCGATCAGATGGGCAACGTGTTCATGCGGCGCGCGGGCACGAACCCCCATGCGCTGCCCGTGATGACAGGCTCGCACGCGGACTCGCAGCCGACGGGCGGCCGCTTTGACGGCATCTACGGCGTGCTCGGCGGGCTCGAAGTGATCCGCAGCCTCAACGACCGCAACATCGAGACCGAGCATCCCATTGAAGTGGTGATCTGGACCAACGAGGAGGGCTCGCGCTTTGCGCCTGCGATGGTCGCATCGGGCGTGTTCGCGGGCGTCTTCACGCTCGACTATGGGCTGTCGCGCAAGGACGTCGACGGCAAGACGATCGGCGAGGAGCTGAAGCGCATCGGCTATGCGGGCGATGTGCCGTGCGGCGGCCGTCAACTGCATGCGGCGTTCGAACTGCATATCGAGCAGGGGCCGATACTCGAAGCGGAGCAGAAGACGATCGGCGTCGTCACGGATGCGCAAGGACAGCGCTGGTACGAGATCACGCTGACGGGCCAGGAAGCGCATGCGGGCCCGACGCCGATGCCGCGCCGCAAGGACGCACTGCTGGGCGCCGCGCGCGTCGTCGATCTCGTCAACCGGATCGGCCTCGATCACGCGCCGCTCGCGTGCGCGACGGTCGGCATGATGCAGGTTCATCCGAACTCGCGCAACGTGATTCCGGGCCGCGTGTTCTTCACCGTCGACTTCCGCCATCCCGATGATGCCGTGCTCGCGAAGATGGACGCCGAGCTGCGCGAAGGCGTTGCGAAGATCGCGGCTGGCATCGGCCTCGACACGCAACTCGAGCAGATCTTTTACTACGAGCCCGTCAGGTTCGACGCAGCGTGCGTGAAATCCGTGCGCGACGCTGCCGGGCGCTTCGGATATCCGCATCGCGACATGGTGTCGGGCGCGGGCCACGACGCGTGCTACCTGTCGCAAGTCGCGCCGACATCGATGGTGTTCGTGCCGTGTGTCGACGGCATCAGTCACAACGAAATCGAAGACGCGACGCCCGAATGGATTGAGGCGGGCGCGAACGTATTGCTGCACGCGATGCTGGAGCGCGCTTGCGAGCCTGCATCGTAAGACCCTGAATTCGCTTTGACGCTTTAACGCTGCACCCATACAACACGCCGTCCCGGCTTCGTTCACGCGAAGCCGGCGGCACGGCTATGTCCTCACTTTGACGAAGGAACGCATATGGCCATCAAGCAAACGGGCGACATCGCGGCACACCGTCTATCGTCCGACCAGCTTTCGTGCGAATTCGCCGACATTGCGCCGCTGCTCGACCCCACTGCCGCCGCGGCAGCCGCGAGCCGCTGTCACTACTGTTACGACGCACCGTGCGTGCAGGCGTGCCCGACGCAGATCGATATTCCCAGCTTCATCCGCAAGATCGGCAACGGCAACCTGAAAGGGGCCGCGACCGACATTCTCTCGGCGAATCCGCTGGGCGGCATGTGCTCGCGCGTGTGTCCGACCGAGATTCTTTGCGAAGGCGCATGCGTGCGCAATCATCAGGACGCGAAGCCCGTCGCGATCGGTGCATTGCAGCGTCATGCGACGGATTGGGCCATGGCGCGCGACGCCGTGCGGTTCACGTGCGCGGCGGATAGCGGGCGTCATGTGGCCGTGGTCGGCGCCGGACCCGCGGGCCTTGCGTGCGCGCATCGCCTTGCGGTGGCGGGTCATCGCGTGACCATCTACGACGCGCACGACAAAGGCGGCGGCCTCAACGAGTACGGGATTGCCGCGTACAAGACCGTCGATGACTTCGCGCAGCGCGAGGTGCAATGGCTGCTGTCGGTGGGCGGCATCGAGCTGAAAACGGGCGTTGCGCTGGGCCGCGACGTCACGCTCGAGGCGCTGCGCCAGCAGCACGACGCCGTGTTTCTCGCCGTCGGTCTGGCCGGTGTGCGCGCGCTCGAACTCGAAGGCGAAGCGTTGGAGGGCGTGATGAACGCCGTCGATTTCATCGAGCAGGTGCGGCAGGCGCGAGACCTCGCGGCCGTGCCCGTCGGGCGCCGCGTGATCGTGATCGGCGGCGGCAATACGGCTGTCGATGCAGCCGTGCAAAGCCGCAAGCTCGGCGCAACGAGCGTGACGATGGTGTACCGGCGCGGCGTCGAATCGATGAGCGCGACGTGGGCCGAGCGCGAGTTCGCGCAGACCCAGGGCGTGACGCTCGTCACACATGCAAAGCCGGTGCGGTTGATGGGCAGCAATGGAACCGTGACAGGCGTCGAGTTCGAACGCGGCGCAACGGACGGCGGCGCGGAGCGCTTCACGCTCGAAGCCGACATGGTGCTCAAAGCGATTGGTCAGACGCTCGTGACCGTCGGCATCGGTCATGAACTGCTGACGCTCGATCAAAGCCGCATCGCCGTCGATGCCGACATGCGCACGTCATTGGACAAGGTCTGGGCGGGCGGCGATTGCGCCGCGTCAGGCGGCATCGATCTGACGGTGCAGGCCGTGCAGGACGGCAAGCTCGCGGCGGCATCCATCGACGCGGCCTTTGCGCCCGCGGCCGTCAAGGCCGCGTGAAACGCGAGCGCGAACCCCCAGGCACGCAACGTCAAGACAACACCGAACCCCACGGAGCCGAACATGGCCGATCTACGCTGCACGATTGCCGGCATTACTTCGCCGAACCCTTTCTGGCTCGCGTCCGCGCCGCCGACCGACAAAGCCTACAACGTGAACCGCGCGTTCGAGGCGGGCTGGGGCGGCGTCGTATGGAAGACGCTCGGGCTCGATCCGCATGTGGTCAACGTCAGCTCGCGTTACGGCGCGGTGCAATGGAACGGCCAGCGCATCGCGGGCCTGAACAATATCGAACTGATCACCGACCGCCCCCTCGACGTCAATCTGCGTGAGATCGCGCAGGTCAAGCGCGACTGGCCCGATCGCGCGCTGATCGTGTCGCTGATGGTGCCGTGCAACGAGCGCGACTGGAAATGGATCTTGCCGCTCGTCGAGGACACGGGCGCGGATGCCGTCGAGCTGAACTTCGGCTGTCCGCATGGCATGAGCGAGCGCGGCATGGGGGCGGCTGTCGGCCAGGTGCCCGAGTATGTCGAGATGGTCACGCGCTGGGTGAAGGAAGGCACGAAGCTGCCGTGTCTCGTCAAGCTCACGCCGAACATCAGCGATATCCGCATGGGCTCGCGCGCCGCATACAAGGGCGGCGCGGACGGCGTCTCGCTGATCAACACGATCAACTCGATCGTCGCCGTCGATCTCGACCAGATGGCGCCCATTCCGACCGTCGATGGCAAGGGCACGCACGGCGGCTACTGCGGCCCCGCCGTGAAGCCGATCGCGCTGAACATGGTCGCCGAAATCGCGCGCGACCCGCAAACGCCGAACCTGCCGATTTCGGGCATCGGCGGCATTTCGTCGTGGCGCGATGCCGCTGAGTTCATGGTGCTCGGCGCGGGCAGCGTGCAGGTATGCACGGCGGCGATGCATTACGGCTTTCGCATCGTGTCCGATCTCGCCGACGGCCTGTCGAACTGGATGGACGAAAAGGGCTACGCGACGCTCGACGACATTCGCGGCCGCGCGGTGCAGAACGTCACCGACTGGAAGTACCTGAATATGAAGTACGACATCAAGGCGCGCATCGATCAGGACAAGTGCATCCAGTGCGGCCTGTGCCACATCGCGTGCGAGGACACGTCGCACCAGGCGATCACGCGCGAAAAGGACGGCAAGCGTCACTTCGAAGTGATCGATGCGGAATGCGTCGGGTGCAATCTTTGCATGCATGTGTGTCCCGTCGAGCAGTGCATCACGATGGAACGCGTCGATAGCGGCGAGTATGCAAACTGGACGACGCATCCGAACAATCCCGCGCGCGCGGGTGCAGACGCGCCCGAATCGACCGAAGCGCAATCCGAAGCACGGCAGGCGGCGAAAGCGGCCTGACACGCCGGCTGCGTTGCGGCCCGTTGCGTTCATCAGGCACACGAGAGAACGCGCGGGCCTCGCCATTCAACGCGCAGTCAACGAGCAGTCAACGAGCGATCAAGTGGAGATCCATCGATGAAGCAAACAGCGCAATCCGCCGACGCGTCGCATACGGCCGTCGCTCACGGCAGCAGTCTCTATAACGACGACCTCGCGCCGACAGGTCCCGCGCAGCGCACGTGGAAGTGGTATCACTTCGCGGCGCTATGGGTCGGCATGGTGATGAACATCGCGTCATACATGCTAGCGGCCGGCTTGACGGAAGAGGGCATGTCGCCGTGGCAGGCGGTGCTCACCGTCCTGCTCGGCAACATGATCGTGCTGGTGCCGATGCTGCTGATCGGCCATGCGGGCGCGAAGCACGGCATTCCCTATGCGGTGCTCGTGCGCTCGTCGTTCGGCACGCAGGGCGCGAAGCTGCCCGCGCTGCTGCGCGCGATCGTCGCGTGCGGCTGGTACGGCATTCAGACGTGGCTCGGCGGCAGCGCGATCTATACGCTGCTTAACATCCTGACGGGCAATGCACTGCACGGCGCGGCCCTGCCGCTGCTCGACATCTCGGTGGCCCAGCTTGCGTGCTTTCTCGCGTTCTGGGCTTTGCAACTCTATTTCATCGTGCACGGCACCGATTCGATTCGCTGGCTAGAAAGCTGGTCCGCGCCGATCAAGGTGGTGATGTGCATCGCGCTGGTGTGGTGGGCAACGTCGAAGGCGGGCGGCGTCGGCTCGATGCTGTCGGCGCCTTCGCAATTCGCGCCTGGCGGCAAGAAGGAAGGGCTGTTCTGGGTGACGTTCTGGCCGGGGCTGACGGCAATGGTTGGCTTCTGGGCGACGCTCGCGCTGAATATCCCCGACTTCACGCGCTTTGCGAAGACGCAGCGTGATCAGATCGTCGGCCAGTCGATTGGCTTGCCGGTGCCGATGGCGTTGCTGTCGGTGATCTCCGTGGTCGTGACGTCGGCCACCGTCGTCATCTACGGCAAGGCGATCTGGGACCCGATCGATCTGACGAGCCGCATGACGGGCATTGGCGTCGGCGTCGCGCTCATCATCCTCACGCTCGATACGATGTGCTGCAATCTCGCGGCGAATCTCGTCGGCCCCGCGTACGACTTTTCGAGCCTATGGCCGAAGGGCATTTCGTATCGCACGGGCGGGCTGATCACCGCGACCATCGCGATCGTGATGATGCCGTGGAAGATTCTCGCGACGACGCAAGGCTACATCTTCACGTGGCTCGTCGGCTATTCGGCGCTGCTCGGCCCGGTTGCGGGCATCCTGATGGTCGATTACTTCTTCATTCGCGGCACGCGGCTCGATCGGCGCGAACTGTTCGAAGAAAACGGCGAATACAGCTACACGGGCGGCTGGAACATGGCCGCCGTCATCGCGCTCGTGGTGGGCGTGCTGCCGAATCTGCCGGGCTTTTTGCATACCGCGTTCCCCGCATCGTTTCCCAATGTGCCTGCGTTCCTCAATACGCTCTACACGTATGCGTGGTTCGTGGGGCTCGCGCTCGCATCCGTCGTGTACGGCACATGGATGAAGCTGCGCCGCAGTCCCGGCGCGAGCATGGCGAGCGCGTGATCTGGATTTCATTTCATGATTTGACGGAGGAGGCAACCGATGACAACCCTGATTCGCGGCGGCACGATTATCGATTCTGACCGCACGCACCGAGCCGATGTGTTGATCGCCGACCCGCAGGACGGCGGCACGATCCTGCAGATCGACCGCACGATCGATCCGCCCGAGGGCGCGAAGATCGTCGATGCGCACGACCAGTACGTGATGCCGGGCGGCATCGACCCGCACACGCACATGGAACTGCCGTTCATGGGCACGACGGCCACCGACGACTTCTATACGGGCACGGCGGCGGGTCTGTCGGGCGGCACGACGAGCATCATCGACTTCGTGATTCCCAGCCCGAAACAGCCGCTGATGGACGCATTCAAGGAGTGGCGCGGCTGGGCGGAGAAAGCGTCGGCGGATTATGGCTTCCATGTCGCCGTGACGTGGTGGGACGATTCCGTCTATCGCGACATGGGCACGCTCGTGCGTGAGCATGGCGTGTCGAGCTTCAAGCACTTCATGGCGTACAAGAACGCGATCATGGCCGACGACGAGGTGCTCGTGAACAGCTTCTCGCGTTCGCTCGAACTCGGCGCGCTGCCCACCGTGCATGCGGAAAACGGCGAGCTCGTGTTCCAGTTGCAGAAGCAGTTGCTCGCGAAGGGCTTCAGGGGACCCGAGGCGCATCCGTTGTCGCGTCCGCCGGAAGTGGAGGGCGAAGCGGCGAATCGCGCGATCCGAATTGCGCAGGTGCTCGGCGTGCCGGTGTATATCGTGCATGTGTCGGCTAAAGAGGCTGTCGAGGCGATTTCGCGCGCGCGCAACGAGGGGCAGCGCGTGTTCGGCGAAGTGCTGCCGGGGCATCTCGTGATCGACGAATCCGTGTATCGCGATACCGACTGGACGCGCGCCGCCGCGCATGTGATGAGCCCGCCGTTTCGCACGAGCGAGCATCGCGAAGCTTTGTGGCGCGGCCTGCAATCGGGCCAGCTGCACACCACGGCCACCGATCATTGCGTGTTCTGCGCGTCGCAGAAGGCGATGGGTCGCGAGGACTTCACGAAGATCCCGAACGGCTGCGGCGGCGTCGAAGACCGGATGTCGGTGTTGTGGCACGAAGGCGTGAACAAAGGACGCATCACGCCGAACGAGTTCGTGCGCATCACGTCGACGAACGCCGCGCAGATCTTCAATCTGTACCCGCGCAAAGGCGCGGTGCAGGCGGGCGCGGATGCGGATCTCGTCATCTGGGACCCGGCCGCGACGAAGACGATCTCGGTGAAGACGCATCATCAGAAGGTCGACTTCAACGTGTTCGAAGGGATGACGGTGCAGGGCGTCGCGATGCACACGTTCACGCGCGGCGCGCACGCATGGGCCGATGGCGACCTGAGCGCGGAGCGCGGCGCAGGGCAATACCTGAAGCGCCCGCCGAACGCCGCCTACTACGACGCCGTGCGGGTCGCGAACAAGCTGAAGGAGCCGCATCCCGTGGAGCGCTGAGCCCGCGCGGGCCCCGGCCCGCCTGTCGGCCCGCTGCTCAGCCCGCTGCTCAGCCCGCTTCTGAGCCCGCTTTTCAGCCCGCCTCTCAGCCCGCTCGCGCCGCAACGCGCGCACCGGCCGCTGCCGCTTTCGTGCGGCGAGCGGCCGTTCTTTTTTTCGGGTATGCTTGCGCGCCTCGCGGTGGTCGCAATGATCGGCGACCCGGGCGCGACCCGGGCGCCATCCCGGCGGCGCACGTCGCGCGAAGGCCCCATGCGCTGCAGGGGTTTGGCCGGCCACCGTATACTTGCGCATTGCCAAGCCCATTGTTTCGGTCTAGTTTATTCCGCCGCGGCATATCCATAAGCCTCGAAATGCGTTGTGGAAACATGGACCGTTTGCTAGAGTCCGCGCACGCTGCCGGACGGGTGTTCCGGCAGACACACGCATAACCGGACAAAACAAACCACGGAGCACAACCCTATGAAGTCGATTCGATCCCTTCTGCTGATCGGCCTGCTGCAGGTTGCGACGGCAACGGCTGCATTCGCCGCCGACGACCTCGCGAAGATCAAGTCCGCAGGCGCCTTCAAGATCGGCACGGAAGGCACCTACGCGCCGTTCACGTTCCACGACGCTTCGAACCAGCTGACGGGCTTCGACGTCGAAATCGGCCGCGAAATCGCCAAACGCCTGGGCGTGAAGCCCGTGTTCGTCGAAGGCAAGTGGGATGGCCTGATCGCCGGTCTCGACGCGAACCGCTACGACGCCGTGATCAACGAAGTGGCCGTCACCGACGCGCGCAAGCAGAAGTACGACTTCTCGGAGCCGTACATCGTGTCGCACGCCGCGCTGATCGTGCGTTCGGACAACACCGCGATCAAGAGCTTCGACGACCTGAAGGGCAAGAAGTCGGCCAACACGCTGACCAGCAACTTCGGCAAGATCGCCGCAGCGCATGGCGCGGAAGTGGTGCCCGTGCAGGGCTTCAATGAATCGATCGATCTGCTGACCTCGGGCCGCGTCGACGCGACGGTCAACGACTCGCTGTCGTTCCTCGACTTCAAGAAGCACAAGCCGGACGCGAAGGTGAAGATCGCCGCCGTCGACACCGGATCGGATAGCTCGGACCATTCGGCCGTGCTGATCCGCAAGGGCAATCCCGACCTGCAAGCCGCCATCAACAAGGCGCTCGCCGACATGAAGGCCGACGGTACGTACGAGAAGATCTCGGCCAAGTACTTCGGCAAAGACGTCTCCAAGTAAGCGCAAAGGCGAGCCTGAATCATGCCTGCATGGTTGCACCTGATGGGGGAATCGCTGCGGCCTCTGCTGTACGCGGGCCTCGTGTTCACCGTGCCGTTGACGCTCGTGTCGTTCGCCGTCGGTCTCGCGCTGGCGTTCATCGTGGCGCTGGTACGGCTGTTCGGCCCGGGGTGGTCGGTGGCGATCGTGCGTTTCTACGTGTGGCTGTTTCGCGGCTCGCCGCTGCTCGTCCAGCTGTTCGTCATCTTCTACGGCTTGCCGAATGTCGGCATCGTGCTCGATCCGCTGACGGCGGCCATTATCGGTTTTTCGCTGAACGTCGGCGCGTATAACTCCGAAGTGATCCGAGGCGTGATCGAGTCGATTCCGAAAGGGCAGTGGGAAGCCGCCTACTCGATGGGCATGACCCGCGCGCAGGCGCTGCGCCGCGCGATCCTGCCGCAGGCGGCGCGCGTCGCGCTGCCGCCGCTGTCGAACTCGTTCATCGCGCTCGTGAAGGACACGTCGCTCGCGGCCGTGCTGACCGTGCCGGAGATTTTCCAGGCCGCGCAGCGCATCGCGTCGGTGACCTACGAGCCGTTGATTCTCTATACGGAAGCCGCGCTGATCTATCTCGTGTTCAGTTCAGTGCTGTCGTCCGCGCAGGTGCGCCTCGAACGCCGCTTCGGCCGTCATGCGCTTTTCACGTCGGGTAGCTGAACGATGATCCGCCTCGAAAAAATCGAAAAGTACTTCGGCGATCATCGCGTGCTGAACAGCGTCGATCTGAAGCTCGAACAGGGCAACGTGACGGCGCTCATCGGCCCGTCGGGCAGCGGCAAGAGCACGCTGTTGCGCTGCGTGAACCTGCTGGAGATTCCCGAAGCCGGTTCGCTCGAACTCGGCGATCGGCGCATTCAGTTCAGCCGCACCGAAAAGCCGTCGAAGGAAGCGGTGCTCGCGATTCGCCGCCGCACGGGCATGGTGTTCCAGAATTTTCAGCTGTTCCCGCATCGCACGGTGATCGAGAACGTGATGGAAGGGCTCATCACTGTGCAGAAGTGGGACAAGGAACGCGCGCGCAAGCGGGCGATCGAGTTGCTCGAGAAAGTCGGCATCGCGCACAAGGCCGATGCATGGCCCGTCACGCTGTCGGGCGGGCAGCAGCAGCGCGTCGCGATTGCGCGGGCGCTCGCGCCTTCGCCTGAAGTGCTGCTGTGCGACGAACCGACGTCCGCGCTCGATCCCGGGCTTGCCGCCGAAGTGGTCGAAGTGCTGCGCCAGCTCGCGAAGGAAGGCATGACGATGCTGATGGCGACGCACGACTTGCGGCTCGCGGCGTCGATCGCGCGCAACGTGGTGTTTCTGAGCAATGGCTCGATCGTCGAACAGGGCCATTCGCGCGACATCTTCACGCGGCCGAAGCAGCCGGAAACGGTGAGCTTCGTGTCGACCCTCACGCAGAGTCTGCCGGACAGCTGGGCGGACTGATCGCATGGGCCGATGTCCGGCTGCGAGGGCGCCTGCGGGCGCCCTTGTTTTTTGCGTCGGCTTCGCCCTTCATGCCGGCGACGGAAGGCTACGCTACAATGGCCGTCGCCCCGAATTACGGAAGACCGATGAAGACCCGCATTCCCGTTATCGCCTGCTGCATGGTTGCCGCTGCCTTGTCCGCGGGGTGCGCGGCCGTGTACACGAACACGGGCGCATGCGAGCGGATGATGCGGCAGTCGGCGAGCGAGCTTTCCGCCGCCGACACATTGAAGATCCTGCACACGGGCACGGGGATTCGCGGCAGCCGCGTCGTCGTCGAGGGCACGCTCGAGCATCCGCAGACGGCGTCCGAAGCGGCCGTTGCGACGCCGCCCAATACGAACATCATCGAAGCGGGTCTACTCGCGCCCCTCGCGGCCGCGCTCGCCAGCAGCAAGCCGAAGACGACTGTGGTGCCCGCCGCAGTGGAATGCACCTATGACGCAAACGGCCTGAGCGCGTTCCGCTGGCTTGCTCCAGCAAGCCTCGTAAAGGCGAGTTCGCCGTCCACCGTCGATCGCACGGACGAGTGATGTGACAGGCATCGTGCATGATGCACGCACGCGCCGCCCGGAACCCCTGATGCCGGGATTTCCGCGTGATATTCTGGTTAATGCTGGCAGGTTAGGCAGGCGTCAGGAGGGCAGCATGGACGGCTTTGTCAGACATCAGATTGAAGGCGCATCCGTCGATATCGACGTGATCCCCGTCACGCCGCGCGGCTACTGCGCGCGCTTTCGGATCTTCCGCGACGCCGCCGACAAACCCGAGTGGCATCAGGTCCACGTCTCCGGCAGCGTGTTCGACACGCCTGAGGACGCCGAGGAAGCGGCGCGTTCGATGGCCCTCGAACAGGTGCTGGCGGGCGGCGGCGCGTAGCAAGCCGGGTCGGCGACCTGCCGGAATGCCTGTGTTGCGCGATTGCGTGCCGCGTGGCGCGCGTGCGATCACGCGCGGTCTTGCCTGTTCATTCTCCCTATTTGCCGATGCGGCGCGCCACGACCGCGCGCCGTTTGCGCGGCTTCATCCCAGCAAATCGAAACAATCTGACTTTGGGAGTTTTCTTGTATTGAAGACTTACCGGTCTCCGTAGGATTTGCCGGTCGTAACCGACATCGAAGAAGTGACGGTACGTAGGAGGCATCCTCCGGAGCGTAGGTTCAGTTTTTCGTCGAATACCTTGCCCGTAATGATTCGGTATCCGAAACAAAAGGGGCGTGCCGAACGATGCCGTTTTTTGGGGAGCGAAGTGGTTAGCCGTAGCAAGGTATCAGATGAGCAATTTGCAAAGCGTGGTGCGCAATCGGCGCGCATGGATTTCTTCGTTGTCGGTTCGCGCACAAGGGCGAGTGGGGCGCCGAGGGCGCGCGGGCATGGCCTTCGCCGTAAGTCTGGGCGCGATGGCATGGGCGCCGGGGGCGCACGCGGCCGTTACCGACTTCATCGCAGTAAGCAACAACGTCACGACGGGGGCGCCGACCACGGTATCGAACGATATGAACACGATGGCGATCGGGCCGTCCGCGAGTGCGTCGGGAGACTTTTCGCTGTCCACGGGTGCGGGCGCGGCTGCCGGTCGCAGCGGGTCTACAGCAGTGGGCTCGCGGTCCGCAGCATTGGGCATCAATGCGACGGTGATCGGCTACGGTGCGTCGACGGGCTTTGATGCGAGCCGGGCAGTGTCGATCGGCTACATGGCGGGTGCGGATGGCGCCGATTCACTCGGGCTCGGCTCGATGTCGCTGGCGTCCGGGCAGCGCTCCACGGCCATCGGCGCAAACGCGTTCGCGGCTATGGCCGCCGTCGAAGGGCTGGCGCTGGGTTCGGGCAGTTCGGTCGTCGCGAGCGGCGCCGTGGCGTTGGGCGCGAACGCAAAGGCTGACCGGGCGAACACGGTGTCGGTCGGCAGCGCGACGCTGCAGCGGCAGGTCGTCAACGTAGGCGCGGGCACGGCCGACACCGACGCGGTCAACGTCGGTCAATTGCGGCAGGCGGTGTCATCGGGTACCGCCGATGCGGTGACCTACGACACTTCGGCGCATGATGTCGTCACGCTGGGCGGCGCGACGGCCGGCGCGCCAGTGCGGCTCGGCAACGTCGACAATGGCGCCATCAATGCCGGCAGCCATGATGCGATCAACGGCGGCCAGTTGTACGGTCTGGGGATGAGCGTGGCATCTGCGCTTGGCGGCGGGGCGGCGGTCGCCGCGGACGGAACGGTTGTCGCGCCGACATATCGGATCGGCGGCAGCGTGTTTCGCAATGTCGGCGACGCGCTCGGCAATCTCGACGGCCGGGTCACGAGCAATACCCGTGCAATCGACGACCTCAACGTCGCACTCGGGAACATGATCGACGTTGGTATCGAGCCGCGCTATTTCCACGCGAATTCCACGCTCGCCGATTCGCTTGCCACGGGTGCCGAATCAGTCGCGATCGGCGGTGGCGCGCAGGCCGCGTTTGCGAACTCGGTGGCGCTCGGCGCCAATGCAGTGGCGGATCGCGCGAACTCGGTGTCGGTCGGCTCGACGGGCGGTGAACGGCAGATCACGCATGTCGCGGCAGGCACGGCGGACACCGATGCCGTCAATGTTGCGCAGTTGAAGCGGGCGGGGCTCGTCGGCGGCAATGGTCCTGTGACGGGCGCAGTGGTGTACGACAATGCCGGCGGCCATGCCGACTATTCAAGCGTGACCTTGGGACAGGGCGTGGCGGGCGGTACGGTCATACACAATCTGGCGAACGGCGTGCTGGCCAGCGACGCGGTCAATCTCGGGCAGTTGAACGCGATGCTGAGCCAGGTCGCCAATGTGCAGATATCGGGCACGGGGATGCCGTTTGTGAGCACGAACGGCGACGTCGGCACCGAATCGACAACTGCAACGGGAACGCATGCGACGGCGGTCGGCGCGGGCGCCGTGGCGAACGGCGACCAGACGGCTGCATTCGGTGCGGGCGCTCAGGCGAACGGCGTCACGGCTACGGCTGTGGGCGCGCAGGCCATCGCCAATGGCGCCAATGCTTCGGCATTCGGAGCAGGTAGCCAGGCCGTCGCCGATGGTGCGGTTGCATTGGGCGCGGGTTCCGTTGCAGATCGAGCGAATGCCGTATCGGTTGGCCAGGCGGGCAGCGAGCGGCAGATCGTCAATGTCGCGCCGGGCACGCGCGGCACGGATGCCGTCAACCTGAATCAGTTGAATGCCGCCGTCGATCAGACCAACCAGTCGATTCACGATCTCGACCGGAGCACCCGTAAAGGGATCGCGTCCGCATCGGCATTGCAGATCGTCACGCCGTATCTGCCGGGGCGTACGACACTCAATGCGGGTGTCGCTGGTTATCGCGGACAGGCGGCATTCGGCCTCGGCGTGTCGCGCTGGAACGAGAAGGGGACGATCAACCTCAATGCGGGCGTAGCGACTTCCGGCAGTAACAGCACGATTGTGCGCGCGGGCATTGGCATCGTGCTCGGCAACTAGTCGTCGCGTAAAGCAGGCGCGTTGCCGTGCAGTCGCTTCACGGCACACGCGCCTGGGTTCGCGGCTTGGGTCGGGCATGCGCTTCATTACAGGGCTCAGAACGCGTAGTAGGGGCCGTTGCCAGCAGACGTGAGTCGCGACTCGATTGCAGTGTAGACGCGCCGTCCGAAGAAAAACGGCAGCCCCCAATCGAATGCGGTCGAGGGGCCGCCGACGTTGTTGAATGCATAGTTTTGCGTGGCGAACAGCGTTTGCGCGTTGGCAATCGAGAACGTTGACGATGCCGATGTGCCGTCGGTGCCCGTCAACGTTGCAGCGAGCGTCTGCTCGGACAACGGGCACCACCAGAACCCACAACGCGTGAGCGTCGTACTCGGAAAATACATTCCGTTCGAACCGCTATCGATAAAGCTCTGCGAATACGGTTGTCCGTTCAGGGAGGTAGTCACATAGCCTGTGATGGAATTGGCTTTCAGTACGGTCGCGTTGCCAAGCGTGTTGTTGGCTTGCGTGCCGATGCCGAAGATCATCGATCCGTACACGGTCGCCGCACCGTTTGGGCCGACTGCGGGCAGATCGATCACGATGCCGTTGTTGTCGAGCGCAAAGCGGCTGATGGGGTTGGTGACCTGTTTGTTGAGCGGTTGCGCGCTAGATGTGCAGTATCCCGTCTGGTCGCATGCGTAGTACCAGCGGGGCGCCGCTGCTACGATACACGCGCCGCCGCAATCGGCGGAAAACAGGCCGACGCCGAGAATGCCCTTCACGCGCAGCGTGGTGGGCGTCATCATCGGCAAGCCCGAGGCTGCGCATTCTGATGGCGCGGCAGGAACGGACGGATCGCCGATCACCTGTATCGAGATGCCCGAGGCGAGCTGGCCGGCCATGCGGACATCGGCCGTGCGCACGGCGCCCCACGTGTATCCTGTGCCGAACACACCGCATTCTGCGCTGACGCCGTTCGTTGCTCCGGCGGCAGACGTGCTGGATACAGCGGGCAACGTGAGGCTTGCGGGCAATTGGGACGCGAGCAAGCGCAGGCCCTGTGAGCCGGTATCGACCTGGACGTTGTCGATGGTCGTGCAGTTCGACGTGCCCGGTGCGCATACGGTCACGCTCGTCGTGAGCATATTGCGGGTTTGGGTAGGCGTCGACGTGACGACGATCGGGTGAACGTTGGGGACCGTCGATTGAGGCACCGTGGCCACAGGCGTGCTGGTCGAATCGGGAGCGCTTGCCGTGGTGGTGCCGCCGCCGCTTGTGCCGGGCGAGGGTGGCGTCGGCGCTGGTGAGCTGGTGGAGGCGTTCGAAACGCTTGAACCGCCGCCCCCGCCGCCGCAGCCGGCCAGCGCGATGAGAGCAGCCAGAACGAGGCCTGCCGCGCGCAACCGTTCGTGTCTCATTGCGCACCTCCTCAGTTCAGGTCGGAAAGCGAAACACCGGCCGGAACGGCGGCAGGCAGCCAGGCGCGGCCAACGTAGCTGCGCATTTGTCCACCCGTTTCGACTATCACGTCCGGCTGCTCGACCCGGGACGCATGAAGCTGACCCAGCGCGTCGAGTTGCGCAGCCGCTTTGGTGCGATACCGCTCCGCGTAGGGGCCAAGCAGTTGCGTGAGGTCCGGCATGGTCGGGCCTTGCCACCCGTAGGCGAAGATGAGTCCGTTGCTGGTCGCGTATTCGTTGATAGTCGTGCCGCCCGCGTCCACGGCGGTACGAACCCGGACTGCGCTGCCAGGCAACACGCGCCGTGTCGATCCGACGTCGGCTTGTGGCGCTGCCATCGTGCCCCCCAGTTCGGCGTGTGCGTTGCCCGTGACTAGCGTATTCGCGCCAAGCGCAATCAGCGCGGAAGTGGCGACAGAGATCGCCCGGTGAGTGTCGATGAGCATCATGTTGTTACTCCCTGTTGGACTCCGATCATTTTTGAGATCGTTATTTCAAGATATCACCGGGTTTTTGCGACCAGATTCGATGGGACGGGAGAGGGACGTTCACATCTCAAAATAGAGAATGCGGACCGCGTGCGTTTCGTCTTTAAAAATCAACGACGTAGGACATCGCGTGTGGGTTTTTTCGACAGGCGGGAAACCGTGTCGAACTGTTAATTTTGGGGTGTAAGCCGGTTCGAAATGCAGGTTTCCCGATTCATTATGAGATGATGCGGGCGGTTTTTTGCGTCGCGCGCCGGACGGGCCGCGTTCGCTGTTCGAACAGCGGCGCCATCGACGGCGGGGCGCGGTCGGAACGCTGTGAGATTCATGCGGGCGAACGGAAAGCCCATTTTTGCACTTCGAGTCTCCGGCCCGGTAAAATGATGGGTTAGTCCACGGGTTTGCCGTGGCGTAGCGGAAGGATTCCTAGAACATGACTGATCTTCGTCTCACCAAGCGGTTTGCAGCATTGCTGATGGCAGGCGGTCTCGTCGCCGGCTGCGGCACGTCGTCGCCGACCAAAATCGACTACAAGAGCGACTCGAAATCGAAGGAAGTGTCACTCGCTGTTCCGCCGAACATGCTCGAGGAAACCGCGGACCAGCGTTCGCTGCCGCCGCAAAGCGGTCAGACGTCGCTGTCCACGCTGCAGCAGGTCCAAAGCGAGGCGCCGACAAGCGCGTCGGTTGCCCCCGTCGTGACGGGCATGCATATCCAGCGCGACGGCACGGAAAGCTGGCTCGTGCTCGACGACAAGACGCCCGATCAGGCGTGGCCGCAAATCCGCCGTTTCTGGCAGGAACAAGGCTTTCTGCTCGTCGTCGATGAGCGCAACAAGGGCGTGATGGAAACGGACTGGAACGAAACCCATCCTTCCATCAATGACGGCCTGATCCGTAACGCGCTGTCGAAGGCGCTCGGCAACTCGTACGTGACGGCGGAGCGCAACAAGTACCGCACGCGTCTGGAGGCGGCGCCGAATGGCGGCACCTATGTGTTCATCAGCCAGAAGGGCCTGCGCGAAGCGCTGAGTGGCCCGAACAACGACACGAGCAAGTGGGAGCCGAAGCCGAACGATCCCGCGCTCGAAACCGAATACCTGAAGCGCCTGATGGCCGCGCTCGCGAAGAACGATACGGGCGTGAAGACAGTCAGTTCTCCGGCTGCCCCGGCGACATCGCCGGCTGGCTCGCAAACGGCGCCGAACGCAGCCGCGGGCGGCGCGAAATCGGCGGCGGCTGCGACGGCGGCGGCAAACGTCGCGCTGTCTGCGCAGACGCCGGCGGCGGATGCAGCGTCGGCTGAAACGTCGGCGCAGGCTTCGTCGACGGAACTGACGCTCGGCGAGCCGTACGACCGCGCATGGCTGCGCGTCGGGCTCGCGCTCGATCGCAGCAACTTCACCGTCGACGATCGTGATCGCACGCGCGGTCTGTACTTTGTCCGCTACGTCGATCCGAAGGACATGTCGTCGGCCGAGCAGGGCTTCTGGAGCCAGGTGTTCCACGGGCGCAAGGAGAAGGTCGCCAAGCAGTATCGCGTGAACGTGCGCGCGGTCACGCCGAACCAGACGCGGGTTGCCGTCGTCGATGACAAGGGCGACATCGATTCGTCGTCGCAAGCGAAGCAGATCATGTCGCTGATGGTCGATCAGCTGCACTGATACGGCTGCGCACGTCGCGCAGCCGCATTCGATAGAAAGCCCGCGTGACGCATGCCGTCACGCGGGCTTTTTCGTTGCCGTTGCCGTTGTGACGCTGGCAACAACGATACATGCATGGACCTGACGAGTCAGTCGGCGATGCCAACCCGACGGAAGAAGCCTGCCATGCGGCGAAAGCCGTGCGGCCAGTATCGCGACGGCACACACGCCGCGCTGCGCACATTCGGCGCAGCGCCGAGGCTATGCACGAACGCTATCACCCGATTTCGACGGGCGTCCAGCAGCGACTGTTATGTTGACGCTGTCGGCTATCCTCGCGGGCGACGGTTTCGCCCGCTCGCCACGTCCGGAGCGCGGGCTATTTTTTCGTCCGCCTGTTTCTTGCCGCGACGAAAAGCGCGGTAGAGACGCGTCGAATCAATACGGCTCGCTGACCCGTCGTCCGCCGAAGCCCGGAATGCGCTTGACCACACCCGTCGCCAGCGCGGTGCCGACGAGGATCACCGCGCAGCCTTCGAGCATACCGATCGACACGTGCTCGCGAAGGAACAGCGCGCCCCACAGAATGCCGAAGATCGGGATGACGAATGTCACGGTGATTGTCCGCGCGGGCCCGGCGACGGCGATCAGGTGGAAGAACAGCATGTAGGCGACGCCCGTGCATGCGACGCCTAGCGCGATCACCGCGCCCCACGCGCTCAGCGACGGCGCGGCAGCGGGCCACGAAGCGACCGCGAACGGCAGCACGACAATCGTCGCACCGATCATCGTGCCCGTCGCGACGGTCAGCGCGTCGACGCCCATCAGATGCTTTTTGGTGTAGCTCGCGGCAACGCCGTAGAGCAGCGTGGCGCCGAGCGCGGCGGTCGCCGCGAGTGCGGTGGTGGCGGGCGAGACGTTGGTGCCGCTCGGCGCGGCGATCTGATCCCACACGAGCATCAGCACGCCCGCGAAGCCGATCACGAGGCCGATGCTGCGCAACGCGCTCAGCTTGTCCTTGAGCCACAGGAATGCGACGAGCGCGCCAAACAGCGGCGTCGTCGCGTTGATGACGGACGTGACGCCCGCCGACAGCGTGATCTCCGCATACGCGAACAGGCAGAACGGCGCGGCGGAATTGAGGATGCCGACCACCAGCAACGGCAGTGCGCGCGAGCGCAAGGTCGCGGCCGAGTCGCGCAGCGGACGCCGCGCAACGAGCACGATCAACAGGAACAATGCGCCGATGCCGACCCGCAGCGCCATCAGCGGCGCAACGCCGAAATCGCTCACACCGACGCGAATGAACAGGAACGACGCGCCCCACAGCGCGGCGAGAATGAGAAGCTGGACAACGTTGACTGGATTCATCGTGAGGGCGTCGCGCGCGGTTGAGTCGCGACCCGTATGCATGTTAACACCGGGCTTGCGCGCTTCATTTCACGATGGAATGAAACAGCAAGAATCGACAATTCGCCCGTCGGCAGAGGGACTGGCAGGCGCCCGCGCGTGCGTGGCGCCGCCATCGCATCGGCGTTTCAATGTGGAATCATCCATTGCAGCACGTTCTGCTGCAGCCATACGAGAATGCCCGGCACGACGGTCAGCAGGATCGAATGCTTGAAGGTCTTCGCGAACACATAGCCTTCCTTGCCTTTGAGATCCGTCGTCGCGACGCCCGTCGAGATGTTCTGCGGCGAGATCATCTTGCCCATCACGCCGCCCGACGAGTTGGTTGCCGCCATCAGCACGGCATTCAGGTTCAGCTGTTGCGCGGCGACCACCTGCAGATTGCCGAACGGCGCGTTGCCCGATGTATCGCTGCCCGACAGGAACACGGCCACCCAGCCGAGGAACGCCGACACCAGCGGAAAGAACGGCCCCACCGACGCGACGCCGAGACCCAGCGTGTAGTTCATTCCCGAGTAGTTCATCAGGTACGCGAGGCCGACGATAGTCGCCAACCGTCAGTATCGCGATGCGCGTCTGCACCCACGTATCGGCGATTGCGCGGCCGAAATCGGCCAGCTTCAGGCCCACGACGAGCGCCGTGATGATGGCCGCGACGAGAATCGCCGTGCCCGTCGCGAGCGGCTGGAAGTCCCAGATCGCGCCATACGGCGTGTTGGACAGCGTGATGTAGACGGCCTTGTCGAGGCCGGGCCACGGCACCTTCACATCGCCGATCATGAAGATCTTCGCGATTGTCCAGATGATCACCACAGCCGACACGATCAGCCACGGATACCAGCCTTGCGCACCCGTGACCTTGCCGCGCGTTTCGTTGACGCGATCGACGTTGATCGCGAAGGCGGGATCGGCGGCGGGCCGCCAGACGCGCAGAAAGGCAATCGTCAGGATCGGCGAAACGAGCGACGACAGCACGTCCGTCAGGCTGTAGTTGATGTAGTTCGACGTGACAAACTGCGTGAGCGCGAAGCTGCCGCCCGACACGAGCAGCACGGGCCACACGCGCAGCATGTTGCGAAAGCCCGCGTACACGCCGATTACGTAGAACGGCAGCAGCAGCGCGAAAAACGGCAACTGGCGGCCGACCATCTTGGCGAGCGCATCGGTGGGCAGGTGCGTGACGGCGCCGAGCACCGTGATCGGCACGCCGAGCGCGCCGAACGCGACGGGAGCCGTGTTGAAGATCAGCGTGAAGGTCAGCGCTTCGAGCGCCGGGAAGCCGAGCAGGATCAGCAGCGAACTCGTGATCGCGATCGGCGTCCCGAAGCCCGAGATGCCCTCGAACAGCGCGCCGAACGAAAAGCCGATCACGACGAGCACGATGCGCCGGTCGTTCGGCAGATTGTCGATCATCCACATGCGGAAGGCGGCGAAGCGCCCCGAATACTGCGCGATGTTGTACAGCAGGATCGCGGTGAAGACGATCCACATCACGGGCCAACAGGCGAACACGGCGCCCGCGGCGACGGAATCGAACGCGAGGCCGACGGGAAACTGCCAGCCGAAAATCGCACAAGCCGATCACGAGTCCGGCAAGCGACGCCTGCCACGCCGGACGCCGCGCCCAGCCGAGCATCACGAGCACGACACGATCGGCAGCACGGCGACGATGAACGAGGGCAACAGCGAGTTGCCAATGGGAGTCAGTAGCTGGTGGTACATCACGTCTCCTTCGTTGTTGTTCGATTCGACGCGAAGACTGCACCTACGCGGCGAAGCGGCAGGTCTGGACGGATGAAAGCGGCGTCGCGCGGTAGGGATCAACGCGTGGGACGCCGGATCACGCAATTAAACAGCTGTTGCACAGGCAATCGCCAGAATAGAGCGCTGGCAGATTCAGTCAAGCAGGGAAACGAAGAAGTGCATTGCGGGAATAGATGCGGGTGCTGCTTTGTAGCGACATGCAACTGTGCCGCGCGCGAGCCGCGCGGCCGCGCCGTCCGATCTGCGTCAGCTTCTAATACGGTTCAACGCGGTTCAATGCGAGCGCCCGTGGCCGCCGCCTGACCAGAAGTGACCGCCGCCACCGCCCCAGCCACCGCCGCCCCAGTTGGCGTGAGCGCCGCCCCATGAGCCGCTTGTGCCGCCCCAGCCCGAGTGACCGCTGCCAGTCCAGCCGGCGGCGTGGGTCCCGCTCCAGCCGCCATGACCGCCGCTCCAGCCGCCATGACTGCCGCCCCAGCCGCCATGGCCGCCCCAATAGCCGTAATGCCCCCAGTGACCGTAATAGCCGTAGTGGCCATAGTGGCTGTGGCTGCAACATCCGCCGAAGAAGGCGACGCTGAATGACGCCGACGGCCACCAGAAGCCCGGCCAGCCATAAGCGTAGTACGGGTACGGATAGGCATACGGATACGGATAGGCGATTGGATAGTACGCAGGTGCAGCGTACGCGGGTGCCATGTCGTAGGCGGGCGGCGGCCCGTCGGGCGACGTGCCGTCGGGCAGCGTGAACTGTGACTGCGCAGGAGGATTGGCCATGTCGCCGGGCGCGACGGGGATCCCTTGCTGCGTCGCCGCCGTCGGCACGGCGGAATAGGCGGGGTAATACCCGTAGGGGTAGTAGCCGTACGGCACGTAGTAGCAACCGGACAGCGCCCCGGACAACACCAGCACTGCAACGGCGCTGCCGGCGCGCAACGTTGCATCGAGCGGCTTCATGACGTGCTCCTCGTTATCGCGCGACGCCACACGCAGCGCGCGTTTTATTTAATGAGCTTACGTCAGCGTTTCATCGTCCACGTCAAAAAGTGGTAACGGCGTATTTCAATGCGCGATCCGTTGCAGGACATGTCCGGCGCGTACGTGCGCGCCGGACTCTGCCCATCTCCCTTCGGCTTCCGAAACGTCTCGCCCCCTGACAGCTGGCGCGCGATTCGAGGCCGTTTGCCTGCATCGCCTTCGAAGGCGATTTGTCGTATTCCGTCCGCGTCCTGTCGTGTCATGCCTTCGAGCGGGCTTGGGGCCGGGCTTTGGTCAGATGTGCCGCGAGAGCGTTGCCTTGCTCGTTCCTTGCGCGCTACATGCCCGTTACCAGGCCTTTACTAGGCGGTGACTATCCCGTTACTTGCCCAACTGATTGCCGATCACGCCGCCGGCGGCCGCGCCCCCCAACGTCGATAGTGCATTGCCGCCGATTGCCGCGCCTGCCGCGCCGCCGACACCCGCGCCGATTGCCGTATCGCGCTGCCGCGTGGTCATGCCCTCGCATGCGGACAGACTTGCCACCACGGCTACGAGCGTCGCTAGCGCACCGATTCGATGGAAGGTTTTCATGATTGCGGCTCCCCTATGTTTTATCGACGGGAGGTGCACGTCGCGCTCCCGCTCAGGTGATTCGATGGTATCGCCGCGTGCCGTTTCTGTTTGTATGGGCTTGTCAGCAAAGTGTCGGTTTGGTAATCAAATGTTTCGCGCCGTCGAACAATCGCGGCGTACGTAAAAGCGGGCCAACGGCGTCGCAATGCGGTAAAAAGCGCGCAAAAAAGCCCGCCTTCGACAACAGGCGGGCCTTGCGTTTTCATGCGCGCGGCGCGGCGCGGCGCGGCGCAACGCACGCTCGAGCGTCACTGACGCTGATAAATCTCCGCGCCGCTCTTCATGAATTCGACGGCCTTCACTTCCATGCCTTTCTTCAGCGCGTCGGTATCGCTCATACCTTCCTTCGCGGCGAAGTCGCGCACGTCCTGCGTGATCTTCATCGAGCAGAAGTGCGGCCCGCACATCGAGCAGAAATGCGCGACCTTCGCCGAGTCCTTCGGCAGGGTTTCGTCGTGGAATTCGCGTGCCTTGTCGGGGTCGAGGCCGAGGTTGAACTGGTCTTCCCAGCGGAACTCGAAGCGCGCCTTGCTCAATGCGTTGTCGCGCACCTGCGCGCCCGGATGGCCCTTCGCGAGATCGGCGGCGTGCGCGGCGAGCTTGTACGTGATGATGCCCGTCTTCACGTCGTCCTTGTTCGGCAGGCCGAGGTGCTCCTTCGGCGTCACGTAGCACAGCATCGCCGTGCCGAACCAGCCGATCATCGCCGCGCCGATGCCCGACGTGATGTGGTCATAGCCTGGCGCGATGTCCGTCGTCAGCGGCCCGAGCGTGTAGAACGGCGCCTCGTCGCACCAGTCGAGCTGCAGGTCCATGTTCTCCTTAATGAGTTGCATCGGGACATGGCCCGGGCCTTCGATCATCGTTTGCACATCATGCTTCCACGCGATCTGCGTGAGCTCGCCGAGCGTCTTCAGTTCGCCGAGTTGCGCTTCGTCGTTCGCGTCGTAGATGGAGCCCGGGCGCAGGCCGTCGCCGAGCGAGAAGCTCACGTCGTACGCCTTCATGATTTCGCAGATGTCCTCGAAGTGCTCGTACAGGAAGCTTTCCTTGTGATGCGCGAGACACCACTTCGCCATGATCGAGCCGCCGCGCGACACGATGCCCGTCATCCGGTTCGCGGTCAGCGGCACGTATTGGAGGCGCACGCCCGCGTGGATCGTGAAGTAATCGACGCCTTGCTCGGCCTGCTCGATCAGCGTGTCGCGGAAGATTTCCCACGTCAGGTCTTCGGCCTTGCCGTTGACCTTTTCGAGCGCCTGGTAGATCGGCACTGTGCCGATCGGGACGGGCGAGTTGCGGATGATCCATTCGCGCGTCTCATGAATGTGCTTGCCCGTGGACAGATCCATCACGGTGTCGCCGCCCCAGCGGATCGCCCACGTCATCTTGTCGACTTCCTCGCCGATCGACGACGTCACGGCCGAATTGCCGATATTCGCATTCACCTTCACGAGGAAGTTGCGGCCGATGATCATCGGCTCGCTTTCCGGGTGATTGATGTTCGCGGGAATGATCGCGCGGCCGCGCGCGACTTCGTCGCGCACGAACTCGGGCGTGATCTCGTTCAGCCCGTTCGGACCGAACGCCGAAGCGCCGAACGCCTGGCCCGGATGCTGGCGGCCCATCATCGCGGCGAGCTTCGCGCCGTTCGGGCCGCTCGCCTTCAGGCTCTCCAGATACTCGGCGCGGCGCTGGTTTTCGCGGATCGCGATGTATTCCATTTCCGGCGTGATGATGCCGCGCTTCGCGTAGTGCATCTGCGACACGTTCTTGCCGGGCTGCGCGCGGCGCGGCGTGCGATGCAGGCCCGGAAAGCGCAGTTGCGCGGTGGCGGGATCGGCGGCACGCTCGCGGCCGTATTCGCTCGACAGCCCTTGCAGCGCCTGCGTGTCGCCGCGCGCTTCGATCCAGCGCTGACGCAGCGCGGGCAGGCCGGCACGGATGTCGATCTTCGCGTCAGGATCGGTGTACGGGCCCGACGTGTCGTACACGTAGATGGGCGGATTCTTCTCGCCGCCGAAGCCGGTCGGCGTGTCGGATTGCGTGATTTCACGCATCGGCACGCGGATGTCGGGTTGCGAGCCCGTCACGTAGATCTTGCGCGAGTTCGGCAGCGGCGCGACGGCGGCCTCGTCGACGTGCGCGTTCGCGGAAATGAATTTCGGGTTGGCGTTCATGCGTCTCTCCATGCAAATGTGGGGCGTTACAGCTACGCAGGAGAACGAGACGGAGGGGAAGTTGGCCGGGTTCGCGCGAGGAGGGTGAAGCGGTACGGCAGGTGAAGCGGCGAGCCCGAACGCTTCCCTGCGCTGGCATTATCCAGATCAGGTTCAAAGGGTATTTCTCACCCACGCCATGCGGTGCCCGCTTTGTTCCGGGCGACGCACAACGCAGGACCCCCGCGTTAGCAGCGCACACGATAACCTGGCCGGGCGGGGTTTGGCAACAAATCTCAAAATTGGCGCCGCGTGAGTCAGCGCGGTGCTTTCGATTGGCTGAAAGCCTTGCCGCGTCATGCTTTCAGCGGGATTGCGCCGTTTGCGCGCGACGCGTGCGCTGGTCAGCCTGTTTTCTCATTAATACGGGGAAGGCCTTATCCCCAATTGCACCCGCATCGGTGATATTTAAGATGGATCGCCGCCCACCGTTACATCGGACAGAGGGTGAGCCAATGATCAGTCAGCCTAAGCAAAATCAACAATCGGAGAACGGCATGAAAACATCGAAGCGGGCGATCGGGAAGGCAGGTGTTGTTGTCATCTGTGCCGGGCTGTGGATGCCGTGGGCGGCGAACGCGGCCTCGTATGCGTCGGGCGGGACCATTACGTTCAGCGGCGCGATCGTGGCGCCGACTTACGGTATCGCGGCGACTTCAGCTTCGGGATCCAGCGGGGCGCAAGGATTCCATACGCAGAATTCGGCGGACCGGGCTGCATCGGCAGTCGATGTGACGTTCCTGCCCGCGTCGAATCCGTCGACCTCGGCGCATGTCGCCGTGTTCGTCAACGCGAACGGTGGCATTGCCGCGCCGCGCACGCTCAGGACTCGCTTCACCGACAACGCCAACCGACATGCGCAGACGGCGGGCACGGCATTCAGCGTGGGCCGTGCGGGCGGCACGTTGTCGATCGGGGGCGGCACGGCGGCCGAACGCGCTGCCATCGTGATGGTGAGCTACGACTGATCTGCCGGAGCGCGTTCGCATTCATCGCAAGCGCGGGCATCGACGGCGCCCGCGCTTCGCTTACTGCTGTGTTCGTCCCGCTTGCAACGAAAGTTACGATTCTCTTGCCGGGGGTTCGCCCGGATACTGCATAATGCTCGGCGGCGCGGCTTTCGCGTCCGTTGGCCGACATTGTTGCATTCTGCATCACGAAGGGCATCAATTCGCGCCATCGACCTAGTGCTTCCCTTGCTGTTCCACCGCCGTTTACCGTTCTACTGCCATGCCCTCCCGCTTTGCCCCTCATGCCGCGTCGCCGACGCGGCGCCTGCCGTCCCGTTCGTGCGTGTTCAGCGGGGCCGCGGCGCCATCGCCGGCACGGGCGGGCTGAACGTGGCGTTCAATCTCCCCGACCGTTTCCCGTTTCGCCTGCCGCAGTCCCACGGCGGACAGATCGCGCTCGCGCTTGGCGTCGTCTATATCGTGTGGGGCTCGACCTACCTGGCCGTGCACGTCGCGCTCGGCTCGTTTCCGCCGCTGCTGCTGTCGGGGCTGCGCAATTTCTTCGCGGGTGTCGGGCTATTCATTTTCGCAATGCGGCGCAAGCCTGCCTGGCCGCCGGTGATTGAAATCCGCAACGCGGGGCTCGTCGGCACGATGCTCGTCGGGCTGTCGAGTGGCATGCTCGCCTACGGAATGCGCACCGTCGGCACGGGCACGGCGGCCGTGATGGTCGCGACGGTGCCGCTCTTCGCGACGGTCATCGCGGCCATCGCCGGGCGCAAGATCGCGAAGGGCGAATGGTTCGCCGTCGCGCTAGGGCTCGTAGGCATCGCGATCCTCAGCCACGGGGACCAGACGTCGGGCTCGGCGGGCGGCAGTCTCGCGATTCTCTGCGGCGCGCTCTTCTGGGCGGGCGGCGCGCATCTGGCGTCGCGCCTGAAGCTGCCGTCCGATCTGTTTCTGTCGACGTCGTTGCAAATCGGGCTCGGCGGCGCGATGTCGACGATAGTCGCGTGGATCTCGGGCGAGCGGATGATGGACATTCAGTTCCTGCCCGTGCTCGCGTTTCTGTATCTGATGCTGATCGGTACGATGGCCGCGTATGTCGCATACGGGTTTCTGATCCGGCATACGAGCCCGATCATCGCGAGCAGCTGCATGTACGTGAACCCCGTCGTCGCCGTGGCGCTCGGCGCGCTGCTGCTCGGCGAGCCGGTGACGCGCGCGACGGTCGTCGCGACGGCGGTGATTCTGGCGAGCGTCGGGTTGTCGTTCTGGTTCGATTACGGGCGGCGTGGAACGGCGTGAGGTGAATCGCGTGTTGGGCGGCCGAAGCGAAAGTGCTGGAAGAACCGACAGGGCAAGGCGCACACAAGGTACACGAAGCGCAAAAGCCGCAAAAAGCGCGTGAGCGCAAGAACGACTACAGCCTCGCCGCCACCTCCGCCCCTTCCCGAATCGCGCGCTTCGCATCGAGCTCCGCCGCGATCGACGCCCCGCCGATCACATGAAAGCGCGGTCCGTCGGCGGCGGGCGTAGCGGGGTAGAGTTCGCGCAACGATTCCTGCCCCGCACACGACGATCGTATCGACTTCGAGCCATTGCTCGCTGCCCCCGCGTTCGATCAGAAGACCGCGCTCGTTGATCTGCCGGTACCCGACGCCATCGAGCATCTTGACATCGTTACGGGCCAGCGCCGCGCGATGCACCCAGCCCGAAGTCTTGCCGAGCCCCGCGCCGAGCTTACCGACTTTACGCTGCAACAGCCAGATTTCACGCACGGGATCGGCGGCGCGCGGCGTTTTCAGCCCGCCACGCCCGCTGATGGACAAATCGACGCCCCATTCGTCCGCCCAGGTCTCGCGCGACAGCGGCAGCGGCTCGCCCGCGCGATGCAGCAGAAACTCGCTGACATCGAAGCCGATGCCGCCCGCGCCGATCACCGCGACGCGCCGGCCGACGTTCGCGCCGCGCAGCACATCAACATATGACAGCACGTTCGCTCCGTCGATGCCTGGAATGGCCGGGCGGCGCGGCACGATGCCCGTCGCGACGATCACGTCGTCGTATGCGGCGGCCGCGAGCAGAGCAGGATCGACGCGCGTCGACAGGCGCACTTCGACGGCGTGCTTGCGCAACTGGCTGCCGAAATAGCGGATCGTTTCGCTGAACTCTTCCTTGCCGGGGACACGCATCGCAAGGTTGAACTGGCCGCCGATGGTTGCGGCTGCATCGAAGAGCGTCACGCGATGCCCGCGCGCGGCCGCCACCGTCGCCGCCGACAGGCCCGCTGGCCCCGCGCCGATCACGGCGACGGCGCGCGGCTTTGCGTGCGCGGCGAGCGGCCGATAGACGAGCTCCGTTTCGCGGCCGGCACGCGGATTGACGAGACACGTCGCGCGCTTGTTCTGGAACGTGTGATCGAGACAGGCCTGATTACACGCGATACAGGTGTTGATTTCGTGCGCGCGCCCTTCGGCAGCCTTTACGACGAACTCGGGATCGGCGAGCAGCGGCCGCGCCATCGACACCAGATCGCCCATGCCTTGCGTGAGCAGGTCTTCGGCGAGATCGGGCGTATTGATGCGGTTTGACACGATCACGGGCACGCTGACGGCAGCCTTCAGGCGCGCCGTCAACGGCGCGAACGCCGCGCGCGGCACTGACGTGACGATCGTCGGCACACGCGCCTCATGCCAGCCGATCCCTGTATTGAACATCGTGACACCCGCCGCTTCGAGCGCCTTCGCGACCTGCACGGTTTCATCCCACGTATTGCCGCCTTCGACGAGATCGATCAGCGACAGCCGGTACACGACGATAAAGCGCGCACCGCACGCGGCGCGCACGGCTTCGACGATTTCACGCGCAAGCCGCATCCGGTTTTCGATGCTGCCGCCGTAGTGATCGTCGCGGCGGTTCGTGCGCGGACACAGGAACTGGTTCAGAAGATAGCCTTCGCTACCCATGATCTCGATGCCGTCGTACCCGGCGCGCTGCGCGAGCCGCGCGCAGCGCGCGTAGGCGCGCACGGTCCTGGCGATGCCTGCGACGCTCAGCGCGCGCGGCTTGAACATCGAGATAGGCGACTTCAACGCGGATGCCGACACGACGAGCGGCTGATAACCATAGCGTCCCGCGTGCAGGATCTGCAGCGCGATCTTGCCGCCTTCTTCGTGGACGGCGCGCGTCAGTTTGCGATGGTTGTGAAGATCGAAGACGGAGTTGAGCGTGCCGCCGAACGGCAGCAGCCAGCCTTCGCGATTCGGCGAGATGCCGCCTGTGATGATAAGACCCGCGCCGCCTTTGGCGCGCTCGCGAAAGTATGCGGCGAGCTTCGGATAATTCCAGAAGCGGTCTTCCATGCCCGTATGCATCGAGCCCATTACGACGCGATTGCGCAAGCGCGTATAGCCGAGATCGAGCTCGGACAACAGCCGCGGGTAAGACATGCAAGGCACCATGTAAAGTTGGGACGCGCACGAACAATACACGCGAGCGCGCACAAATCCGCTGAAGGAAAATTCTAATCGCGTCGGGGCCAGCGTTGCTTACTGCGCTTTATTCAGATCTCTTGGGTAATGGGGCGGCATGCCAATTGCTGTCCGCAGTCGTCCCCCGACGCGGGCGAGCCGACGCAAAAAGTGGCCGTCCAGCGTCGCGGACATGAAGGCGCGCCGCCATCACAAACAACGCGCCGGCGCGCGGATAACGACGACATCAAGCGACGACATCGAGCGACGACATCAAGCGACGACATCAAGCGACGACATCAAGCGACGACATCACCCGGCGACGGGCGCGCGCACGGACGCTAGCGGCAAGCCACGGATCAACGGGCTCAGGCCCAATCAGGGAGAGGTGGCAAAATGAAGATAATCAGAACCATGGCGGCGATCGTCGGTGCGGCCGCGCTCATGACGGCGTGCGGCGGAAGCTCGAACGACGTCGGCAAGGAAGTCGGGCTGCAGAATCCGTTGATCCACTTCGTTCACGCCATTCCGAGCGGGCCGACCGTCGACTTTCTCGTGAACGGCGCTGCGTTGCAGAAGAGCATCTCGTACAAGAACGTGACGAACTTCGCGAACATCAACACAGGACAGACTCTCGTCGCGTATGCGCCCGCGGGCACGACGACGGCGCTTGCAAGCGGCACCTTCCCCGATGTCGCGAAAGGCCACGAGTACACGGTGATCGCGGTGCCCGGTGCGACGGCCCCGGACATCGGCCTGATCGACGATCCCTTCGACAAGGGTCTGCTGTCGAACAGCGCGCGCGTGCGTGCTTTCAACGCGTCGGCGAATGCGAACAACCTCGACCTCTATCTGGTGCCCGCGAGCAATACGAACATCACGACGATCAGTCCGACGATGGCGGGTGTGTCGTTCAGGAACGCGGTGCCGGCATCGGGCCTGGACTCGATCTATGTATCGGGCGGCACCTATGTGCTGATCGCGACGACGCCGGGCAGCAAGACACCCATCTTCCAGTCGAGCGCATTCGATCTCGCGAACAACGCTGACTGGCTCGTGACATCGGTGCCGATCGGCGGCGTGCTGACCCAGTTGCTGCCGAACCAGATTCATCTGCTCGTCGCTCAGGGCGGCAACACAACGCAACCGGCGCTCGAATTGACCAATACGTTGAACGGTCAATGAAGCCGGTCGCGAGACGGCTCGAGATGGCCTGATAAGGAATAACAAGGCGGTAGCAAAGGGGGACGGCACGGGCGGCTCATGCAAGTGAGCCGCCGTTCTGTTGTGGCCGCCGGATCTTGCGGCCGTGCGCATTGGCTGTCGCCGCGGCTTCGTGCGCCTGCTTCGTGAACCCGCGTCGTGAACGTCATGACGAAAAAAAACCGCCGCGTGTTATGCGGCGGCGTGCTGTATGGCGTGAACGGGATCGATCGTGCGCGCGGTGTCAGTCCGAATGCTTCTCGGCCGAATTCGTGATCGCATGGCCGCCCTTCGAGATGTCCTGGCCCGCGCCGGCCACCGTATTGCACGCGGCCAGCAGCGTCGTGCCCGCAAGCAACAGGAGTGCGATGAGTCGTGTCATGAGTCCTCTCCCTACAGGAATGCGTCGATCGATTCGCGCGCCGCGTACGAGATCGCTGTGCGCGCGGCTTGTCGTTCGACCGGGGCATCGCGCCAGCCGATCCGGTCTGATTCCATGGTAAGAGGCGCGCTGTCGCGATGCTGTCGGAGACGCCACGATTTTCGTGTCGGCGCAATCCTACGCAGCGCTCGGGCGGGACGTGCAAGAGAAGTGGCGACGCGCGTCAAAGGCGCCCGACTGGCGCGTCCGTGTGCTGGCCCGGCGCGCGCCCGCCCGCTTCGTCTGCGCTGCGGCCTTCGCCGGATTCCGCGGACGTCGCGCCGGTATTCGCCACGGGCAGCACGACGCGGATATCGGTGCCGCGCGGGTCGCCGCGACGGATGTCGAAGCGGCCGCCGCGCGCGGCGACGCGCTGGCGCATGCCCATCAGGCCATGTGTATGCGTGCGCGTCAGATCGGCGGGCGTGATGCCGATGCCGTTGTCGGCGATATGCAGCGACACTTCGCCGCCGCCCGCCGTGAGAAGCACGGTGAGGCCGATCGTCAGCTGCGTCGCGCGCGCGTATTTGGCTGCATTGGTCAGCGATTCCTGCGCAACGCGAAAGAGCGCGATCTCGGTCTGTTCGTCGAGCTGAATGTCGTCGGCGGGCAATTGCAGGTCGAGCACCCAGCCGTTGCGCTGCGCGGCTTCGTCGGCGAGCGTGCGCAGCGCGGTGACGAGCCCGAAGGTCGCGAGCACCGTCGGCCGCATGTCTTCGATGATGCGACGCTTCAACGCGATGCCCTGATCGAGCGTCTCCAGCGCGCGGGCCAGTTTCTCCGCAATGGCGGGCTCCGTATCCTGCAACTTGCGCCGCGCCCACGCGACATCCATCTTGCTCGCCGTCAGGATCGCGCCGAGTTCGTCGTGCAATTCGCGCGCAAGCTGGGTCTTCTCGTTTTCGCTGACGGCCTGCAGGTGCCAGCCGAGCGCCTCGAGTTGCCGCGTGCGTTCGTTGACGAGCTGATCGAGCTCTTCCTGCTGCGTGATCAACTGCTTCTGTGCGCGCGCCTGGCGGTCGATCTCAATGCCGAGATTGCGGAACAGCAGAATGAACAGCACGATGTTGAGCGCCGACAGACCCGCCGCGACCAGCGTGGAGACGCGCTGGTCGGCACGGCTCGCATCGAGCGCGCGCTGCGCGCGGCGCTCTTCGTTATCGCGCAGCAGGGACAGTGTGCCTGTCACGAGCGATGCATCGGCCGTGCTGCTCGCCGTGACGTCGCCGCACGCGGCGAGATCGAGCCGATGAGGCGAGGCCTGCTGCAACGCCTGCGCGCCGCTGCCGATGCGCGCGTCGATGAGCGCGGCGATCTGCGTGAAGCTCGCACGCTCGACGCCGTCGGCCGCGCGTGTGAACCACGCGTCGAGCGAGCGGATCGTGCGGCGGATAACGGCGGCGCTCGCGCAATAGCTGCGCGCGTCGCCGTCGCGCTTCGTCAGAAGAAACGCGCTTTCGTGCGAGCGCAACTGCGCGAGCTGCCCGTCGAGATCGCTCAGCTGCATGCTCACGCCGCGCGCCTCGAGCGCGGCTTCATACTCCGACGCGATGCGTTGGCGCGCCGTCTCCAGAATGACGAGGCCGCCGCACGTGATGACGATCGCGACCGTCATCGCAATCGCCCAGCTGCGCCGGTGCATCCAGCCCGACAGTCTCGACGCGAGTCCCGCTTCGGCTACGTCTGGCACCGCTGTCTCCATGCAGTGAAGTCACTGACAGTGTAGCGTCGCGCGGCGTTTTTGCGTCCGCGCCGCACGCGGGCACGGGCGCGGACGGTTCGTCGAACGATGCATCGAAAGCGCATGTCGGCGGATTCCCACACGAAAAACAGCGCGCGTCCGAATGCAGGTACGCAACGTGCTGCCTACCATGAGTGTCATCGAACCTTTATCCAGGGGAGGTTGCCATCATGCTCAAGTGGGCATTGTTCTTCGCCGTGATCGCCGTGATCGCGGGGCTGCTCGGGTTCACGGGCATTGCGGCAGGCGCGGCGGCTATCGCGAAGTTCCTGTTCGTGGTGTTCCTGATCTTGTGCGTCGTGTTCCTCGTGCTCGGCTTCGTTGTGACGAAGAAGATCGTCGATTAGCGACGCTCGAAGGCAACCCATGAGCATGTGCAAGAGCAAAAGCCAGGCACGCCCCGCCCAATGAAACGGGGATAACCCAATCGCCCAGACAGAAAGGAGCGCCGTCATGCTGTATTACGCACTCGTCTTCTTCGTGATCGCGATCATCGCCGCCGTATTCGGCTTCACGGGCATTGCCGCCGGCGCCGCCGAAATCGCGAAGATTCTGTTCTACATCTTTCTGGTCGTGTTCGTCGTCACGCTTCTGCTCGGCGTGTTCCGGACATAACGCAGGCATCACGCCATCAGGCGCGCGGGGCGGCACGGCGGGGCGACACCGCATTTTCGCAGCGGACTTCGCTGGCGGTCCCGCGCGCGTTTCCCACACATACAGGTACAAGGAGTCAGTCAATGTCGAAGTCATCGAAAGGCGAGTTCGTAATGGACCTCGAAAGAATCCGCGCGCAGGCGCGCATGGATATGGATGAAGGGCCTGTGACGCAAAGCTACGGCGCGGACCGCGACACCGTGCTCAAGCTGCTGAACGGCGCGCTCGCGACGGAGCTCGTCTGCACGCTGCGCTACAAGCGCCATTACTTCATGGCGAAGGGCATCAACTCGGAAGCGGTTGCGCAAGAGTTCCTCGAACACGCGAACGAAGAGCAGGGCCATGCCGACACGCTCGCTGCACGCATCGTGCAACTGGGCGGCGAGCCCGATTTCGCGCCGGACAGCCTGACGGCACGCTCGCACTCCGAATACAAGGAGGGCACGGGCCTGACCGACATGATTCGCGAGAATCTGATCGCCGAGCGCATCGCGATCGATACGTACCGCGAGATCATCCGCTATCTCGGCGACGGGGATGTCACGACGCGCCGTCTTTTCGAGGAGATTCTCGCCGTCGAGGAAGAGCACGCGGACGATATGGCCGATCTGCTCACGGGCCGCGAATGATGCGTGATGTACGCGGCGGATGAGCATGCGCTGCAGCGCGCGGATGCACAGCGCGTGATGCCCGCGCGTGCGTGCAATTCGTGAGTGCAACCCAATGCGTGAGTGCAACCCTCATCGCCGCTGCAACGCGCGCTACACGGATAACGACAGATGATTCGAGTGCTGATAGCGGACGATCACGCGATCGTCCGAGGCGGATTCAGGCAGTTCGTCGCTGACGAGCCCGACATGTGCGTCGCGGCGGAAGCATCGACGGGTGACGAGACGATCCGCCTCGTGCGCGAGCAGCCGTTCGACGTCGTGCTGCTCGACATCGCGATGCCTGACAAGAACGGCATCGACACGCTGCGCGTGATCCGGCAGATGCGGCCCGAGCAGGGCGTGCTGATCCTCTCCGGCTACCCGGAGAGCCAGTACGCGATCAACCTTTTGCGCGCGGGCGCGAACGGCTATCTGAGCAAGGACTGCGAGCCCGATGAAATCGTGCGCGCGATACGCTCGGTGGCGCGCGGGCATCGTTATCTGTCGGAGGCCGTCGCCGATACGCTCGCGAACAGCCTCGACCGGCCCGCCGCCGCGCATCCGCACGAGCAGTTGTCGGAGCGCGAGTTCCAGATTTTCTGCAAGCTCGCGGCCGGACAGATTCCGACCGATATCGCCGACGAGCTGCATCTGTCCGTGAAGACGGTCAGCACATATCGCGCGCGCGTGCTCGACAAGATGCGGATGACGAACAACGCGGACATGACGTATTACGCGATCAAGAACGGACTGATCGAGTGACCTGCGAGACGACCCGCGCGATGGAACGCAACCGATGAACGCCGACTCCGACACTGCACACAACGATTCCGGCCGCACGGGGCTGCGTGTGCTGCTGATCGAGGATTCGCCGCTGATCCGCCGCAGCATCGTCGAGGCGATCGACGCATCGGGCCTCATGCATGTCGCCGCGCAGGCGGAATCCACCGACGAGGCGATCGCGCTGCTCAATGGCGAAGCCTTCGACGCCGTGATCGTCGATCTTCAGTTGAAGGGCGGGTCGAGCGTGCCCGTGCTCGCGTATATGCAGAGAGAAGGATTGATCGACTCGACGTTCGCCGCCGTGCTGACCAACCATGCGCTGCCCGCGTACCGCGAGCGCTGCTTGCAGTACGGCGTACGGCACTTCTATGACAAGTCGTTCGAGTTCGATCGCGTGATCGACGCGCTGCACGAGTACGCGCAGGCGCGTCTGGATGGACGCTAGCGCAGCGCGGCGCGAGCGGCGCGATGGCGCGTCATTCAGCCGCCGCCGGCGCGGCCACCGGATCGGGACGTCCGCGCAAGTGGTTGAGGCCCGCGAGCCCCGTGAACAGCAGGCCGGCGATGCTCACGCCGACCCAGCCGAACATCGGCCACACGAACGCGCCGACGGCCGAGCCCACCGCGCCGCCGATGAAGTAGCACACCATGAACACCGTATTGACGCGGCTGCGCGCTTCGGGCTTTAGCGCGTAGATACGCGACTGGTTCGAGATCTGCGCGGCCTGCACGCCGACATCGAGCACGATCACGCCGATCACGAGGCCGGCGATGCTCGCACCCGACAGCGCGAACACGACGAACGAAATTGCGGACAGCACGATCGACAGCGAAACGATCGCACGCGGTCCGCGCCGGTCGGCGAACTTGCCCGCGAGCGGCGCGGCCATCGCGCCGCCCGCGCCGACGATGCCGAACAGCCCGGCCACTTGCGGCCCGTAGTGAAACGGCGCGCCCGCCAGCAGCAGCGCGAGCGTCGACCAGAAGAGGCTGAACCCGGCAAAGAGCGCGGCGCCCGTCAGCGACGCTTCACGCAGGCCGCGCAACTCGACGGCGAGATGCCACATCGACGCGAGCAGCTTGCCGTACGCCAGCGACGAGGTCGGCTTGCTGTGCGGCAGCTTCGAGATGATGACCGCGGCGAGCGCGATCAGCGCGGCGATCGATGCGCCGAACACCGCGCGCCAGCCGAAGTACTGGCCGACGAAGCCGGCTGCCGTGCGGGCCAGCAGAATGCCGAGCAACAGGCCGCTCATCACGGTGCCGACGGCCTGGCCGCGCTTCGAAGGCGGCGCGAGCTCGGCGGAGAACGGCACGGCTTGCTGGGCGATCGTCGAGAGCACGCCGATCGCGAGGCTCGCGACCACGAGCACGCTCAGATTCGGCGCGGCCGCCGCGAACAGCAACGCGACGCACAGGCCCGCGATCTGCATCAGGATCAGCCTGCGCCTGTCGAACCGGTCGCCGAGGGGCGCGAGCAGCAGCATGCCCGCCGCGTAACCGAGCTGGGTCGCCGACGGCACGACGCCGATCCACGAAGCGCTTTGCGCAAACGACTTGCGAAAGTCGTCGAGCAGCGGCTGGTTGTAATAGATGTTCGCGACGGAGACGCCCGCGATGGTCGCGAGCAACAGCAACAGACCATGCAGCGAGCGTTCGGACGCGTCGGTGTCGGAAGTGGATGTGGACATGTTGCACAGGCCGGCGCGGCGCCGCAGTGAGAGGGTCGAGCGTGCCGATCATACCGGAGCGGGGCGGATTCTGCTGAGCGCCGCGCTTGCCCGCGAGACTGTCACGACACGCGTCGGCACGCTCAATCGATCAGCGTCCCTTCGGGCCCGTAGAACGGATAGGGCCCGTCTGCCGAATCGATATAGGCGTGGTGCGTGACGAGCCCGTTCACGCTGTCATAGCGATGCAGGGCGAACGCGGGCGGCTCCATCACGAAAGCGGACGGCGCGTCGTCGCGCAGATCGAGCGCCACCTGATGCGCGGGCGCGGGCACTGCTGACGCGATCGTGCCGCCGAAGCGCACGAACATTGGCCGATGCACATGTCCGCAGATCACGCGCTCGACATTCGGATGACGCGCGACGAGGGCCGCGAGCTTGCCGGCCGACGAGGGTTCGAGGCGCAACGCGTCCATATGTGCGATGCCCGATACGAAGGGCGGATGATGAAGCGCGACGATCACGGGCTTGTTGCTTGCCTCATCGAGTTGATCCGCGAGCCATGCGAGGCGCGCGTCGCAGAGCAGGCCGGCGCTTTGGCCGGGCACGACGGAATCGAGTGCGATCAGGCGCAGCGGACCGATATCGATTGCGTACTGGACGAATTCGCCGCCTGTGCGCAGCTCTTGGCGGTCGCTGAATGCTTCGCGCAGCGCCTGGCGTTCGTCGTGGTTGCCGACCAGCAGGTAGTACGGCATCTGGAGCGTCGCGAGCAGCGACTTCAGGTATGCGTACTGTTCGGGCTCGCCCTGATCGACGAGATCGCCCGTGATGACGACCGCGTCGGGACGCGGTTCGAGGGCATTCAGGCGGTTGATGCAGCGCGCCAGATGCGCTGCCGTGTCGACGTGTTCGTATGCCAGGGCGCCCTGGCGTTTGATATGCAGATCGCTGATTTGGGCTAGAAGCATTGTGGGTCCTTTTTTTACTATGTCTGCGACGCGGGTGGTTTGTTTTGGCTTGCCGTTGCGCTGGCATTCGCGATGCGGTCTGCTCTTGCCGCTGTCGCTGGCATCCGCGATGCGGGTTATGTTTTGCCGCTTTCGCTGGCATCCGCGATGCGCCTCGCGGCGCGGGCGTCGCCCCTGTGCGGGGCGGCACCTACTTTTCTTTGCCGGCTGCAAAGAAAAGTAGGCAAAAGAAAGCAGCTCA
>NZ_JAGIPX010000053.1 GCF_017814945.1 Paraburkholderia sp. LEh10
GCAGTTCGTACTTGCGCTGCGGTGCTGCTTCATCCATCAGCGTCAGATACGGCGCCGCGAAGCTCCACTCTTCGTCGCACACGTCTGTCGGGTAGGGTTTGCGTTTTTCTCTTGTCATTCCTCCAAGGTACCAGGTTCTACAAAAAATTCCTAACACGGTCTAAGGGTGACGCGGCAATTCCGAAACATGCGATGCATCTGAGGCAGCACGGCGCGTGCAACAAGCCGCGCCCGAACATCACCCTTGTCTGATTGGCTTTATGCAATCTGCGCGTCGTTGCGCAGCACCGTGCTCGTGTCGAGCGGTTGATACCGGGAGAATGTCGCGAGATCGTGGAATGCATGGATCAGACGATCGCCCAACCGCCGGAGGAGCGTGTGCATGCATTTTATGCATTTGCTTCACGCATTTGATCAGGAGACGGTGTATCTGTTCTGTGGGCCGCCTTTGTACACCGTTCTCGCGATCGCGAGAATCCTGTCGCGGTTTCGATCAAATGCGGCGAGCAGCGAGGGTTCGTCCCAATCCTTGCTGGTGAGTTTGGCGTGAGCCCGATCCGCTGGACGCTCGAGGAGCATGCCGGCTGACCGAGCGACGCTGCTTCGCTTTATCCGGAGAACCTGGTTGGAGCGAAGCAGTCATGCGGCTATCCATCCACGCAAAGATCGCCGTCATCCGATCAAATGGTGCGTCACCAGCTCCAGCAGGCCGTCAACTTCGGCAGACCGGCCATCCGCACGCCATGCCATCAGCAATTCGATCTCGGGCACATCGCCTGCCAGCGGCCGCGTGCATATCGCCGGGTTGGTCAAGGAAGCGGTGTAGGCGGGCAGGAGTCCATAGCCCAGACCCATGCCGATCAGGTTCAGATTGAGAAGAATGTTCGATGCGACCTGAACGACGTTCGGCTGCAATCCATGTTGAGCGAAGTAGGCCTGGACGGTGTCGTACACATCGCCGGAATACAGCGGGTGAGTGCTGATGAACGCCTCGCCCTGAAGAAGCGCCGGGTCGATCTCCGCGTATTGCGTGAGCCGATGGTTGACCGGAAGCACCGCGATGATCGGTTCGCGCAGCACCACCTTGCTGAGGATATCCGGTGAGTGGATCGGTTTGCGCATGAACGCGACATCGATCTCGTCATCGAGCAGCATCTGCTCCTGCTCGGAGGTGGGAATGCTGCGCAAATCCACGTCCACGTCGGGAAACCGCAGCCGCAGCCGCGGCAGGACGCTGGGAAAAATTCGCACCTCGGCAGCCGGGACGAAGCCGATCGTCACCGTCGACTTCTTCCTCGACCCGACATGGCGTGCGCGCGCCACCGCGCGTTCGGCCTGGGCGAGTGTCAGACGCGCCTCGGTCAGGAAGACCCTGCCTGCTTCCGTTAGCTCCACCTTGCGTCGCGTGCGCGACAGGAGCTCGGTGCCCACTTCTGCTTCGAGATCGCGAATCTGCTGGCTCAACGACGGCTGTGCGGTATGCAGGCGCTCGGCCGCACGCGTGAAGCTGAGGTCTTCAGCCACGGCGACGAAGTAGCGCAAGTGTCTTAGTTCCACGGAATGCCTCGTCCAGTTATCGCTGAAACGTCTTAATCCAAACAAACAAAGTATTTTACAGCGTGCCTGCCTGGACGCGACCATGTGCGCACACCTTCGATAACGAACCTCCCCGGAGGAGACGAAAAATGTCTGAAAAAGCGATCGATTTCGACGCGCTGGTCGATGCGCGCACTGGCCGGGTTGCATCGTCGATCTACTCGGATCCCGATCTGTACGAGCTCGAACTGGAGCGCATCTTCGGCCGATGCTGGCTGTTTCTCGCGCATGTCAGTCAGATCCCCACGGCCGGCGACTACTTCAACACCTATATGGGCGAGGACCCGATCATCGTGGTCCGGCAGAAGGACGGCTCCGTCAAGGCGTTCCTGAATCAGTGCCGTCACCGCTCGATGCGGGTGAGCTACGCCGATTGCGGGAATACCCGATCGTTCACCTGCCCGTACCACGGCTGGTCGTATGGCACCGATGGCAGCCTCGTCGACGTGCCGCTCGAAGAGCGCGCCTATCCACACGGTCTCTGCAAGGAAAAGCTTGGCTTGCAGGAAGTCACGCGTGTAGCCGAGTACAAGGGCCTTATTTTTGGCAACTGGGATCCCGACGCGCCCAGCCTCGAGGAGTATATGGGCGATATCGCCTGGTATCTCGATGGTGTGCTCGACCGTCGTCCGGGCGGCACCGAAATCATCGGTGGCGTGCACAAGTGGGTGATCGACTGCAACTGGAAATTCCCCGCGGAACAGTTTGCGAGCGATCAATATCACGCCTTGTTCTCCCATGCTTCCGCTGTGCAGGTGCTGGGCGCCACGGAAGACGAAGGCGACAAAGCCCTCGGTGCAGGACAGACGGCGCGTCCGGTTTGGGAAACAGCCAAGGACGCTCTGCAGTATGGCCAGGCCGGACACGGCAGCGGCTTCTTCTTCACTGAGAAGCCGGATGCGAACGTGTGGGTGGAGGGCGTCGTGTCACAGTACTTCCGGGATACGTATCCCGAAGTCGAGGCACGTCTTGGCAAAGTCCGGGCGCTGCGTTTGGCCGGGCACAACAACATGTTTCCGACTATGTCCTGGCTCAACGGCACGGCCACGCTGCGCGTGTGGCATCCACGAGGACCGAATCAGGTTGAAGTCTGGGCCTTCTGCATTGCCGACAAGGACGCCTCCGACGAGGTGAAGCAAGCCTTCGAACGCAGCGCGACGCGTGCGTTCGGTCCGGCGGGTTTTCTCGAGCAGGACGACTCGGAGAACTGGGTGGAGATCCAGAAGGTGCTGCGTGGCAGGCGCGCTCGTCAGACCAAGCTCATTGTCGAGATGGGGCTCGGTAATGAAAAAGTTCGCAAGGACGGCATTCCGGGCGTGACCAACTACATTTTCTCGGAAACGGCGGCGCGCGGCATGTATCGCCGCTGGGCCGATCTGCTGGCCTGCGATAGCTGGGCGGAAGTGCTCGAACGCAGCCGGTCGTACGAACAGGAGGTGTTGAACCATGACTGACATCACGTTCAACCGTCCGCAAACGGTGTCATTCGAGTTGCATCACGAGATCGAACAGTTTCTCTATCACGAAGCCGAACTGCTGGATGACTGGCACTTTCGCGATTGGCTCGAACTCATGTCACCAGATGTGCATTACGCGATGCGCACCACGGTGAACGCGCAGACGCGTGACCGCCGTCGCAGCATTCAGCCGCCGACGACCTGGATTTTCAACGATACATACGCACAGCTCGAGCGCCGCATTGCGCGCCTCGAGACCGGCATGGCCTGGGCTGAGGAACCGCCATCGCGCACCCGGCACCTCGCGACCAACGTCGTCGTCATGGCAACGGATCAGGCTGGTGAATTTGACATCCGGCTGAATTATCTGCTGTACCGGTCGCAGAAAGAACGCGACGAAGCCATCTATGTGGGCAAACGTCTCGACCGCATTAGACGGACAGACACGCCCGCAGGCTGGCAGGTATGTCGCCGCGAGATCACGCTTGATCAGGCGACCTTGAACTCTCACAACCTCAGCATACTTTTCTGAACATCATGGCACGCATTCTCGTTTGCGAAGACAACGCCTTGTCCGATGGCGAGGCGATCAAGGTGGACGGCCCCGGCGAAGCGGTCGCGGTGTTCCGTTCCAACGGCGAAGTCTATGCCCTCTCCGACCGCTGCAGTCATGGCAATGCCTCGATGTCCGAGGGCTATGTCGAGGACGATGGCACGATCGAATGTCCGCTGCATGCCGCGCGTTTCTGCCTGAAGACCGGCACGGCACTCTGCCAGCCGGCGACCGCGCCGCTCAGGACGTTCCCGATCGCCGTGGTCGAGGGAAAGATCTACGTCGACATGCCGGAGGCCGCATGAACGCCGCGAATGTTAAGGCCGAGGGCTGGCTGCGCGGCCAGGTCGCGCTGATTACGGGCGGCGGCTCAGGGCTGGGTCTCGCGCTCGTCGAGCGATTCTTGCAAGAGGGCTGCCGGGTTGGCGTGCTGGAACGGTCGCAGCCAAAGGTCGCTGCGCTGAACGAACGTTTCGGTGCGGACGTGGTCGCGGTGCAGGGCGATGTCCGTTCGCAAGAGGACAATGCGCGCGCCGTCTCCGCCACGCTGGAGCGCTTCGGGTCACTCGACACCTTCATCGGCAATGCGGCGATCTGGGATCATGCGTCCGGCTTGATGGACCTGACACCCGAACAGCTCGACCGGGGCTTCGACGAGTTGTTCCCGATCAACGTCAAGGGCTACCTGCTGGGCGCGCAGGCGGCTGCCCGCGCGCTCATCGAGAGCGAAGGCAGCATCATCTTCACGCTGTCCAACTCATCCTTCTATCCGGGTGGAGGGGGGCCGCTCTATACCGCGAGCAAGCATGCGACCGTCGGCCTGATTCGTCAGCTGGCCTACGAGCTCGCGCCGAAGGTGCGCGTCAACGGCGTTGGCCCGTGCGGCATGGCGAGCGATCTACGGGGACCCGCCGCACTCGGCCAGGAAGACAGGCGCATCATGGATTCGCGCTCGCCGGAGGCGATCGCGAGCATCCTGCCGCTGCAGTTCTTCCCGGAACCCGCCGATTTCACTGGCCCCTATGTGATGCTGGCTTCGCGCGCGAACAACCGCGTGCTGAGCGGCGTGATGATCAACGCGGATGCCGGTCTCGGCATCCGCGGCATTCGTCACGTGGCGGGTGGCCTGCATCTTTGATCGCTGTTGTAAGGCAATAGAGAGGCGGGGTCGCGATCGCGCGGCTCCGCGGACCGCGAGAGTTTGATTCATGAATTGTCCCGTTTATGTCATCGTCGGCGCCGGCCAGGCTGGCGCGAATGCCGCTGCGGAACTGCGCCGGCAGGGATTCGACGGCCGGGTGCTACTGCTTGGCGACGAACCGCACGTGCCCTATGAGCGTCCGCCGCTGTCGAAGGATGCGCTGTTGCGCCCCGAGCAAACGCGCTGCGCGGTGCATGCGGAAGGGTTCTATGACCAGCACGAAATCGAGCTGATACTTGACGTCTCCGTCATCGCACTCGATCGGCAAGCGCGCACTGCGATGCTGTCGAACGGCGAGTCACTCGCCTACGACAAGCTGCTGCTGGCGACGGGTGCCCGTGTGCGCCGTCTGCCGCTGCTCGATGCGCTTGGCGCAAACGTGCATACGCTGCGTACGATCGACGACGCAAGGAAGCTGACAAGCGAGCTGCGGCCGGGCCGCCGGATCTTGCTGGTCGGCGCGGGCGTAATCGGGCTCGAACTGGCATCCACCGCAGTCGATCTCGGCGCGCACGTTACCGTGATCGAAGCCGCGCCGTCGGCAATGGGACGCTGTTCGCCTTCGCTGCTCAGCCAGTTCCTCTGTGACGTCCATCGCCGACGCGGCGTCGCGCTGCATTTCGATGCGACGTTGGCGGCAGTCGCGCGCGAAAACGGCGAGATCGTACTGAAATTGCAGGACGGTACACGGATTGTCGGTGATGCGGTCATTTACGGCATTGGCGTCGAGCCTCATACCTGGCTGGCCGAAGCGGCTGGCCTCGCGGTCGACAACGGCATCATGATCGACACGCAGTGCCGCACATCGGATCCTCGTATCTATGCAGCGGGCGATGTCGCGAGCCGACATGACGCCGCAAGTGGCCGCCATCTGCGTCGTGAGACGTGGGAGAACGCGCAGAATCAGGGCATTGCGGCAGCACGCTCCATGCTCGGCCTTTCGCCCGAGGCGGAGGCAGCACCATGGTTCTGGACGGACCAGTGCGGGTTCAACGTGCAGTTCGTCGGCGACATGTCCGCGCCGAACTGGATCGTGCGCGGCCAACTCGATACGCCACCTTGCGTACTGTTTGGCCTCGACGAGCAAGGGGTGCTGATTGGCGCGATCACTGTCAATCTAGGCCGCGACATGCGCAGCGCACGGGAGCTGGTTGACCGGCGCGCGAAGATTCCACCCGAGGTGCTGCTGGATCCCAGGCAGGCGCTGCGCGCGCTCGTCAAAGCGGTCTGACACGGCAGCTGGGGCTCAGACCCGACCTACGGACTGACGCCAGAAGCGCGTGCCGTCAGGAAGTCGATCGGCGGAAGTTTCGTGATTGCCAAGCCCGAGACGCGGTTGCGTTTCCACAAACGACGTGCCCGAAGGCGTCATCGCCATTGGTGACGTGAACGCTCGCCTGAAGGACTGGCTTACAGGTGCCGCATTCGGCGGTGCTGCTGCGCCCGGACCGCTTTGTCGCCGGCATGTGCTCGCCGCAGCAGGTCTCGCAGAACATCGCCGATCCGGCCGGCAAGCTGGCGTTGCAGCCGGTCGCGCCACGCGGCGCGACCGGCGACTTCCCCCGCCCAGCATGACGTAACACTTGCATGCGACACCACTGTCGCGCTTAAAGGAGGAGCCTGACATGCCCATTCTGCTCGAATGTCTGTCTCATACGCCGTTGGATGGTTACTACGATCCGACGCCCGAAGTCATGGCGGAGGTGAAGCGTGCCCAGCACGCGGCTCGCGCACGCGTCGAAACGTTCGACCCTGAACTGGTCGTCGTCTTTGCGCCCGACCACTACAACGGCTTCTTTTATGAAGTCATGCCTCAGTTCTGCATCGGCGTCGCAGCGACGGCCGTTGGTGACTTCAATAGTCTGGCTGGCCCGCTTGATGTAGAGCAGGACACTGCGCTCGCGCTCGCCGGGAAGGTGCTGGCCAGTGAAATCGACGTCTCGATTTCGTACCGGATGCAGGTGGATCACGGTTGCGCGCAGGCGCTAGAGGTGTTGACCGGCGCGCTTGACCGGTATCCAGTCGTCCCGGTGTTCATTAATTCGGTGGCGCCACCAATGGCTTCGTGCCGTCGCTCGAGGTTGCTGGGCGATGCGATCGGCCGCTTTCTTGCGCAAACAGGCAAGCGCGTGCTGGTAATCGGCTCGGGCGGTATCTCGCACGAGCCGCCGGTTCCGGAAATCGAGGGCGCCAGTGAGGAAGTCGCCGAGCGGCTGATCGCCGGACGCAATCCGTCGGCCGAATCGCGCGCGGCGCGGCAGGCGCGCACGGTCGCCGCCGCGCAATCGTTCGCTGCGGGTAATAGCCGCCTGCATCCACTCAATCCGGAATGGGACCGCGCTTTTCTCGACTTGCTCGCTGCCGGCGATTTGACCGCAGTCGACGGCATGACTGATGACGCGATCACCCGCGACGCTGGCAAGTCGGCACATGAAATCCGCACGTGGATCGCCGCATTCGGCGCACTCGCAGCCTATGGACCTTATGCGGCATCACTCGACTACTACCGCCCCATTCCGGAGTGGATTGCGGGATTTGGCGCGATGCACGCGCAACCGGCGGCACCGAAAAATACCGCTTCAACTGCGCAGATCGCTGCGACGCTGACCTAAAAGGTAAAGAGAACACCATGCCCGATCAAGAAACCGTACTGAAGCTCGCCGCGCGGCTGCGCGACGCTGAACAGGCAAAGCGGCCGGTCTCCCCGGTGCGCGGTGAGATCTCGCCAGACGATGCCACGCTCGCATACGCGGTGCAGCGTGCCAACGTCGACGCGCGCTGCGCCGCGGGCGAGCGTGTCGTGGGCCGCAAAATTGGTCTCACGTCGCTCGCGGTGCAGCGTCAACTCGGCGTCGATCAACCTGATTTCGGCACACTGTTCGCCTCGATGGCCTACGGCGACAACGAGCCGATGCCGCTTTCGAAGCTGATTCAGCCAAAGATCGAAGCCGAGATCGCACTGGTTCTGGCACGCGATCTCACCGCGGAAAAGCACACCTTCGCCGATCTGATCGGCGCAACTGCCTACGCGCTTGCCGCGATTGAAGTTGTCGACAGCCGTATCGAGAACTGGGACATCCGCTTCGTGGACACCGTTGCCGACAACGCATCGAGCGCGATGTTCGTGCTCGGCAGCCGTCCGGTTTCCCTGCGTGAACTCGATCTTGCGGCATGCGCGATGACACTCGCTCAGCAAGACGATGTACTCTCGCGCGGCCAAGGTTCCGCGTGTCTCGGCAACCCACTCAACGCTGCCGTGTGGCTTGCCGACCGGATGGTACAGCTCGGCACGCCGCTGCGCGCGGGGGACATTTTGCTGACGGGGGCACTCGGACCGATGGTGGCCGTCAATCGACCCGGTACCTTCACGACACACATCGACGGCCTCGGCAGCGTCCGAGCAACATTCTCTGAGTAAACACACGACTTAAGACGCATCAGGTGGGGATGGGAAGCTCCGATCCCTTCCGCATCGAGTCGCCTGATCCGACTCAACTTCCGATAGGAGGAAACGTGAAATGACAGCAACTACGAATGTGCAGAGCGAGGCGGCGACCAGCAGGCTCGTCAGGGTGAAGGAAGGCAATCTCGACTTGCAGGTGCACTACAACGATGCCGGGCAAGGTGATGAGACCGTGGTGATGCTACATGGCTCCGGACCCGGCGCTAGCGGCTGGGCAAACTTCAATCGGAACATTGACGCCTTTGTTGACGCCGGCTACCGCGTCATTCTGATGGATTGCCCAGGATGGGGAAAAAGCGATTCCATCGTCTGCAGCAGCTCGCGTTCGGAACTGAATGCGCGGGTGCTGAAAGGCCTGCTCGATGCAATCGGGATTGGACGCGTGCACGTGGTCGGCAATTCCATGGGTGGCCACAGTGCCGTGGCATTCGCGCTGGCCAATCCGGAGCGCGTCGGCAAACTGGTGTTGATGGGGGGTGGAACGGGCGGACCGAGCCAGTTTGTGCCGATGCCCACCGAAGGTATCAAGCTGCTGCAGGGCCTTTACCGGGAGCCGACGCTCGAAAATCTGAAGAGGATGCTGAACGTGTTCGTGTTCGACACCGGCACCCTAACCGAAGAACTGATGCACACGCGACTGGATAACATGCTCGCGCGGCGCGACCACCTCGAGAATTTCGTCAAGAGTCTGGCAGCCAATCCGAAGCAGTTCCCTGACGTGGGCCCGCGACTCGGCGAAATTTCCGCGCCGACGCTGGTTATTTGGGGGCGCGACGACCGTTTTGTGCCGATGGACGTGGGCCTGCGGCTCGTGTGGGGCATGCCCAACGCTGATCTGCATGTCTTCGGTCGCTGCGGCCACTGGGCGCAGTGGGAACATGCCGACAAGTTCAATCGGATGGTGCTGGAGTTCTTCGGTCACTAACCCCCCATTCCTTCGATTTTCTCGATTGCGCAACATCCTTCACGGAAAGAGAGTCCCCTCATGTCATCGAAACAAGACGTCACCAATGCATTCACCCAGGAAGAGGGTGTTATCCACGTGGGGGGCATCGACGCGCTTGTTCGCCTGACGCTCGACCAGATCCGTACCGATGCACGCCGTGGTCTCAAGACTGGCATGTTCGTGTCGGGCTATCGCGGCTCGCCAGTCGGCATGCTTGACGCTGCGTTCATCAAGCAGCAAAAGGTTCTGGTCGAGAACAACATCAAGTTCGTCGACGGCATCAATGAAGACCTCGCCGCTACGGCGGTCTGGGGCACGCAGATGATGCACACGGTCGGCAAGCGGAAATTCGATGGCGTGACGGGCATGTGGTACGGCAAGGCGCCGGGCGTCGACCGCAGCGGCGATGCGCTCAAGCACGCAAATTACACGGGCATCGGCAAGAACGGTGGCGTGCTTGCCGTGGTCGGCGATGACCCGAGTTGCAAATCGTCGTCACTGGCTAGCCAGTCCGAACCGATGCTCTTTCATGTTGGCATGCCCTCGCTCTATCCGGGCACGGTTCAGGAAATTCTGGACCTCGGGCTGCACGGCTATCAGATGTCGCGTCTGTCGGGACTGTGGGTAGGCCTGAAGATCGTGACCAATGTCGCCGACGGCAGTGGTGCGGCTGACGTGTCGGCGGATCGTCTGAACTTCGTCACACCGGACATGACGTTCGACGGCAAACCTTTCGCGCCGAGAATGAATCTTGGCATGAACGTGCGCGCCGAAGCGCTCGAAATGGAGCAGTCGCTTTACACGCGCCGGCTCGAAGTGGCGAAGCGCTACGCGCGCGAGAACAAGCTCAACAACGTCGTGTTCCAGAACCCCGATGCGTGGCTCGGCATCATCACGGCGGGCAAGACCTATAACGACCTGCAGCAGGCTTTCCTCGAAATGGGACTGGACGACGAGGCGCTGCGCCGCCACGGCATCCGTATTCTGAAGATGGGCATGCTGTTCCCGATGGAAGCGAGCGTCGTTCGCGAGTTCGCGAAGGGATTGGAAGAAATCTTCGTGATCGAGGAGAAGCGACCGTTCCTCGAAATGTTCGCGAAGAACCTGCTGTACGGCTCGGCCAACGCGCCGCGGATCGTCGGCAAGTTCGACGAGGAAGAGAAGGAGTTGCTGCCTCATTACGGCGAATTCGAATCCGATATCATCGCCCGTGCGCTCGCGAAGCGCCTGTCGCGCAAGGCGCGCATCGAATCGGTGGAAAGTTGGATCAGTCGGCTCGACCAGATCCACGACCGCACCAAGCTGCCGACCGCGGTGCGCACGGCCTGGTACTGCTCCGGTTGCCCGCACAACAGTTCGACCAAGGCAGTGGATGGCAGCATTGTTTCTGCGGGCATTGGCTGTCACACGATGGCGATGTGGATGGACCGCAACGTCGTGATGGGCACGCACATGGGTGCGGAGGGCGCGCAATGGATCGGCATGGCGCCGTTCACCGACACGAAGCATATCTTCCAGAACATGGGTGACGGCACCTATTTCCACTCGGGCAGTCTCGCGATCCGTTATGCCGCGTCCACCGACGTCAACATCACCTACAAGCTGCTTTATAACGCGCACACGTCGATGACGGGCGGACAGGCCATTCAGGGGAGTCATCCGGTGGCCGACGTGGTGTCCGACCTGCTCGCCAACGGTGTGAAGAAGGTCATCCTGACCACCGACAAGCCAGAGAACTACGCGAGCGTGAGTCTTGCGGGCGGCACTGAAGTCTGGCATCGCGACCGGCTCGATGAGGCGCAAAAGACGCTCGCCGCCGTCGAGGGTACGACGGTGCTGATCCACGACCAGGAATGCGCCGCCGAGCTGCGCCGCATGCGCGGGCGCGGCAAGCGGCCGACCCCTGCTGAAGTGGTGGTGATCAACGAGCGTGTGTGCGAAGGCTGCGGCGACTGCGGTGTCAAGTCCAACTGCATGAGCGTTGAGCCGGTGCCGACCGAATTCGGTCGCAAGACGCGCATCCATCAAGGCTCTTGCAATAAGGACTATTCGTGCGTCAAGGGCTTCTGCCCGTCCTTCCTGACTGTCACGCCGTCGGCGGAGGCGGTTGCGCCGGGCGAGAAACCAAAGAAGAAAAAGGCGCGCATCCCGGCGCTCGAGCGCGACTTGCCCGAGCCGCTGGCGAAAGTGCAAGGCGACTTCGGCGTGCACATCATGGGCATCGGCGGAACGGGGTCGGTGACGGTGGCGGCGACCATCACGAACGCGGCGCGCCTCGAAGGCAAGTATGTGATTGGCCTGGACCAGACCGGCCTGGCGCAAAAGGGCGGCGCGGTGATCTCGGACATCAAGGTGACAGCAAAGCCATTCGAAGGTTCGAACAAGATCTCCGACGGCTGCGCGGACCTGTACCTCGGTTTCGACATCTTGAACGCGACCGATCCAAAGAATCTCGACAAGTGCCACCCCGAACGTACGATCGCGATTGTTTCGACCACGCAGACGCCGACCGGCCAGATGGTCGCCGACCGCCATGTGCAATTCCCGGCGACGGCAGGCTTGACCGCAGGAATCGAGCGCGTGACCCGCAAGGCCGACGACGTGTTCCTCGACGGCCAGGCGCTTGCTGAAGGTCTCTTCGGCGACAGTATGGCGACCAATCTCTTCATGGTCGGCGTCGCGTATCAGGCGGGCACACTGCCGATCGCGAGCGCTTCCATCGAGAAGGCAATCACGCAAGCTGGTGTGGGCGTGGAAATGGGGCTCGCGGCTTTCAAGTGGGGGCGCATGGCCGTGGCGGATCGCGCGTTCGTGCTCGCCGAAATCGCGGCGATCCACGGCACCGTGACCGAACTGCCGCGCGCGGCTGTGCTGAGTCCAAAGGCGCGCGCCATCGTGGATTCGGTGGGCGCGCACGGTGAGGTCCAGCGTCTGCTGGAAGTGCGGGTGCCGGACCTGATCGGCTACCAGAATGCATCCTATGCGCGGCGTTACGCGGAGGTGGTCCGGCGAGTGGTCGACGCCGAGCGTCACGCTGTGCCGGGTGCGGCCGCGCTCGGCGAGGCCGCCGCACGGTATCTCTACAAGCTGATGGCCTATAAGGACGAGTATGAGGTCGCGCGCCTGCATACCGCGCCTGAAGCGCTCGCGCAACTGCAGGCGCAGTTCAAGGCCGGCTACAAGGTGCAGTTCCATCTGGCGCCGCCGCTTCTCGCGAAGCGCGACCCGTTGACGGGCGAGTTGCAGAAGAAGGCGTATGGGCCATGGGTGCTCAACGCATTCAGGCTGCTTGCAAAGCTGAAAGGCTTGCGTGGCGGGCCGCTCGATGTCTTTGGCAAGACTGGGGAACGCAGGCACGAGCGGCAGTTGATCGAGGATTACATCGCGCTGCTCGACGAGATCGTCACCAGCCTCAACGCGGACAACCACGAAGCGGCGGTGGCGCTCGCAAGCGTCCCCGACGAAATCCGCGGATATGGCCATGTGAAGGAGAAGAGTCTTCTGTCAGCAAAGGCGATACAAGAGGAACGCCTGCTGGCGTTCCGTCATTCGACGGCGGCGCAGGTGGCTGCGTGAGCGAGACGTTGCACCTCAGCTCGCGAAGTATCTCCTGTAAAACGCCACCAATCAAAATGGATAGACAATGAATGAACTCGCCGGATACGACCTCGAAGATCTCGAGGAGGGCATGTGCGCGACCTTCGCCAAGACAATCACCGAAGCGGACATCATCCTTTTTGCGGGTGCCTCAGGTGACAACAACGCCGTCCATATCAACGAGGAATTCGCGCTAACTACCCCATTCAAGGGCCGCATCGCCCACGGCATGCTGACAGCGAGCGTGATATCCGCAGCGATCGCCGGTCGTCTGCCAGGGCCGGGCACGGTCTATCTCGGCCAGAACCTGCGATTCAAAGCGCCGGTCCGGCCGGGCGATACGGTACACGCGACGGTAACCGTCAAGGAACTGATTGCCGAAAAGAAACGCGTCGTGCTGACGACCGTATGTACCGTGAATGGAAAGGTCGTAATCGACGGCGATGCGCTCGTGATGCCGACATCGCGCAGGACCCGCGCCGGGTGAATGCGACTCGAAAACCGTAACCGACCGACGTAACCACGAGGCCGCATGAGCGCGCCATTCAACATCTGCCGGATGAATTCGGTTTTTTCAGATCGGGGCAAATGCTACCGCAAGCCTACACCGGCGTAGCCGACAAAGTGCCTGGCAGTCCCGCGAAGCTGTCGTCTCACTCTCGCGCAAGCACAAGCGCACTACTGGCGGCAGATGGCGCTCTATACTTGGAAAGCGCATTCGTCCGTGATCGAAATACGCCCGCGTTTTAGGTCTTCGAGAAGATTGGCAAAGCCGGCACGCATGCTATGGTGCATTAGGAGTCAGAGTACTTTCAGCTATATAAATCGGCTTAAAGGGCCGGGTCCTTGCCCTCTAGCATCGGTTGCCATGATCGACCTTGCCCCTGATTTCGCACGAGATGCCGACCGGCTGCGCAAAGAGGAATTCGCGCGTCAGGCAGGCCGTAGTGCCATGACTGTCAGGCGGAAAGGTCTTACACGAGCGTCGCGCCCGATGTTTCTAAATAACAGAACTTCTCATACCAAGTTGAGCATGCGACGATTGCAGAATCATATGTACCATGAAACGCGGAAACAGCATGATACTGGGCTTGCGGTGTTGCTGTTAACAGGACTCGCGGGAGACCAGCAGGAGATATCGAAGATGAGCGAGCAAGTTTCTACACGCCCCCCTGTCACCGCTCCGGCGCCGCCCAGCGACAGTAATTTCGCCTGGTCCGACGCACGGCTGTTGGGCTTCACGCAGATGGATGAGGTGCATCAGGAGTTTTATACGGTTGCGCGGAAGCTGGTGACCTGCACCGACGCAACGGCCGCGGCCGCGATAGAGGAGTTCGAGAAGCATGCAGTCAGCCATTTCGAGCAGGAAGACGAGTGGATGCGTTCGACGAACTTTCCTCCACGGGACTGCCACCTCGACGAACATGCCGCCGTTTTGAAGTCGGTCCGTGAAGTCAAGGAAGCGGTCGGACAAGGGCGGGCCGGCGTCGAACTGGTTCGAGATCTCGGCATGCACCTCTTCGAGTGGTTTCCAGGGCACGCGGACTATCTGGACTCGGCGCTGGCGGCATGGATGACGAAACAGACGATGGGCGGCAAACCCGTTGTGCTGAGACGGAAGATTTGATTACGCGTTAGCCCGGGACGCGGGGGAGCGAATTTCGACCGCGGTCCAGTAACCTGACTCGGCGCTGGTTTAGTGTTGGACAGGGTATCCGAACCGCACTGCCCCCGGGGCCGTGCCGCACTTTGGGGTGATCGTCCTTTTCGCGCGGAAAATGGCGGTTAGCTCCGAAAAGAGCCGGAAGATCAAGGGCTTGCGATTGGGCGGGCTACACGAAATCCCGAGGGCGACAATGCCTTGCTGCAGGCGGCTCGACTCCCTGAAACCGCCAGAAATCACACGAAAAGGACGATCACCCCTATACGGCCATCGAAGGGCCGCTCGAACCTGAGCAGGCTTTTGCAGATACGGTGCGCGCATTCGCCTCGGCGGGTGGCAAGGGAATGAACGTCACCGCGCCCTTCAAGCTAAAGGCCTTTGCCATGGCCGACGAACGCAGCGAGAGAGCGGAGCTTGCTGGAGCCGTCAACGCGATGAAGTTCGAGCGTGGCCGCATCATTGCCGAGAACTTCGACGGCATCGGGCTCGTGCGTGACATCGAAGTCAATCTCGGCCTGCGGATGGCCGGCAAGCGGGTGCTGCTGCTCGGCGCGGGCGGCGCCGCGCGCGGCGCTCTGCTGCCTTTTCTGGCAGCACGGCCAGAAAGCCTGGTCATTGCCAATCGCGATGTCGCGAAAGCCAGGGATCTCGCGGCGCAGGTTTGACGCCATTTCTGCGGCTTGCACGCAACGCGGGTGTGTTCACCATCGCGGATGGCGTGGGCATGCTGGTCGAACAGGCGGCGGAAGCCTTCGACTGGTGGCGCGGCGTTCGGCCTGCAACGCGGGCGGTGATCGAGCGGCTCACGGTGCCGCTCGAATGACTTCGCGATGGAGTGACAAATGAAGAAAGTCCTCATGCTTCACGGCATCAATCACAACATGTTCGGCAAGCGCGACCCGGTGCAGTACGGGACGATCACGCTGTCCGAAATAGACAACCGCTTGCAGGCTCTGGCTGCCGAACTTGGCGTGCAGGTGGAATCGTTTCAGACGAACAGCGGGGCCGATGGTTCGAATTCCAATGGGAAGCGCAGTTCGGCGACTTCGCGAACGGCGCGCAGGTTGTATCGACAACTTTCTGTCGGCGGGCGCGGCGAAGTGAGGACAACGCAGCGGTGTGACTAATCAGTCGTCGTTTTCTCGGCAGTTGCTGATACAGAGGGGATCGCCTTGCGCGATTTCGGCCGATTGTAGCGGCCGATTCGGTGTGAACGGACGATTCACCGAAAATGTCCTGCGAAGTATGCCACGAGTGGGTCGAGCGTAAGCAGCACCTCCGGTCTCATCGATAAGGCATGGCCTCAAGCCATCGCTTCTCATCATTGAACCGCTCGACCAGCATGTCGAGGAGCAATCGGACCTTGGTGCTTAGCTGTCGCCTATGGGGGTAAAGCGCTACGATCTCCAGTTCCTGCGTTTGGTAGTCGGGCAACAGTGGCACCAGCGCGCCCGACGCAAGAAGATCGGAAACGAGAAACGGGGGGCACAGCCACAATCCGAGTCCCGCGGTGGCAGCCGCGCGCATGACGGTAAGGCTGGCCGTAATCAGATTGCCTGAGACGCGAACGCTGATGGGATTTCCGCCTGGATCGACAAAATGAAACTCGTTGCGAAAGATCGAGTGGGCGTAAACGAGGCAATTATGATCAAGCAGGTCGCCCGGACTGCGGGGCGTGGAATGCGCCTCTAGGTAAGTCGGCGCGCAGCACAAGAGATGGTGCCATTTCGCCAAGGGCCGTCTGATCAGGGTCGAGTCAGGCGGCGATGCCGGCATGATTGACAGATCGAAGCCTTCCCGCACGGGATCAATCATGGCGTCAGTCTGGAAATCTAGCGCGACTTCCGGATATTTGCTCATGAAGCGCGTGGCCACCGGTGCGATGAATCGGTCCAGTGAATGATGGCAACGCAGATGAAGCCGTCCACGCGGCGTCACCTGCAAGGCACTGGTGATCTCGTCCGCTTCCGCCAAATCGAGCAAGATCTGTGAACAGCGCTCATAATATTCTCGACCGATCTCCGTTAGACTGACACGGCGCGTCGTGCGATTCAACAAACGCACGCCGAGGCTGTCTTCGAGCGCCTGGACGTGGTTGCTGACCGTTGTTATCGAGAGGTCAAGTCGACGCGCTGCCGCAGTAAAGCCACCGCTCTCGACGACCCGGACAAAGGCTGTGAGGCTGGCGAATCGATCCATGCATTCCACCACATTATCAAGGTACAGTTACAGTTGGAAGTTGCAGCAATGCCTGAGCGCTCAGCGTCTCAAGCAGAGCCGCGATTTTTTTTGATCTACCTAAAAGTCTATCAAGATCGAGGGGGGTTATCCCGCCTGGATAAGGGGTTATCTTGCAGTCATATAGACGAAGGAGCACGTAGTGCTAACCCCAGCGCCCTTCTATGTCTGAGTGAGCCGAACAAAATTAAGTGGAACAAGGGTGAAAGACACCCACAGATACGGCCGTTGATCGTGCCGCGGAATTGAATCGACTTGAATTCGGATCTGTTCACATACGACATTGAGGAACGCTTGATCGCTCGCGCGAGCACATATCATGAACGGCGAAACGATCGACGTGACCGACACATCGACCCTTCTCACGGCCGAAGTCCTGGTTCTTAAGCGCTGAATGACAGCGGCAGTTCATTCGCGCTTGAGCGAGGTCCCAAGACCGCTCGACGCATACAGTCCAATCAGGTCACTTTGCATCGGCAAACGCGGGCGCTAGTCCCTCAACGTCACGCACCAAACAGAAGGAGTTCATCAAAAGCCAGAACCTGCCACCCGGAGCGCCAATGCAGTGTAAGGGGAAATTGCTGCTAGCCCACTGTAGCAAATCAAAGACCCTAAATGAAAAATGTCACCTCGGGCAATCATGACTGCAACGTCGGCCACCTGTTGATATCGGATTGATCATGGAATGGAATGACAGCATGACGCTCGGCTACGAACCGATGGACATGGTCCATCGCGAGTTTGTTGGATGCATCGCCAATCTGCAGCGATGCCCCGATGCCGAAGTTCCAGTGATGTTGGATCGAATGATCGAGCATCTCCGCGTGCATTTTGGTGAGGAAAACGAAATCATGATAAGGCATGAGTTTCCCCCGAGAGATTGTCACATTGACGAGCACGCAGCGGTGTTGCGCTCCGCCGTCGAGGTAAGGCTGTGCGTCGCGCGTGGTGATTATGCACAAGCGCGTTCGTTCGCCAATGCATTGGCAAAGTGGTTCCCCGGTCATGCAGACTATATGGACGCTGCGTTGGCGCACTGGATGGTCACGCGATTGCACGGCGGAAAACCGCTCGTGTTTCGGCGCGAAGCGCATGTCGGCGTGGCGCTGGGGATCGACTCGTACGATTGAGGTTGCCGCCGCATCAATCGAGTGTTGCATTTTTGGCGGCCACGCGCACTTCGCTATCCGCGGCAGGCCCGCGTGGCGGAATTGCCTGCTCAAGACGCGGCCCTCTGGTGATTTGTCTGCACTCGCCAACATTCGGAGCGGCGGGTGGTTGAGCATGCAACGACACGGCTTCGGAGCGTTTTGCGCAACGTGGCGCTGCAACCTTCAGAGTCGCCTGGATTGATGCCGTCGCTATCTCCGGAGCCACTCTCTTTGCGCACCAGCTACTTGGGTTCGGCCCACGCATGGATTCGCGCGCAGCGCTCGCCCGACGGTAGCCACTTCTTCTAGGCGATCGCCGGCCTGCTTCATCAATTTTCCGATACCTACCCGGCATAGATCACAGCATCTTCTCTGGCGCGATTCTCGGTTGTCCATCTTTGACGTGGACATTATAAATTCCGGCAAACAGCCGTTCCACCTTCTCCAGTTGCTACGCTCGCTATCACGGTCGATCGAATGCAACGAATGGGATCTTGGGAACGTAGTCGTCACGCTTGCGCACGGGAAGCAAATTTCTGGTAGGTGTTCCGGACCGACAAGATCCTAAGTGGACAGGGAGGGCGCTTTCATCAACACGACAGGGCTTGCCGCCAGTACCACCTGGCCTGTAAGACGGGAGGGCAAACCCGAGCATGTGGTTTTGGGGGAGACGAGAGACCGTCAAGGGCCCGCCCGGCGTGGCACGGAGGAGGTGGATGTGATTATCCAGTAGAGCGTGAGAGTCTTTCCATTGGCGACATGTTTATTCGCGCCGCGCCTGGAGAGTATCTTCACCTCACTGACAACGCCACAACTACTACTCGGAGATACGTGATGCGGTCTGCCTACGGAAATGAGACCCCACCAGTTGCTACGGAGCTGACCAACGTCGAGGCAGGTAGCCCGATGGGCGAGTTGCTCCGGCGCTACTGGCAACCTGTGTGTACGTCGGATGAACTGACGGATCTACCGCGAAAGGAAAAGCTTCTTTGCGAAGAGATAGTTCTATTTCGCGACGGGTCAGGCAAGGTTGGCGCGTTGAAGCCGCATTGCTCGCACCGGGGCACGTCGCTGGAATGGGGCCGTGTCGAGGAGCGAGGGCTGCGTTGCTGCTTTCACGGCTGGCTCTACGCCACCGACGGCCGCTGCCTCGAAATGCCTTGTGAGACCGATGAATTTCGGGAACGGATGAATGTGTGGCAGCCGGCTTATCCGGCGCTTGAATTCGGCGGGCTGGTGTTTGTGTATATGGGTCCTCCCGAGACCCAACCGGAATTCCCGATCTACGACATCATCGATTCTGAGGTGGTCGGTGACGTGGAATTGCGCGGCATGCGCCTTTGGGACGATCAAGGGATCGGTTATGTCAAGGACTGCAACTGGCTGCAGCATTACGAGAACGTGGTCGATCCGTGGCACTTGATCATGTTGCACCAGGTGATCAGCGGCAACCAGGGGCATAACATGCTTGAGGGAATGACGGAAAGTATATTGGCGCGCGACATGGCCAGAATTGATTTCGAAAAGCGGCCGACCGGGGTGCGCTTTAACATGGTGCGAGAGTTGCAAAACGGCGACTACTTCATTCGTCACGCCGAATGCATTGTGCCGAACGCTTATCTGGTCCCGGCGGTTAGCCACGACGGTGGACGCAAGACGCGAGCGACCGAACTGTCGTGGGCTGTGCCGATCGACAACGAGCATGTTCGCGGTATCAGCATCGTCGCGTGGCCGTTGGAGAATGGCCAACCGAAGGCAGGCTGGCGTCCCGGCACGGATATCAGCGGCGAGGTTCGTCCGGGGGCGGCAGTGTCGCGGAGCTATGAAGAGCGTCAGCGCAAGCCTGACGACCGCGAGGCGCAGGAGGGGCAGCGCACGACGGCGGTACATGCGCTCGAAAACCTTGGTATGTCGGACACCGGCGTTGTGCTGTTACGGCGGATGCTGCGTGAGCAGCTGAAGCGGTTGGAGCAAGGGCTCGACCCGATGAATATCGTGCGCGACAAGAGCGCGGCGCGGGGCATTCCGACGGGAACGTGGAACGCGATACTCAGCGCGTCGGAAGCCGCCGCTTTCGGCGATAAGGTGGGGCGCCTCGCCTGATCGGCCCAAGCCACATTCCGGGCGCGCGACGCCGCAATGGTATGGCCGCTATCCCTCACTCGCATCGCCCGAGCTGTCGCCGAAGGCGACGGCTCGGGAGCCACAGGCCTGCCAACGACATCCATATTGTCGGTTGGCGATGCTGACTGTTCAGGAAATGGAGCAAACACGAGATGCACAAATTCACCGTCTGCGAGCGCCATAAGAACGACCGCTTCGCTTGGCAACGGATGGCGTTGCCGGAAGCGGACGGCCTCGTCGTGCACTGGATGGAAACCCGGGTATGACGAAGAACTCGACTGTCGTCATCGTCGGCGCTGGCCAGGCCGGTTTTCAGGCAGCAGCCTCGCTGCGCCAGGTAGGGTTCGACGGCAGGATTGTCCTTGTCGGCGACGAGCCCAATATTCCCTATGATCGCCCACCCTTGTCGAAATCCTATCTCGCTGGCGAGATCGGGCTCGAGAAGCTCTGGCTGCGGCCGGAGACGTTCTATCACGAGCAACGAATCGAACTGGAGCTGGGCGAGACTGTGACCGCGATCAACCGGCAGGCTCGGCATGTCGAATTTGCATCGGGCCGCAAGGTTGCGTACGACCAGCTGGTGTTGGCGACGGGTGCCCGCTTCCGCCCCCTGCGGGTCCCGGGCGCCGAACTTGACGGTGTTTTGCCGCTGCGTACGCTCGCCGACGCGGACGCTTTGCAGCCGCGGCTCGCTGGCGCGCGTGAAGTCGTTGTCGTCGGCGCTGGCTTTATTGGGCTCGAATTTGCGGCCGTCGCGCGCAAGGCTGGGGTTGGCGTACGCATCATCGAGATGACGCAGCACCCGATGGAGCGCGTCGTTTCCAGGGAGACGTCTCGCTACGTCACGAAGGCGCACTGCGACTGGGGCTCCGAGGTGCGGCTCGGCACCTGCGTTACCCGTATTCTCGGCGACGGACGCGTCAGCGGGGTTGAGGTGAGCGATGGCCGCACACTCCCGGCTGACCTTGTATTGATCGGCATCGGCGTTCTGCCCAATACCGAGGTCGCCGCGGCGGCAGGGCTGACGGTCGATAACGGCATCGTTGTCGACCGATACCTGACGGCCTCCGATCCGACGATCTTCGCGATCGGCGATTGCGCCAACTTTCCCAGCCGCTTCGCGGCCGGCCGCTGCCGTCTCGAATCGGTACAGAACGCCGTTGACCAAGGCACCACCGTCGCTGCGGCGATCGTCGGCAAGCCGGTGCCCTACGACAAGGTACCGTGGTTCTGGTCCGAGCAAGCCGATCTGAAACTGCAGATCGCGGGCAACGCCGTTGGCCATGATCGTGCGGTGTTGCGCGGCGATCCCGAGAGCCATAGTTTTTCGGTGTTCTTCTTCCAGAGCGGCGTCCTGACCGGTGTCGAGTCGATCAACCGGCCAACCGACCACGTAGTCGCGCGTCGAATGCTGGCCGTCGACCCGCGTCTGTCGCCGGAACAGGCGGTCGACCTCAGTTTCGATTTGCGGGCGCATACCACCAGCGTTTTGCGGCGCGAGGCAGCGTAAGCACGACGGTCGCGCGGACTCAGCGCTTCCGTCAGCACGAACATGTTTCCACGATCAGCACGCCATCGGATGGCGGCCAGATAACCAGAGGAAGAAGGACATGGCAGGAGAAACAGCGAATTTCGGGTTGCGCGACTGGCCGGCAGCGCCCGCGATCCGACCATTCGAACCGACGCAGCGACAGCAGAAGATGCTCGATCTGGCGCGAGCTGGCTTGTCTGAACCGTTCAGCGGAATAATCTGCACCAGCTCGACCGGCCAGGAGCCCCCGGCACTAACTGCGGCCGGCGCCTCGCTCGCTTTGCTGCGTGAGGCGGCGCACACCTTTCTCGCGAGCCTCGACGCCAGGCAGCGGCAAGCCGCTTGCCTGCCTATCGACGGCGAGGCGTGGCGGGAATGGTCCAACATTCACGCCTGGTTGATCCCTCGTCACGGGGTCTGCCTCGCCGATCTCCGACACGGCCAGCGCGAGGCCGCGCTGGCGCTGTTGCGCGAGACGATGAGCGGGGTGGGCTATCAGACCGCGCGCGACGTCATGCGACTAAACGAGCACGCCCTCGAAATCACGGGCAAGCACGAGGAATACGACGAGTGGTACTACTGGGTAAGCATCTTCGGGAACCCGTCGTCAAAGGAGCCTTGGGGCTGGCAGATCGATGGTCACCACCTTAATATCAACTGCTGCGTGCTCGGCGATCAACTCGTCATGACGCCGATCTTCATGGGTTCGGAGCCAGTCCTGGCACGGTTTGGCAAATATAGCGGCTTGCGCGTGTTTGCCACCGAAGAGGAGCAAGGCCATGCGCTTATGAGCGCACTGTCGGTGGAGGCGCGGCAACAGGCGACGATCGGCACTGAGCTGCCGTGGGAAGTGTTCGCGGGTCCGTTCAACGATAACCGGTATTTCGAGCCGAGCGGCATCCATTACTCGGACCTTCCGCAGGACGGTCGAGAGCGTCTCGAGGCACTGCTGGCGACCTACGTCGGGCATATCCGCCCACGCCATACCGAACTGCGCTGGGCCGATGTCAAACACTACCTCGTTGACACGCGTTTCGCGTGGATCGGGCCGTTCGACGATATCAATCCGTTCTATTACCGCATCCTGAACCCAGCGATTCTGGTCGAGTTCGACCATCAGCCGGGCATCGTGTTCGACAACAACACGGCGTCCCGCGACCACGTCCACACGCTCGTGCGCACGCCGAACGGCAAGGATTACGGCAAGGATCTGCTGCGCCAGCACTACCGTCAATGGCACACGGATGAGCAGGGCGGTCACTCGCAGTCGCATACCCACGGGGCGCAAGCGCGCCGCACGATTTGAACTCGCGGCTCGGAGTGCAGCCGAAGCGCCGAAGTGACTGCGTGGGCTACCCGTGTCGGCACTGCCCATCTGCAATGCTTAGCCAACTGAAGGAGACGATCTATGCCGTATGCCATCCGGATTCATGAGACGGGCGGACCTGAAAAGCTAGTCTGGGATGAGATTTCTGTCGGCGATCCTGGTCCCGGGCAAGTGCGCCTTCGCCAGACGGCCGTCGGCGTCAACTTCATCGACATCTACTACCGCACGGGCTTGTACGATCTGCCGCCGCCGTTTATCCCCGGTCGCGAAGCCGTCGGCATCGTCGAGGCAGTCGGGCCTGATGTTGCGTCGCTGACGTTGGGCGACCGTGTCGCGTATAGCGGTGTGCAAGGCGCGTATGCCGAAGTCCGGCTCGTGCCGGCAGATCGACTGGTCAAACTTCCGGAAGGCGTCAGCGATGATCTGGGTGCCGCGATGATGCAAAAGGGCATGACGGCGCAGTTTCTGTGCCGCCAGACCTACAGGATCGAGAAGGGCGATACGGTCGTGGTGCATGCGGCGGCGGGTGGGGTTGGGTTGGTGCTCTGCCAGTGGGCCAGGTATCTCGGCGCGACGGTCATCGGCACAGTGTCGACTGAGGAAAAGGCACAGATCGTGAAGGCTCACGGCTGTGACTATCCGCTGATCCACGGCAAGGACGACGTGGTCAAGGTGGTGAAGGAGGTGACGGGCGGAATGGGCGTCCCGGTCGTGTATGACTCGATCGGCAAGGACACTTTCGTGAGCTCGCTCGACTGCCTGCGCCCTCGCGGCCTGATGGTGCTCTATGGCCAGTCCTCGGGCGCGGTGCCGCCGTTCGACATCAGCCTGCTCGACAGGAAGGGTTCGCTGTTCCTCACCCGTCCGTCACAGAACGCCTACCTGCCGAACCGCGCCGCACTCGAGGCGGGTGCCAAGGACGTGTTCGAGGTCGTGTTGTCGGGAGCGGTGAAGGTTCACATCAGCCATCGTTTCCCGCTCAAGGATGCAGCGGAGTCGCATCGCGCCATGGAATCTCGCAAGACGACGGGATCGTTGGTGCTGCAACCCTGAAGCGAATTGTCGATAGCGTCTCGCAGCGATGTGCGCGTTGGCGTTAGACACGCTGCTGAATCACGATCACATGGTACGAACCGGAAGGAGCTATCGATGGCCGACGCCAACTTTGATAAAGACGCGGTGAAACGCGAAATTGGCGCGTATGCCGATACTGAAATGCCGCTTGCCGAACGCGAGCGGAGCTACATGGATCTTATCGGCTACGTCCCGCCGCGCATAGCCGCCCGATTGGCTGTGACGGGCGCCCTGGATCCCCAACTTCTTGCACTGCAAGAGGCGGCGCGCCAGCGGGCGATGTATCCGGAGTGTTTCGATACGAAGACCGCGCAGCTCATAGTGTTTGGCATGCTGCTCGCCAAACTGCTCGACGCGGCTACGCTGCATGCGCGCGCGGCGCGTCGAGCCGGCGCGACGTGGGAAGAGATGCAAGCCGTGGTGAGCCTGGCTTACATCTATGGCGGAATGCCGGCCGCAAATCGCGGCGCCGAGATCATCGCACAGCTGATCGAGTCCGAGAGCGACGACAGAACCGGCCACCACGCTTAGTACAAAAGTGCGCGGTCGAGCGCATGCCGTCTCGGGCGATGTCGTCTGTGGCGTCCAGCCCGTCGACCGCGATGCTTGAGAAACCTTTGGGCAAGGCAACGAAGCACCACAACATGTTTTTAACGCCCCGTTGCCAACGCAGCAGCAAAAAGATTGAGGGAATCATGAAAGAGCTTTATTCCAACATTATCGGCGGGGAATTCGTTGCCGTAACGAATGCCTCTCGCAACATCAACCCGTCCGATATGAACGACGTCGTCGGCGAGTACGCTCAAGGGTCCATGGCGGACGTGAACAACGCCGTGGCCGCGGCCAAGGCTGCCTTCCCGGCCTGGAGCCATACAACGTCACAGACGCGCTTCGATATCCTGAAGAAGGCAGCCGACGAGATCCTCACTCGCAAAGACGAACTTGGCCGGCTGCTCGCGCGCGAGGAAGGCAAGACGCTCGCCGAAGGCATCGGTGAGGTGACGCGTGCGGGACAGATCTTCGCGTTCTTCGCCGGCGAATGCCTGCGTGCCGGCGGTGAGGCGTTGCCGTCCGTGCGCGCGGGTGTCGGTGTTGAGATCACCCGTGAGCCGGTAGGAATCATCGGAATGATCACGCCCTGGAACTTCCCGATTGCGATTCCGGCATGGAAGATCGCGCCAGCGCTTGCCTGGGGCAACTGCGTCGTCATCAAGCCGGCGGACCTCGTGCCGGGCTCGGCCTGGGCGCTGGTCGACATCCTCCAGCGCGCTGGCTTGCCGAAGGGCGTGCTCAATCTCGTCATGGGCCGCGGTTCGGTCGTCGGCCAGGCGCTGCTCGAGCACAAGGATGTTCATGCGATTTCCTTCACCGGCTCAATGGCGACCGGACGCAAGGTCGCGGCTACCTGCGTCGCCGCGAGTCCGATGAAAAAAATCCAACTCGAGATGGGTGGCAAGAACCCGCTCGTAGTGCTCGACGATGCGGACTTGGCCACGGCGGTTGAAGTGGCTATCAACGGCTCCTTCTTCTCGACCGGTCAGCGCTGCACCGCGTCTTCGCGCCTGATCGTCCAAGCCGGGATCCACGATCGCTTCGTCGCGGGCTGCATCGAGCGGCTGAAGAGCATCGTCGTCGACGACGCGCTGAAGCAAGGCACGCATATCGGCCCGGTGGTCGACCAGAGCCAACTCGAGCAGAACCTGAAGTACATTCAGATCGCCAAAGACGAGGGCGCCAGGCTGGCGTTCGGCGGCGAACTCCTGAAGCGCGCAACGCCGGGTTTCTATCTGCAGCCGGCGCTCTTCACCGAAACGACCAATGCGATGCGGATCTCGCGCGAGGAGGTCTTCGGCCCGGTCGCCAATATTGTGCGTGTCAAGGATTACGAAGAAGCGCTCGAAGTGGCGAACGACACAGAGTTCGGCCTTTCCTCGGGCATCTGCACCACCTCGCTGAAATATGCGACGCATTTCAAGCGCAACAGCGAGGTGGGCATGGTGATGGTCAATGTGCCCACAGCGGGCGTCGACTATCACGTGCCGTTCGGTGGCCGGAAGGGTTCGAGCTATGGCTCTCGTGAGCAAGGTACGTACGCCAAGGAGCACTACACCACGATCAAGACGGCCTACACGATGGCTTGATCACGGCCGTCGACATTCGGCGTCTATATCAGCAGCATGAAGACGATCCAATGATGAACCACGGGGGCGAGGGACAGCGAGTAAGCGGCCATGTCGCGCTACCGTCGAGTAGCGGGTCATGCCGTGGACCGAGCGCACCCTAAGTACGGTCGAGATTTTTTCGAAATCGCCTGAAAGATTATCAGGATGGCGGGAAGTTCTCCCGCCTAATAAAGTGTTATGTTGCAGTCATTGTACGCCAAGCTATTAAGCAGTGCTAACTCCAGAGGTTTTTGCAAATCTGGAGAAATTAGGCGAAATCAAGTGAAACAAGGGTGAAATATGTCCAAATGTACGGATGTTGGTAGCGCCACGGAATTGAAGCCGGGCGATATGAAGTGCGTTTTCGTGGGATCAAGGCGGGTTCTGCTGTCTAACGTCGACGGCAAGGTGTACGCGACCAACGATATCTGTTCGCACGCCTTAGCCTATCTCTCGGATGGGTTTCTTGATGGCTCCGTCGTCGAATGTCCGCTCCACGGCGCGCAATTCGACGTTATTACAGGGAAGGCGTTAACGGCGCCGGCCGACGGCGACATCGAAACCTACGAGGTCACGTTGGCGGACGGCAGGATTCTTGTCGCCGCAGCGTAGGTGACGGATGCGAAAGTCATGAAACGCCCCCCGAATCCAACATACGCTCGATCTGAGTGTGGAGAAATCTTATATGTCTTTCGAAACAGTATTGACCAGGGCGCTGAATTTGTGCGTTCCGGTCGTGGCGGGTCCTCTTGGGCGCGGCTCAAGCGCAGAGTTTCTCGGCGCGATGGCCCGTAGTGGCAGTTTCGGCTTTACCGCGGCGGCGCATATGCCGGAGGAGACGGTCAACCACGAGCTTGCGGAAATCAGCCAGGCCACGAACGGCCGGTTCGGTACCAATCTTTCGCTCACCCGTGATCGGCGCAAGTGGCTCGCGGCTGCGCTGGAAGCGGGGGTAAGCGTGTTCTCCCTCTGGCAGGGCGATATCGAACCCTATGTTCGTGTCATCAAGGATGCGGGCGGGGTCGTATTCTGGACTATTGGTACTTCGGAAGAGGCGAGGCGCGCCAAGGATCTCGGCGTCGACTTTATTGTTTCGCAGGGCGAGGAGGCGGGCGGCCATTACGTGGGATGCGCACCGACGATGTCGCTCCTGCCAGCTATCGTCGACGCCGCCAACGGGGTTCCCGTAGTGGCGGCGGGCGGTATCGCGGACGGGCGTGGCCTGGTCGCGGCGCTGGCACTGGGGGCTTGCGGTGTCTGGATGGGAACGCGTTTTGTCGCGAGCAAGGAATCAGCGAACCATCCCGGTTACAAGCAGCGAATTGTCGCCGCTCACGCGACGGACCTGGTCGAAACTGAGCTTTTCGATCCGGTCGGGCAGGAGTGCCCGCATCGCGTGATCCGCAATTCAACATTCTCCAAGTGGGAAGCGGCCGGTCGCCCGGCGAGCGGCCAACGGCCTGGGGAGGGCGAGCAGATCTCGCGTTTCCCGAATGGCAAGCCGCTCTATCGCTATGACACCGCCGCGGCTTGGGGTGCAATGGAGGGCGATTGGGAGGCCAGCCCCCTCTATGCAGGCACAACAGTCGGTCTCATTCACGATGTGAAGTCGGTCGCGGAAATCCTTGCTGAAATCGAGGCGACGGCAGAGGCGGCGCTCGGCGGAATCGCGAAGTTTCGGGCCGCTCGCTAAGCACGTAGAAGCGATCGATGCAAACTCCGAACTAGAATCTCGACGCCGTTGACGAGCGGCCCAGGAAGCTAGGCCAAGCACGCCGACATGGCGTGCGAGATTCTGGCGTATGACACGGCGCTTACTCAGGATCGCCCCATTCGTTTGAAGCACCCCGGACCGTGGCGCCAACAAGAGGCCGGGCATCTGATTGAAAGCGCCGGCTTTTTTCATCCTCGCCTACACTAAGGAACTTCGATGTACTTCACTATCGTCGCGCTCGATCGCCCAGGGGCTACTGATGTTAGAACCAATACCCGTCCGGCTCACCGCGAATACTTGCAAGCGGCCCATCCTGGCGTGACTTACAGGCTGGGCGGACCACTTCTGTCGCCGGACGGCAGCACGAGCATAGGTACGTTGCTGGTGATCGAGGCGCAGGACCTTGCGGCCGCCGAGCGCTTCGCGGCTGGCGACCCCTACAAAAAGGCGGATCTATTCGCAGAAGTCTCGGTCAGGCGTTGGGATTGGGGAACGGGGAATCCGGACAAGAAGTGAGGGTGGGCATGCTGGAGCGTTATACCTGATCCACACCGAACGGCCGCCTGGCCGCCGTGCATCAGCTCGGACATGCCGATCATGCTGACGATCGAAGTGTCCTTGATCAGCGACAGGTACTGGCCGATCAGCGGCGGCAGCACGATCTTGCCCGTCTGCGGCAACACGACGGAGAAGGACGTCTGCGTCTTGCTGAGGCCGAGAATCTGCGAGACTTCCCATTGGCCCTTCGGCACGGCCTCGATGCCCGAGCGAAACACTTCGGCGATATACGCGCCCTGGTACACATAGCCGAAATACGACACGCTGAAGTAGATGAACATCAGCGTGATGAGCACGGGGGTGCCGCGAAACAGTTCGGTATAGAGCTTCGCGGCGCGCGCCGTGCCCCATGGTCCGAAGGATCGCAATACGGCGGCGAGCAGGCCGATCAGCGTGCCGCCGACAATCGATGCCGCCGACAGCAGCAAGGTCGCGACCAGTCCCTGATGCTCGCGGCTTGCGCAACCGTATCTACGCCTCCGCAGGTCACAGAGGCGCCAGTCCCGAGAGCACTGCAACAGGCCGCGCAAGTGGCGAACTCGGTAGTCGACGAGAAGGCGGTCAAGCGAAAAGTTGCGATTGGCCGCTTTAGTAACGAAACCCGCTACGGGCGCACGTTCGTCACTGACGCAAATCTGGACCCGCTCGGAAAACAGGCAAGTGACATCCTCGCGAGCCGCTTGGCCGCGTCCAAGCAGTTTCTCGTATTCGAACGTCCGGACATTGCGGTCGCCGCAGAACAATCGTTGTCAAGGGATGCAGGTCTCATCGGTGTCGATGCACTTATCCTCGGTTCGGTAACTGAGTTTGGGAGGAAAGCAGACGGCTCAACCGTATATATCAGTGGCGGCGCGCTCCAAGGCATCAAGCCGGGCGCGAATCTGCATGTGTACAAAGCCGGTGAGTCAATCCAGAGCGGACAGACACTCCGGAGACCATCCAGATTCAATCGCTCAGCCGAGGGGACGAATACTCCGGACCTAATCTGCTGTACCTCCGAGTCCGACGATTGGTCGGGATTCGCTGTCTCATTGTCCCTCTCTCGTGGGCGCGTTGATGGTCGTAATCTAGCGTGCAGCAGCCACTCGAATGGACGAGTGACTGTCGCAGCGAATGTCAATTTTGCGACAGTCTAGTTTCAAGCAAGAGGATCAGCAAGCCCCTTCCATAGCGGCGTTTCGATGGCCGAAGCCCCTTAGCAAAATTGAATGTCAAGCGCAATCTCGCAAGCGGCGATGCGTGCACATACAATTTCCCCACTTACCCTGACCTTATCAATTTGATCAAAGATAAGGAGACGCACTTTCTTCGTCGGTCAATGACCTCCCAACGTTTGCGCTTACTTTTTCCTTAACGAACTGCCACGCAGAGGCCTATAAACAAAGGCCTCTTCGAACGTCATCGAAATTTTTAAGCAGGGGAAGGTCCGAACAACTCGTTTTGAGAGCACTGATCTTCTGCAGCGTAGGGCGTATCGGCCGTAAGCGTGAGCTGGCAGTTTGGTTGTTCGGCTTTTGAAGCATGACGACCGTCGTTTGCCGAGACTGCCGGCCTCAATCTTCACGCGCTTCAAGCTTTGCATAGTGCCTTGCGTGCCATCCAAAGGTTGCCCAGCGCAAACGGTGTCGTGATCTGCGCGGAAGGCGAAGCCTGTCCGCTGTGTCCGTTCTGGCGCAACCGTGACCGGTGGAGCGGCGGCGAGATCATTGGGTAAGTGCGATCTGCAGTGTCCGCAACCGATGCGCACGGGGCCACCGGCATAAGCCAGGGTAACGGGACTTGCCGTGCTGAAGCGACACGCGGGCAACGAAGGTGTCGGTCGGCATCGTCGCGCACGAAGGATGCGGATGCCGATCCTGTTGAGCGATGGAGTTGGGAGCGCGGCGATGCCGCACCGCCCTGCAAATGAGGCCTCGCGGGCTCAATCTTCCGCGACACCGGGACACTGCCGTTCTCTTCGCGCAACCGCGCTGCACACGATTGCGCGGGATGTGTAGTCCGGGTTGGCTGTCACTTCGATATTTTTTTGACGGGGAAACTGAGTGAGCCGTATTTCGCTGATCACCATGGTACAGGCCATGAAATCCGTCAAGGAAATTAACCTCGCACAAAAAGAGAAGATTGCCGACGAGATATTCCATGCCCAACCTCACATGCTCGGCTCTGTCTTCGTTCTCCAAAAACTCGGCCACAAATGCTAATAGGCCGACGTCCGGTTGACGACGCAGCAAAGACCACCCGGCAGCGCCTATTGAGTCTGAGGTTTGCGTATGCGTTATCACCGATTAAATGTGGCCACGAGTAACACTCGGACGTCCCAAGGACTCCGAAAGCCGTCATTGAAGCCATGCAAACCCGAGTGGCTGCAGTGTGTCGGTATGGTGCGTTTGCTGTCGGCCCGAATTCGGCCAAAAAGTGCCGATCGCCGCCGTCAGGCAACGTCCGTTCGGGCCGTGCCCACCGAGCAATTGATAGTCACATGTCGACAGACCCTCGATCAGGCCAACCGTCGCACGCATGGAAGATTCAATGGGAATAGGGGGCGACGGGCTGACGAGGACGGTGCGATCGCGCGGCTCCCGGAGTGAGCAAGCCGCCGTCCGAATATCCGGGACGCGGAACGCTCGGGCCCTGGACGTTCGCGAGGTCCGCGAGACTGATGAAGGCTTTCGTTGTTTCGATGTACGAAGAGATTTCCGCTGTACGGCCGCGATGCTGACCCACAGACTCGCTGCCTTCCCACTCCCAAGCCGCGCTTTCACCAACAGCGCGCCGCAACGTCGCCGGCAGCGACGTTGCGGCAGCGCGACGAGTCGGCTCAGCGCGCGCCGATCGTCACCACCAGAGTTGCCTGCGAGCTGAGCCCCGCCGAATCGACCGCGGTCAGCGTCAGCGTGTAAATTCCGGCGACCGGGTGCCGCCATTTGGCAACTAAGCCCGGCCCGCTCTCGACGAACACCATGCCGGACGGCGCGCCCTTGATGTCGACCTTCACGTTGTCCGCGCCTGGGTCCTCGATATCGATCACGCCGCTGACCGGGCGGCCCTCAACACCACTGATCGGCGCAGCCGAGATCGCAGGGCCCGTTGCCTCGGACGAGATCCGCACGCTCATCGTCGCCGAACCGGACTGGCCGTTGCTGGTGTCGGTCGCCTTGACGCTGACGCTATACGTGCCCTTCGCAGGCGTTCTCCAGCTGATCACGCCGGCGCTGCTGATCGACATGCCAGAAGGCGCGCCGGTGAGGGAGAACCTGACCGGATCGGCCGCACTGACGTCGACCTGATAGCTGAGCGGCTGTTTCGCCTGGCCCACGATCGTCGCTGCCTGCACGACCGGCTTCGATGCCGCGACGATGGTCACGTTCGCACTCGCGCTGCCCGTCGAGCCGTTGACCGTATCCTTCGCGGTCACGGTCACCTTGTAAGTGCCGGCGACCGGCTGCGCCCATGTCACCTGACCGGAGCTATCTATGCTCATGCCCTGCGGTGCATTCGCGAGCGACCAGCTGAGCGGGTCCGACGAGCTGGCCGCCACCGTGAACGACAGTGCGCTGCCCGCCGTGCCCTTGACCGTCGCGGCCGACACGACCGGCGACGGCGCCTTGGACACGCCGAGCGTCGACAGCAGGCTGCCGGCCACCGGTGTGCCGAGACCCGACGGCTGATCGTAGCCGGTATGGGCCGAGCAGCTCGAGCAGTAACCGTCGTTGCCCGAAGTGACATCATAGAACACAGTCGCGTACAGACCCGCGTCGGTCGAGACGGTACCGTACAACTGCGCCTGCGCGAGGCCGAGTGCGCCGAGACTGTTGCGCGCCCGCTGTGCATTGGTGACGGCGACGATGCCGGCCCATTGCGGGGTCGACAGACTGGTGCCGCCGGCGCTGTACCAGCTCGGCGCGGCCGCGTCGGGCGTGATGACCGCGACGTACTGACCGCTGAACGGATCCGCGTTGAACGACACGTCGGCAACCGAGCGCTTCGTCAGCGTGCCGAGTCTAGGCACCGACTTGGTCTGATACGCGGGTACCGAGGTGTACTGACTAATGCCACCGCCGGTACCCGACCACACCGTTTCGCTCCTGGTGGTGCCGTCGTAACTCAGGTGGGTCCCGCCGACGGCCAGCACGTTCGGCGACACGGACGGCCATCCGACGCCAGTGCCGTTATCGCCGGTAGCGGCCACGTAGGTCATGTTCGCTTGCTTGAACGCCGAATCGACGGAGCCGGTCCACGAGCCTTCGGGGGCGACGAAGCTCATCGACACGACGCCGGGCCCCATCGCGTTCGCAAGGTTGACCGCCGCGATCTGGCTGCTGGTCGACGGATCCGGCGCCTGGATCAGCACGATGCGCGCGAGCGGCGCGGTAGCGTGGACCCACTGCACGTCGAGCGCGATTTCGGTGGCCCAGTCCGAGTCGTACGGCGGCGCGTTCGACGTCATCGCGCCGCTGGTCGTCGAGCGCACGATCGAGAACTGGCACGCGTTGCTGCTAGGGGCCGCGAGCGGCAGCGACGCGTTCGGCGCGATGGTGGTCGTCGTGCAGCCCGGCAAGCCGAATTTCTGGTTGAACGCCGCGAGTTCCTTGACGACGTTCGGATCGCTCATCGCGTCGATCACGTAAATCGTCTGGCCGGCGCCCATTTGCGCGGCCTCGCTCGCGCTCAGATTGCTCCACGACGACGGCAGCGGCGGTAGCTGATAGGCCGCGCGAATCTGCGCCGGCGTATACGTCGTCACCTGCGTTGAATTCGTCGCCGCCCGTGCAGTCCTCCTAGCGAGCCGTGCAATCGTTTGTGGCGTCAACTGCGCAAGCGACACGGCCGCCATTGTCGACGTCGACGCTTGCGCGGCAGGAGGCTGATTGGCCGACGCGAAAGGCGCCGCGCTGTCGATGTCGGAAGGCGGGTTCAACACCACCGGGGCCGTGTAGAACGCCGGCCTCACCAGCGTGCTCGCCACCGTGCTCGACAGCGGCGACAACGACACCGAGCTCGTACCTGACGAGGTGTCGGCGAGCTTCGCGGAGCTCGTGCCGCTCAACGCCGTCGAGTCGTCACTGCCACCGCCGCATCCCGCAAGCAGTATCGGCGCGAGCGCTGTGGTCACAAAAGTGGCACGCGCGAGCGTGCACCGAACCGGTCGGATAGTTTTCATTGGGATCGTCCTTCTGCGGGAGGCTGGACCGGAATTACCAGCACGGGTGGAGAAACCGCGGATGCGGGCAGATCGGGCGCGCGTCGCTGCCAGCCGCTCGCACAGGTCTGTACGGACGGGTAATAGCCGGGCGGCTCGGCGCACCAGAGTCTGACGCTTGCAGGTGGCTGGGCAGAAGGTGGAACGGGCGATGTCTGCGCTTGCGAGCTGCATGCGCCTAATCCGGACATCAGCGCACAGGCGGCGCAGATTGCCGTGACGATGCCACGTGAGCGATTCAAGCCTGCCCACGCGTTACGTTTGCCTAATGAAATGAAACGGGCTGCCGGCCTCGCGAAATAACCAGAGAATTGGGCGTGCTCGTCGGTTTCGACAAGGCCGATAGCAATCCGATTGAGCTGGATCATCGTTGTTCGCGTCACATTGGATACAGGGTTGGGGCGCACAAAGCGATGATTGGTCTGTCGGCACCGCGCGAGCAAGCTTGATGGCAATTCGCGGGTTAGTTGCTGGACAGACGGTGAGAGGACCTTACCATTTTTTTCTGCGACGGGAATATCGCATGCAGCGCGCGGAAACGGGGCCACATTTTCGGCTCCTACGGCGCGCCGCTTCCACGTCTGGATAGTAGGGATTGTCCTTAAACATGAAGGGCCGCGCGGGGCATCACTAAAGACGATCGTTCGATCCCGCGCGGCGGATTGATGCCGCTGACTTCTCACGCGGCCTACCGCGCAGTGCTCATCCGGCGGCTTGCATGTGCGCGGCGACCGCATCGAGCGTGCGCGCGCCGAGTACACCGGCGTCTCGCGCGGTACATGTCATTTTTTGGAGGTCCGGGTCCGATCGGAAAACGCCGATCGGTCCACATCAGGCCGATGAAGTACAGTCGCGTCGCCTGATCATTCTCCGAACGGCAGAGAAGTAGCCTAAAGCCACCTCACCACCGCCGACAGCCGAACGTCCGCAATGGCCGATTGTGCCAAGCTCGTCGACTAATGTTGCGCGCAACATTAGTCGACGAGCTTGGTTACCTGCCGTTCAGCCAGACCGGCGGTGCGCTGCTGTTCCATCTGCTTAGCAAGCTCTACGAGCGAACCAGCATCATCATCACGACCAATCTGAGCTTCTCCGAATGGGCCAGCGTGTTTGCCGATGCAAAGATGACGGCAGCGCTCGACCGTCTTACGCATCACTGTCATTGTAGAAACAGGCAACGATAGCTATCGTTTCAGAAACAGTACAACGCAACCAAAAAAGGAGATAAAGAAGGCCAAGATACCCACCGAATAACCGCAAAGCTTGTCCAACGGGTGGGTCAGGATTCCGTGCAAATCAACACTCTCCCGGCATGTTGCCGGAAAACCGTGTTTTTCCCAACAAACGGTCCGTTCCTGACTATAGTGTAATGGCGTGGCACGAGGATACGCACGGAACAGCTGGCTCAATCACGACACCATCTGAGGACGTTCCATGAACACGCGGAACAGCAAGCTTGTCCGGGCGGCACGGATTCGCAGCGCGACCGTTGCGCTTGCATTGCTCGCCGCGTGCCATGGACACAGCAATTCCGGTCAGCCGAGCGCGAACCCTACCGTCAACTATCAGGTGGTGTCGTTTGGCGACAGCCTGTCGGATGTCGGCACGTATGCACCCATAGCGCAGCCGGTGGGTGGAGGCCGCTTCACGACGAACCCGGGTCTCGTGTGGACACAGGTTGTGGCGAATTTCTATGGGGGCACACTGACGGCCGCCTATACCGGCGGATTCGGCTTCCCGTTGACGGCCCACTCCGACGGCCTTGGCTATGCACAGGGTGGCGCGCGCGTGACGGACCCTAACGGCATCGACTTCAAGGCGAATGGAACCGGCGCGACGACCGTGCCGGTCGTGACCCAGTTGCAGAACTACCTGAATGCACACGGCAGCTTCAACGCGAACCAGCTCGTGCTAGTAAATGGCGGCGGGAGCGACATCCTGATTCATGCTGGCGCCGTTGCGAGCGGCAGCGAAACAACCGCACAAGCCGATCAGGCCATCACCCTTGCCGCGCAGCAACTGGCGGCTATCGTCGGTCAGATCCTGCAAGCCGGCGCGAAGCACGTGGTTCTGTCGAATGTGGGGAATGCCGGTGTGTCGCCATTCGGCGTCAACAGCGCCGACCACGGTGCCGAGCTATCGGGACTTTCGCAGACGTTCAACTCGGCGCTCACGAGCGCGCTACAGGCAGCGGGGATCCAGAACCAGGTGATCGTGATCGACCAGTATACGTTTATCAACAACACCCTTGCGGCACTTCAGGCGAACGGCTTCACGGTAGGCAACACCGACACCGGGTGCAATCCGAGACTGATCTCATCACTGGTCTCCGCCTATTCGCTGTTCTGCTCGCCTGCAACCTATACGGTCTCCAACGCTGACCAGACCTACATGTTCGCGGACACCGTCCACCCCACGACGCGCCTGCACGCGTTGTTCGCGCAGCTCGTCGAACAGGCGGTCACGGCCGCGAAGTAATCGTGTTTCGAATCGCCACGCATTAACGCGGCACATAGTACTCGTCGGGCAGCAGCATGTCCTCGAGGAAGGTCACACTCATTGATGACGGGTCGCCCCGACGATGACACGTCGTCTGGCGCTAATGCAGCCGACCTTCGTGTGCCGGCACTGCGCGCTGATGATCATCGTCGACATCGTCCAGCCTACTCAGCCAGTCCGGGCACCACCTCTTCGTAGCGTGCAAACAAGAACGCTAGGCGACAGCACTTGCCGAGGCCAGCACATAGGCATCGATGACCGTTGGTTTACAGTAAGCTGCCGTTGATGTGGCGCAGGTTCCAACGGCGGCTGTCGATCGATGACGGAAGTTGGCTGACGGGTCGAAATCGCGATAGTGACAGTATCCATGCGGGTGGCAGGCTCGTCGTGGCTGTCTACACCATGACGAATCCGTACCGCATACCGAGCATCACCGCTTCGGTGCGGTTGGTCGCGCCGAGTTTGCCGAAGATGGAGGACAGGTGGTATTTCACCGTGTTCTCCGAGATGTCGAGTTGCCGCGCGATCTCCTTGTTGCCGAGTCCGTCGGCGAGCATCGCCAGCACTTCGATCTCGCGTAACGTCAAGGCTTCGAACGGTTCGCCGGATGCCGCCTGACGTGACGGTTTTCGTCCGGCCAGCAGCCTTGCGAGGATCTCGGGCGACAGCACGCAAAGGCCCGCCGCGACAGCTTCGATCGCCACGACGATTTCGGCTGGTATCGCGTTGCGCGGCAGGATTGCCACCGCATCGGCGGGCAGCGTATCAAGGATCCAGTCGCTGTCCGGGTCGTCGATCAACAGGACGAGCGCCGGTGGCGCGTGCCCGAGTTCGAATAGCGTCTTGAGCGCGTCGCTAGCATGCGGCTCGATGTCGGCCACGACCACATCCGACACCAAACCGGCGAGGCAATCGACGAGCGTTTCGGCGTCGGTTGCGCTAGCCAGGAATGCAAGTGCCGGATTCGCCTCGACAAGCGTTTGCAGGCTTGCGCGCACCCGCGACGAGGCTGCAATCACTGCGACCCGCACCGTCGCCATGTGTACCATCTGCCCATCCGACATTTCGCCGCTTCCCGGACCTCACCTGCACGAATTCCGTTGGGGGCGTTCGCCCACGGTTACCGAACACGCGTGACGTTCGCCACCTCGGATCAACGCGATTTGCAACTGTTGTCCGATGCTTGCGGAGCCCAGCGCGGCGTGCACGTCGTCCATGTCGCGGCAAGGCTTGCCGTCCAGTTCGATCACCACATCGCCTATCAGCACACCAGCCTGTTCCGAAGGACCGCCTGGCGCAAGCGAATTGATCAGCAATCCGCTACTGAACGGCAGGTTCATTCTGTTGACCCACGCGTCCGGCAGGCTGACCTTCTGCGTGCCGACGCCAAGGTACCCCCGCGAGACGCGCCCTTTAGCCAACAGTTCGTCGGTAACGCGCTTCACGGTCATCCCGGGGATCACCATGCCGGCGCCGCGCATCAGTGCCGACGTGCAGATGCCCATGACCTGCCCGCGCATATCCGCGAGGGCCGACCCGGAGAAACCTGGGCGCAGACCGCCGTCCAGTCGCACGAACGCATCGAGCTGTCCCCCTCTCCATGTGCGCCAAGGACCAGCTGTGCTGCCGATCACGCCAAAATCAGCGCTGATGCCGAGCGTGTCCGCACGCGCGACGGCGAGCGCCACATGACCCGGCTTCAGTGAGCGGGCATCGCCCGACTCGACCGGGTCCAGGTCCACACCGTCCAGTTTCAGCACGGCGAGGTCGGTGCCCGCATCCAGGCCTGCGAGGACGGCGGCGACCGTACGGCCGTCGGTCAATGTGATCTCGATCCCGTCCTCACGCCCGATCGTGTGTGCAGCCGTCACGACGACCCCATGTCGCCAGATTACCCCACTCGACGGCATGCGATGCCGGCCGTGTACTGACACGACGCTCCGCCCGACTCGCCCGACAATGTCTGCCAGATTGTCCGAGAGATCCATCAAAGGATTTCCGCTTGAGGGTGTGGTTTCCATTTCAAGTCCCCTGCCAATTGCGATACGACCTACTTGCCTCGCGTCGTCGATTGCTCCCCTATCCCTTGCGGATAGCGTGGTGACGACGGGTTCACAATGACAGAAGGACAGGGGGTGCACACCACCCAAATGGGTAGGCGAGTAGATGCTGTGCTGACTTCACGATGCAGCGTGAAACAGAGATCGGCCAATTGTTTCCGCTCGCTTATCGCACAATGCCGGCATTCGAACGGCTGGTCCGCATCGGAACCTGCAGGATGCTCAAAGGAGACATCTCGGCCAAAGCTGACGGTCGCCGATCAGCCGCTGTACGGCCGCTGAAGGTCGGCTCCACTAACATTCGCAAACCGGTGCCGACGAATGTCTCCTTTCTCTATAGACGAATGAGTCCCGACCCTGAACCGCTATTCGCACTCGCCAGAACGCAACAACGGGTTCCGAGGTACAACCGCCACTTGGCCTGTCGATTTGGCCGACGAGTCATCACATATTGTCTCCATTCGACCGTTTTGCAGCTGACGTTTCGCGAACGGCTGCTTATGAGAAAATCTGAGGCCCGTTGTCGACCATGAACCGGTGTTACGAAGGCCGTCAAACGAGCCGCAGCTTTGTGTGGTGAAATTTACAATCGTTTAGCATTGCATTGCCGCTGATTGAACTGCCGTTGGAGCGATTCCCTGCTGCATCACTAGTCATGCTTCCATGGATCCCGCCAACGTTTCCAATGTCTCGAGTCGACTATGGTCAAGGCCATTCACAGAGTCTGGAGCAGCGCATCCGCTTTGCATACCAAGCCATGATCGGCACGCTCACCTACAGGCTGATCAACCGGGCCAGCGGTATCCGCTCCCCGACCCCAGACTGCATCAGGAAATGGCAAGACAGTTCTACCTGTACGTCACACAGGAGCTGGACCGAACTTCGGATCAAAACTGAAGCGTTGCATCTCGGCGAGCATCGCAGCGGCCCCGGAATGATCCAGCACGAACGCGATGCGTTCATCGTTGCAGGGCCGTCACGCGTCGGATGACGAATGCGAGGAGTAACGCACCCGAGGCGAGCAGCGCACCGAAAGCGTAAAGACCGATGGTCAGACTGCCGGTGTGGGTGTTCAGCCATCCGATCGAGAGCGGGCTGACGACCGCGCCAAGTACACCAAGTGTCGTCACAGCTGCGATCGCGTTCGGGGTGCCCGGACCCGGGAGGCAAGCGGGCACGATTGCCCAGAACAACGGAATCAGCGAGTAGAGCGCGACAGCTGCGATGGACAGCAGCTCAAGGGACAAGACGAACGAACTGGACGCGAGCGGCAGCAGGCACAGCGATACCGCACCGATGAACGCGGCGGTAATCGTGTTTTGACTCCAGCGTCGCCGGCGGTCCGTCCGCGCACCGATCGCGATCATCGCGATGAGCGCGACTGCATTCGGTACCGCTGCATAAAGGCCGATCGTGCCAATATCGGTCACACCAAGCGAACGAATCAGCTTCGGCAGCCAGAACGCGAGAACCGCGATAGCGGCGACAATGGAGAAGTACACCGCCATCAGGCCGTAGAGGCGCGGATTGCCGAGCATCTGTCTGAACGTCTGTCCTTCGGCGGCCAGTGCGTCGTGTTCGAAGGACGCGGCGATCATCGACTTTTCCCGATCGTCCAGCCAGTCGGCGGACTTGGGCGATTCGTCGAGCAGCAGAGGAATCAGAAGGCCGAGTGCGACACACGGCAGCCCCTCGAGCGGGAAGATCCATTGCCAGCCGCTCAAACGAGCGAAGCCGTGCATGTACTTCACGATCCAGCCTGACAGCGGATACGCGAGCACGTTGGATACGACGATTCCCGAAGCGAATAGCGCGAGCGGCTTCGTGCGGCGCTGCTGCGGATACCAGCGCGTCAGATAAAAGACGACGGTCGGAAAGAAGCCTGCCTCGAACATGCCAAGCAGGAAGCGCAACGCATAGAGCGACGCCGGATCATGAACGAACATCGTCGCGGCCGATGCGCACCCCCAGCCGATTGTCAGCAGGGTCATCATTCTGAGCGCGCCCAGACGCATCATCAGGAAGCTGCTAGGCAGTTCGAACAGGCTGTACGCGAGAAAGAAGATACCGGCACCCATGCCGTAAATCGCATCGGTGAACCCGAGTTCGGTCTCCATCTGCAACTGGGCGATGCCGAGGTTCACGCGGTCGATGTTCGCCATCACATAGATGATGAACAGTAGCGGTAACAGGCGTCGGGTTCTTCGAGAAAGTGGCGTTCGTGTCGGTAGGCGCGGCACTTGCCGCGCTGCTGTCGAGATAAGTCGCTGGCGTATTCGTGCAGTGTCCTCAGAACGTTGTCGTGGACGAATCGGCTCAGGGTGGCATGCCGTCGTTCACGGCCACATTCAAAAGGCAACGTGCGCAGGAGACAATGCGAAGTCTGGACGATGTGCACAATATGCACTCAGGAAAACCCGATTTCCTCGGTTCAAAGGCAGAGGCGGTCCATGTGTTCGCGCATCAGTGCCGCGATCGCGGGCGCGCGCGCGCGTGGCAGGTCGGACGCGCGCGACGCCACATTCAGGCCGGCGCGGCCGCACGAACCGATCTCGAGACAAATGCCGACGCCCGCAATTCCGCGCTGGTTGACGTACGCGAAATCGGCAGCCCGCGTCTGCGCGAGCATGCGGTTCAGCTTGATTTCGGTCATGCCGTATTCCTGATATTCGACCTTATGCCGCGCGTAGTGCTCGTCGACTTGCGAATCGGTGAAGCGGGCGAGCAGCGCGATGCCGGAAATGCCCGTGCCGAGCAATCGCACGCGCCCGACGTAGGCCTGAAATTCCGGCGGGCGCGTGCTGGTCGATTCCATGTGCAGGCAATGCGAATAGTCCCCCGACTGGACTGCCAGCAGCACGTCGCATCCGGATTGCCGGGCCAGTGACTTCATGGCCGGGGTGTAGTGCTCGATAAGCGGCGGCCGATGCATTGACGCCAGGCCGAGCACCATCGTTTCGAGACCGAGACGATATTTCTTTTGCGAATCGCGTGACGCGAGGCCGGATTCCACGAGCGCCGACGCGATTCGATCACCGTCGTGCGGTCGAGACCGGTCTTCGCGACAATGGATGAAAGCGCGAGGCCGCAGGTCTGATGGATTGCGAGCAGATGCAGGATCGCGATCGCCCGATCGAGTGACTGCACACCGTGCAAGCGCGTCGATTCCTTGATGGGCACCTGGACGGCCGGTTCGCGAGCGTGCTTCACGGTTGTGTCTCCATATGAGGCGCGGCGCCCGTCATCTAGCTACGCAGAGATCTCGCTCAGAGTAACGCAGCAGCCCGGATCCGGACAGTCAATTGACGGTCGGACCGCGAACCGCACCCGAGCCCTTCGTCCGTGACCAGGTGCCTGTCCGTCTCGTATCAAACCACACCCGTTTTTCTCAACTGATCGAGTTCATCCGTTTCGATCCCACACAGCGACGACAGCACATCGGCAGTGTGTTGTCCCAGCGTCGGCGGCGCACTTCGATATTGGATCGGCGAGCCCGACATACGGATCGGGTTCGCCACCGTCGCGACGCTTCCCGAAAGCGGATGAGGCAAATCCACCCGCATCCCGCGATGCCGGACCCTGCGGATGTGCGAAGGTCTGCGCGATGTCGTTGACGGGCCCGCAGGGTACGCCGGCAGCCGCGAGCGGCGTTACCCATTCTTCGATCGTGCGCATGGCCAGAATGTCTCCGATCAACGGAGCCAGCGTTTCGCGATTTGTCACGCGATTCGCGTTCGTTGCAAAACGCGGATCGCTTGCGAGATGTGCGCAATCCGCAACCTCACAGAATTTGCGGAACTGTCCGTCGTTGCCGACGGCCAGCACGAATTGACCGTCTTTTGCGTCGAACGCCTGGTAGGGCACGATGTTGGCGTGTGCGTTGCCTTGACGCCGCGGCGTTTTTCCCGATACGAGGTAGTTGAGGTTCATGTTCGCCATGGCCGCGACCTGCACGTCGAGCAGGGCCATGTCGATGTATTGGCCTTCCTCCGTTTCGGTGCGATGCGCCAGCGCGGCGAGGATGCCGACTGTCGAATACATGCCCGTCATCAGATCGGCGAATGCGACCCCGACCTTCTGGGGACCACCGCCCGGCAGATCGTCCCGTTCGCCAGTGATGCTCATCAAGCCGCCCATGCCCTGAACGATTAAGTCATAACCCGCTTGCTGTGCGTACGGACCATCTTGACCAAAGCCGGTTATCGAGCAGTAGATTTCCGATGCGCTGGTGACCAAGGCACAGAACCTGTTCGGCAGGAAGGACGATGCGCCGCAGAACGCGCAGGCGACGCCAGCCGTACCCCTCGATGCCTCCTTCGGTCCTGTGCTCAAGCTGGTCGGTCAGACGGGTACCGGCAACGCGGCACCTCCCGCCGGTAGCGATCTGAGCATGGAGCGCTTCACGGAACGTGTGACGACGCTGCGCCTGAAGCTGCAGCAGATCAGCGACAGCGCTGATCCGGACGATCAGGCGCGTCAGGTTGCACAGTCGCTCTTCCAGGGCAAGGGCTCGGAACTCTCCGATACGCTCGCCTACGCGCAGCTCGTCTCCGCCAGTCTTGGTGAGCAGTGGGCGGGCATGGGCGGCGCACTGTTCGTGCAGCCTATCGAGCAGGCCACGCAAACCGTGCTCAGACCCGCGGAGGCGAGCCTGAACGATGCGTGGCGCCAGACGATCGTTGCTGCCTGGAAACGCTCGTTTGCCGGACGCTATCCGTTTGCGAGTACGGCCAACGATGCCTCGCTGCCTGAACTCGCCCGCTTTGTGCGCCCCCAGGGTGGTCTCATCAACGCCTTCCTTTCCAACCAGCTCGCCGGCGCCCTCCAGCTGCAGGGCGACCAGTGGGTGGCGGCATCGGGTGGAACGGGTGCGGGCAGCACGACGCGCGCGTTCGATCCCGAGTTCCTGAAAGCCGTCAATACGCTGCAGCAGATCGCCGGTCACCTGCTCGCGCAGGGCGAGCCCCAGTACACGTTCGCCCTTCAGCCGGTACCCACGCCCGGCGTGACCGATACCCTTTTCGCGCTCGACGGCCAGACGCTGCATTACTACAACCAGGTTCAGTCGTGGCACACGATGACGTGGCCATCCAACGATCCTCAGAGCGCCGGGACGCGGCTCGAATGGCAGACCGATACGGCCGGCACCAACAAGAACTTTGAGTTCAGCGGCCGCTGGGCACTGGTGCGCATGCTCGAGCGGGCGAAGGTTGAACCGGTGGACAGCGCGACGTATCAGCTGACGTGGCAGGCGAAACCGGAAAGTACCGATCCGAAGCCAGCGTTGACAAAGACCGATGCGAGCGCAGATTCCGCGACGCTGACGGCACAGGAGGCGCTCGTTGCCGCACCGTCGAGCATGACGCACCCGCTGCGTTATCTGATCCGCACGGATGTCGGCAAGGGGCCGCTCGAGCTGCTGGCACTGAGGGGCTTTACGTTGCCCTCACGCATCTTTATCGATCGTGCCGCGCCTACGGCAAGGCAAGCCGTGCCTGCTGGCCCGCCACCGCTGCCGAAGGCCGCACTGGCGGCCGCGAAGCACGCTGCCGTGCCGATCCCCCAGGGGAGCGTACCGCAATGACGTTCCACGCAAGCAGGCACGCCTGCCCGGCACATAACGTCACCGCTCAATCGCAATGTTTCTCGCGGATATGCGATGTTATGGGCAGTTGTATTGGTGGCGATTTCCGTTTGCGTCAGCTTGCTGACGGCTATAACCCGCGCCTACGCCAGTTCACTCATGGTTTTAATCGGTTTCGGCATCGCGGCCTTGCCGTGGGTGCCTGCTCGCCGCCGATCACTGATAGCCTGTCAAACGACTGTTCTGCTCCGTGCCGACGGCTGGCGCGCAGATTTTGATAGCCTGCGATATGGAATGGTAATTGGTCGCGAGTGTTTGGTCGCTTGCTGGGCTTCGATGGCGGCCTTAATGCTTCTTTCCATAGCTTCATCGCCATGACCATAGTCGCCGCGCTCGTCATGTACGCACGGTATCCGTCTTCCCCCGCAAGTTTCTCGGATACATCTGGACATGTGCGGCGGGATGGGTAGCTGCCTCGCCTATTTTCAGTTAACCTTATCAGTTCCTCAGAGCATTCAGGCGCCACACACAAAGTAGATACGGCGGCCTTTTCCTTCTTCCTTGCAAACTCTTGCCGTCGGAACGGTCCGTCGCATTATTGCGCGATAAGCAGGATACGCTCATCCCCCAATCTTATTGTGAATTTCGGGCATTCTGAGCCGATATGCGGTCTCTCTCGCGTTACGTTACGATATGAGCACATAGCCTCGGCAGCTTCCGGAGGGCTGGGAATATGGATATGGCGGTAAGCTCGCACGGACTGACCGGGTTCGGGATGGGTTGCGTATCAACTCACTCCGATGTGTATTCTGAAAGGTGCGGTCCGAGCAGTGGCACTGTTCGAGGCTTCGCCGATTACATACCATCGCGACGCAGTGCAACGTTGGTGAGCAGCACGACTGTAGGAAGTTTGTCCGACTCGCCCGCATCCGTGCCTCGGCCCGTGCCATCTGCCGGGTGCTCAGAACCGGTTATACGCACGCCTGGCAATGGTGCTTTAGGCGCAAAAAATGCTCGCAAAAATGCTAGGCGCCACCGCCTGATCGGGTGATCACTCATGCTCATATGGACGGAGACAGCATAAAAAAGACAGGTGCAGCTATGGACTGGTGTTCGAGCCCGGTGGCCGACAGCTGCGTCGAGGCGGCTTGGGAGTGCCTGATTCAAGGTGGAAACCCGTCAACTGACACGCTACGTGGAATCGTTGGCGAATCCTGGCACCGATGCCTAGACGGCCGCGTGGATCCGGAAACGGCGTGTGCTCCGCCTCCTCTGCAAGAAGGGCGCCTCTTCGACTTGCGGGCCCAGAACGGTCACCTCATGCGTGCCAGCGTACCGTTTATCCATCAGACGCGCGAGTTCCTTTCTCAGACAGGGACCATCCTTTTGCTCGCAGATTCAGATGGGACGATCCTCGAATACGCCGGGGATGAGCGCATCATTGAACCGGCGAGCGAGATTCGCTTGGTGCCGGGTTGCGCCTGGAACGAACTCAGCTCGGGGACCAATGCGATCGGCACTGCCTTGGAATTGCAGCAGCCAGTGCAGATTCATGGCTGCGAGCATTTCTGTGCGGGGATCAAACGGTGGACGTGCTCTGCTACGGTAATTCGCGATCCGCTCGACGGTACGGTACTCGGCGTTCTCGATGTGTCGGGGCGTGCGCAAACCTACAACCGGCATAGTCTGGCGTTTATTGTTTCAATGGCCGGACGTATCGAGGGCAGCCTCGGTAAGTTTGCCGTGGAGCGACGACTACGGCTGATGGCACGTTGCTGGGCCTATTGCTCCGGGCGCGCGGACGGTGTGATTATCGTGGACGATCGCGGACGCCTCGTCAGGGCGAATCCACAGGCGCGCGTCGCATTTGCTCGGCTGGGTATATCGGGCGCACTTGAAAGCGCATTTCCCATTCCGGACATCGCGAGAATCGCCGCGGGGTCGATGCCGCCGCAAGAAGCGCGGTGGCTGCGCCTCGCACGAATCGAAATAGTCTCGGAAGGCAGCGAGATACTCGGCTTCATGCTGATCGCCCCCGCCGTCGTCCCACGCGCAGCCTTGCAATCCGACTCGCCGCCTGCCGCTGCATCACTGCCCACAGCGGCGTTCTCCCGCATTATCGGCACGAGCCCCGTACTGCGCGCGACGATCCAGAAAGCGAGGCAACTTGCGAGAGCATCGGTCCCCGTGCTGCTCGTCGGTGAATCGGGCGTGGGCAAAGAGTTGTTCGCGCAGGGTATCCACGAGGCTAGCGAAAGGGCCGACGGCCCCTTCATCGCGCTGAATTGCGGTGGTATGCCTCGCGATCTTCTAACGAGCGAACTCTTTGGTTACGCGGACGGGGCGTTTACCGGCGCGCGTAAATCCGGCATGACGGGGAAAATCGAAGCTGCGAATCACGGCACGCTGTTTCTTGATGAAATCGGAGAAATGCCTCTCGACATCCAGCCTTATCTCCTGCGCGTGCTGGAAGAAGGAGAGATATATCGGCTAGGTGAGAACACGGCTCGCAAGGTCGACTTCCGCCTCGTCGCCGCAACGAATCACAATCTGCGTGCGGATGTCACTGACGGCAGATTCCGCATGGATCTGTACTACCGACTGGCCGTCACGAACGTTTCGATCCCGCCGCTGCGTGAACGAAAGGATGACCTGGAAGCGTTGATTGAACACTGGCTGCGCATATTTCGCGAACGGTACGGCGTGGTCGATGCCGTGTTCGACGACGCGGCGCATGCCCGCTTGTTGAACTATGCATGGCCTGGCAACGTGCGTGAGCTGCGCAATGCGATCGAGTGCGCGGTGCTCATGGCCCGAGACGGCGCGATCACCGTGAATGAGCTTCCACCTGAGGTACGTGCCAACGCGTCTTTTATGGGCGTCCTGCCGGCCTCATCCTCCGCCGGGGCGGAACTTGCTCGCCAGGAGGAGGTACGCTCGCTGGAAATGGTGGAAGCGGAAGCGATCAAGACGGCGATCCAGCAAAGCGAAGGCAATCTGACCCTGGCGGCTGCACAGCTTGGCATAGCAAAAAGCACGCTATATCTGAAGATGAGCAAATACGCGTTGACGCGGGATCCGGTAGTCGCGCGACGCAGCATTCGATGACGCAGTTAGCGTCAGTTGAATCGTTGAATCTACAGTGACCTGAAATTCAATACTTTTCGTCGCGTCATGTCAACGGTTGGGTTCCGCTCAGCAATCGCGCATTGTCTACGCTTCGAGGGCGCGGTCATAACACCTCGGTGTTTACAGCTAGGACCGTCTTTTCGTCGCAAATAAGGAACAGACTGGTGTCGTTGCGAACGGCGTTAGCGCGGAAGCTTCCGACGGGCTGTCAGAATGGCGTCCGTGAGTCCGTACCTCGCGACCTTCTGATAAAGGGTACTCTTCGCGATTCCAAGTTGAGCCGCCGCCTCGGTGAGATTACCCCGACACTGCTGTATCGCGAACTTGATCGGCTCGACTTCCTCCTCCTTAAGTGAGCGCACCTCCCGAGGCACCGCCTCAGAGGCTCCAGCCGATGACTGATCTCGTGGAGCTCCATAAACAGAAGGGGTTTGGATTTCCGTTGGCAGGTCGCCAATCCTGATAACACCATCGCTGGCCATCAACACCGCGCCTTCGATCGCATTGCGCAATTCGCGTACGTTTCCGGGCCAGGCGTAGTTCATCAAACACTCATAGGCTGCGTCATCGATTTCAACATTGTTGACGCCGAAGCGGTCGCCAGAGACTCGTAACCAGTGTTCCAGCAGGCTAGGTAAATCGGTCTTGCGTTCGCGTAGCGGGGGGATCGAGATACTGGTAACGGCCAGCCGGTAGTACAGATCCGTGCGAAAGGTTCCGCCAGCAATTTCCGTTCGCAAGTCGCGATGAGTTGCCGCGATCAAACGGAAATTGACCTTTCGAGCCGTGTTCTCTCCGAGTCGAAGGACTTCACCTTCTTCCAATACCCGTAGTAAATGGGGTTGGATATCGAGGGGCATTTCGCCAATCTCGTCGAGGAACAGCGTGCCACGATCCGCGGCCTCGATTTTTCCCGTCATCCCGGATCTGCGTGCGCCGGTAAATGCGCCTTCTGCGTAACCAAAAAGTTCGCTACTCAGTAGATCCCGGGACAAGCTGCCGCAATTCAGCGCCACGAAGGGCCCATCGGCCCTCGTGCTGGCCTGATGGATACCTCGCGCAAACAGTTCCTTGCCCACACCCGTCTCGCCGAGGAGCAGAACGGGAACCGCGACTTTGGCAAGCTGCTGCGCTTTCCGGATAGCCTCAAGCAACTGAGAACTCTGGCCGATGATGGTGGAAAACGCGTAGGTGCGCTCTGATTCTACCGTCAGGATCTGGTCCCCCCGCACCGTGGAGCGCCCGTTGCTTGCTGGAGCAATAAGCATGAAACCGAGCGTATCAGTTCCCTCTTTGACGCGTTCGATTCGCGCCGTGCGCAGCCACTCTGACGATAGCGGCGGCGGTGATCCCTCTGCGATAGCTGCGATGTCCGGGATTGGGAAGGCGCCTTCCAGCGAGCCGGAGACGCCAAGACGGGCAAATGCGGCTCGCGCCTGTGAGTTGCTTTTGATCAGACGACCGAACTCGTCGACTATCACGACGCCGTCTGCACGTCCGGAACAGTATGCAAGACTATTTTCCAGCAAGCGCAGATGGCGCTCCAACATGACCCGTCCGAGTCCGCTTTCAATCCGTGAGGCCAGCGAGACGATGAATGGGAGACTATGTGGACTGTAGGTGTGGGCGAGGCCTGAAACATCGACTCCGCCGAGCACGGTGCCGTCTTGGGGATCGCAAATAACAGTGGCGGCGCATGTCCATCGCTTCATCGCCATGCAGAAATGCTCGGCACTATGGATTTGCACAGGTTGCTGCAATGCGAGGGCGGTGCCAATCGCATTGGTCCCGCCGGCGCGTTCGGTCCAGTTGCAGCCGGGTATCAAGCGGAGTTCGCCTAAGGGGCCAGCGATGCGCGAGTCGCCCGCCAGATCGAGAATCGTCCCGTTTGGATCGGTCAGAACCAGCGCGGTCTCCGTCCGGCACAGAAGCTCGCGGGTCTGCTTGATAAGCGGCTCCACGGCGTCCAATAGCCGGTGGTTCTTGGTTCGAAGGTCGAGAACGCGGCCTTCATCAAGAGGTGGGGGGGCACTGGTGGCGCCAGGGTCTACCCGACCATTCAGGCATCGATGCCACGAGGCGTCAACGATCGCGCGCACAGCTGTGGTGGGTGGCTTGCGTCCCTCAATCATGCGTTCCCACGCCGACATGACGCTGGCATCCTGATCGGGGCTGGAAAACCAATCCACTGATGTGCTCGTCCTTCTCATTACGCCTCCTGTCGGAGTCCTTTCCGAGCTGAGACTGCTCGCATCGGCTGGACTGCTGCGATTTTTTGATCCGGGGAGGGCTTCTTGACGGTTGCCAATCGACGTCGCCGTGCGACCTGAATGATCTGGTGCTTAAAACCCAGATTCAAACGAATGTCCGTACGGCTCGGAAGACCGTTCCCTTCGCTCGACAGCTCTCGGCGCTGTGACCGCAGCTTACTGATTTATACGTTTGTTATGCCGAGGCATCCGTTTGAATTCTATGCGTTCGGCGTATGAAAATCGAACGCTCAAGGAATTAGCGACTTTGAGCACGAGAGTGATGGCACGATAGTCTCAGCAAAATCAATCACATGCGAGGTATCCGCTTCTCTTGGCACACTCGATGCATTTGCAGGGCTGTACGGTCGTTCCTGTCGTTCCATCCCGTCAGGTGCCTCGGCAAACATCACGTGAGACGCTTCAGGACTGACCTCAAACAACGGAATCATGCCGGTGGCGACGCGGCGTCTCGCCAGACTGCTGCAGCAGGAGGATATTGTGACCTTGCAAAGATCTGAGCTTAAGACCGACGATAATGCCCCGCCGGTAGTTTTGGTGGTTGACGATAACTCTTCAGTCCGCGAAGCGATATCAGAATTGCTAGACTCTGTTGGGATTGTGGTCAAGCAATTTCCCTCTGCTCAAGATCTATTAAATGAGCTTGACGATTTCAATAATGATGAAATCAGGGATGCGAATTGTTTGATTCTCGATGTTCGTATGCAAGGAATGGGGGGGCTTGCACTTCAAAAGCGACTACGTAGCGCGAACTTTAACGTGCCAATAATTTTTATCTCCGCCCACGGCGACATCAGGATGACGGTTGATGCGATGAAGGCCGGTGCGTTGGATTTTCTGAGCAAACCGTTCCGCAGTCAGGACATGATGGAGTCTGTTAAGGCCGCGATTGAATACGACCGTCGTCGTCGAGAGGTTGACCGTAGGCAAAATGAAATTCTTGTCCGCTATTTATCTTTGACACCCAGGGAGAGACACATATTGGCTCTTGTGGCACGGGGATTGATGAATAAGCAGATCGCTTCGGAACTTTGTCTCAGCGAAATAACCATCAAGGCAAATCGGTCGCATTTGATGCAAAAAATGAAAGCAAAATCGATCGCAGAACTGGTTAGAATGGAGGCGTATTTGAAAGATGCCGCTTCGAATCAAGAGAATTATGCGATCGCAGACGACGGCCGTCAAATCATTAACAGCTCGTCGCTATTAAGTTAATAGCGATCGGGCTATTTGAGAGAGCTAGTGCCAAGCATTCACTCGGTTGGGCGCGACTTCACAGAGATTGCGCTGGGCGAACCCTACCGCGGTACTGCATCGGTCGCTTTGTTACGCTCTTTATTGCGCGAAATATTTTCTCATTGACTCTGATACCGAGCAAGCATCCTTGGCTCTATTCGATACCTAAGTATGTTGACCAGACTCTTATGTGGCATGTGGAAACTCCTATAGATAATGGTTTTTCGCGCGCATCTGTCTAACATTAAAGCGTAGGTAACGCATAGATATCGGTTTTCGGAGGAGGGGAGCTTTTTGAGTGTACCTTGAAGATATATTTCCTGTTTGTTTAATCGATTGCGATGTGCTTCCATATCGAGGATATTCCCATGTCTTGCTCTTTGCATCGTTGGATTTTCATTGGCTCAAACGCTTACGATGAGTATGTTTTCGTGCCGTGGCTTAATAGAAATGTTTACCTTCGGACCGTCGATCTATGCCGTGTTTGCATTCAATAGACGCGATATCGGGCGTCCCCGAGAATCGGCGACGCGCGAGCTGTATGTGCGTGTCGCCGCTGGAATAGGGAAGGAAAGCTCGCGCAATTCCGCCTTATGTTGGGACCAAGGGCTGTCACTGCTCGTTCAATGCTATGGCCAATGGCCATCAAACCCTAAGGTCTCGTCGAAAGTATGCGCGGGGTGCTCAGGGACGAGCGGAAACTATAAGTACTTCGCCATACGGGCTCTCCGACTAACGGTCCCGCGGTGGTAACGCGGATATCAGTCGAGTTCACGCGGAGCAGAGCGGACCACAATCGTCTTCTTGCCATTACGACGCGATCCGCACCGGAAAATGGCTAGCCGCGCGCCTGTGCGAAGACAGCCAGTTGCCATTGGATCCGACCGAGCCCGGAAGCGTGTTGGTGATGATTCTGCGGCGGCAACGTGTGTCCCTTCGCAATACCGATCTCATGGCCGCAAGCGCGGCACCGATAGATACCTGCGTCGGGTGCCTGAACACCCGGATAAAGGATCAGTCAGCATCCAATCCGCGATTGCGTCGAAGATGTGGCGCCGCCCGTCGCTTGCCCGATCAGGGGCAACCCGCTCAACAAGTTGTAGACCCGCGCGACACGCGTGCATGGGTGTTGCTGAGGTAGTCTGTTCCGGCCGTCATGTTCGAGGAATGCGATTGCGCGCGAAGCAATCGCGATATTTTGGTCGGTAAGCACAGGCTGGATGCACAGCCATGCGAAGCGTTAGACAGTAACGTAACGATTGCGACGAATCACGCTTATAAGGAAAAATTCGCGCGTACTAAACTCAACGTTCGCCACAGCAGCGCAACGTGCCCGGCGAGCTGCGTCTTCACGAGAATCACTAACTTCCCGTAAGGGCGGAGCCTGCGCAAAAGGTTTACGAATCGCGGCGTTTTACCTATCGCAGAAGCCAAATCGATTCAGAGTAAATGCGCATACGGATGCCTGTTCAGCTTGGGCCTTTGGGTTTTCTACAAGCGACGCCTCGCACCTGAGGCTCGGCTCGTCCGCGCCGCCGAGGCTCGTTTGAGAAGAGGGGAGTTTTGCCTGGAGTATCAACCGGTGATGAGCCTGCGCGAGGGTAAATGCGTCGGCGTTGACGCGATGATCCGCTGGACGAATGCAGAGCATGGCCTCAAGGGACCTGCCGACTACATGCGTATCCTTGGGAAAACGCGATTGATCGCGCGGCTTACCCGCTTCGTGCTTTCCACAGCGGCGCGGGACCTTGCCGAGCTGATGGCAGACAGTTCGCTTTACATCGGCGTAAATGTTTACTCTGATCATGTCGAAAACAGAGGCTTCGCGTCGGACGTCATCCGCTCTGCAAAGGCGATCCGGTCCCGACTGGTTCTAAACATGTCCCAGCTCCGCTGTGCGGCGCCGACAATTGACGTTCAGGGTACTGTCGCCGCGTTGAGGGCAAAACGCGTGCGGTTTGCGTCGATGCCCCTTAGCCTTCTGGTAACGTTTCTTGAGGCTGGCGGGGAATCGCTGCGGATGAGAAAGAAAAAGCGCTGGAAATTACGCTAGTGCTGCGGAGGCGGCACTCGGAACCGAAGGATCCCATGATGTGCTCACTACGCGCTTTGTAGCTTCGCAGCAGCGCCGTGCGACGCGGTCCTCAGCCCGTCAGTCATGTTCGCGTTGGCTGACCCCGCTACGTGATCGTCTCGGCTACTGCGGCCGTCGCGGCCGTGAGGCCAAAACGGTGACGCGTCGCGCCGCAAATTCCTCCGCAGTGCCCGCCGGCCCGACGGAGCCGGTGGGCGCGCAAAGTCCTCCACCTCAAACTCCTCCACCTCCGCGTCCACCGGCTTCTGACATTGTCGCGCCGGCCAAACCCTTCAATTTCGCCCGCTCGGCCAGTGAACCCCATCGCGACTGGATCGAACAGCAGGTGCGCCTGAGGCGCAACGCGCAGGCCATCTACCAGGATCTGGTCGACCAGTTCGGCTTTACCGCCAGTTACGACAGCGTCAAGCGCTTCGTGCGCGCCCTTCGTCATGTCGAGCCCGAGCAGTTCGACCGCCTCGAGTTCGCGCCCGGCGAAGAAGCCCAGGTTGATTGCGGCGAAGGCGCGCTTACGCGCGATCCGAGGACGGGCCGCTTCCGGCGCCCACGGCTGTTCGTGATGACACTGCGATACTCGCGGCGCAGCTTCCGGCGCGTGGTCTGGAAGTCGGGCAAACAGGTCTGGGCACAGCTGCACGAAGAAGCCTTCCGGTATTTCGGTGGCGCAGTCAGCTATGTCGTGCTTGACAACCTCCGCGAGGGCGTCATTACGCCCGACCTGTACGAGCAGAGATCAACCGGCTTTACGCCGCAATGCTTGAGCATTACGGCGTGGTCGCCGACCCGGCGCGCGTACGGGATCGGAATCGAAAGGGTGCCGTAGAGAACGCAATCCAGCATACGCAGAACACGGCGCTGACTGGCCGGCGCTTCGAGTCGCTCGCGGCCCAGAACGAATTCCTGATGCACTGGGAGGAGAACTGGGCAGCCAAACGCATCCACGGCAGCGCGCGCAGGCAGGTCGAGGCCATGTTCCAGGAGGAGAAGCCGCACCTGAGGCCGTTGCCAGTAACGGGATTCCGCTACTTCACCGAGGTCGTGCGCACCGTCTGGGACGACACGACAGTGAGCGTCGAGCGCAGCAATTACGCGGCCCGGCCCGCGCCGATTGGCACTCTTGTGTGCGTGCGCATTTACGACACCACCATCGAGATCCGTGATCGCCGGACGCAGGAACTGCTGCGAACGCACGCGCGCGCCTCACAACCGGGCTCGCTTGAGCTTCCCGAGAGCGAGCGCCCGTTCAACCCGTCACGCCAGACGCGAATTGCACTCGCCAGTGCCGGCGACATCGGGCCGAAAACGAAGGCGCTCTGCCATCACATGTTCGACGCCGAAGGTCGTGTCGGCCATCGCGGCACGTGGGGCATCGTCGGACTGGCGAAGAGATATCCCGCCCGACTCGTCGGGCAGGCCTGCGATCACGCGCTGCGCCATCACGTCTACCGGTACCGGCAGGTGCGCGCGATTGTTGAGCGGCTGTTCGAGCAGGCCCTTGAGCGCCTCAACAGCGCGCCGCAACTCGCCTTGCCGCTGACGCAGGAGCATCCACTGATCCGACCGGCCGACGAATACGGCGAACTCCGGCGCTGCGCACAACGCCGGATCCCTCACTTCCGCCAATGGAGAAACAGGAGAAATCACATGACCACAGCACTCCCCGACATCGAACGCGCCCTCAGACTGTTGCACTTGTCCGGCGTGCGCGACACGCTCGATGAGCCGCGAGCGCCGGCGATCCAGTTCATCCTGCAGGATCAGCGCGAATGTCTCGAGAAACGGTTGCTGGGTGCCCTGCGCCTGCAGCACACGTGTCTCGAGCGCCGCTACCAGCAGTCGGGACTTGAAGAGAAACTGACGCTTACCGAGTTCGACTGGTCGTTCAATCCCAAGCTGCCACGTCAGGCACGCTTCCAGCTGCACACGCTGAAGTTCATCGCCGAAGGCAGCAACGGACTGATCATCGGCAAACCGGGTACCGGCAAGTCGCACGTTGCAAAGGCCATCGCCTACCAGGCCGTCCTGCAGGGCTACAAGGTGCAATACCTCGAGACCGATGACTTCTTCAACCGCTACGCCCTCAGTCCACCCGCGCAGCGGGAATCCCGGCTGCGCGCCATGCTCGATGGGGATCTGCTCGTGCTCGACGACCTGTTCCTGTCGCGAACGATTCCCGACGACGCTGGCGCGCTGCTGCAAACGTTGATCCACCAACGCTACAAGCTGCATCGCAGCGTCGTCGTGACGTCCAACCGCGTTGTGCAGGACTGGGGCGCTTACCTTGGCGATAACACGATGAGCACCACGATCCTCGACCGCCTCATGCATCACTGCCATCTGCTCGAGTTCGACCGTCGCAGCTATCGACTCAAAGAGGCCGCCGAAACCTTTGCGCGAAAAACAAAAGAGAGCTAAATAACGTCCACGTCCTGCTTCAACGGGTGGGGGAATTTAAGTGCCCATAAGTGGAGGAGTTTGAACTGCCCGTCCGGGATCAAGTAGCGCGGATGCGGCGCGGCAGCACGCGTCAGACCCACTCGCGCGGCACGAGAAAGTCGCTATACAGGCGCGCTTCCGGCGTGCCCGGCTCGGGTTGCCAGTCGTAGCGCCAATGTACGACGGGCGGCATCGACATCAGGATCGATTCCGTGCGTCCGCCGCTTTGCAGCCCAAACAGTGTGCCACGGTCGAACACGAGGTTGAATTCGACGTAGCGACCCCGCCGGTACGCCTGAAAGTCGCGCTGGGCTTCGCCGTATGGCATGTCGCGGCGCCTTTCGATGATGGGCAGGTACGCGTTCAGGAACGCATCGCCAACGCTTTTGACCATCGCGAACGACTGCGCGAATCCCGGCTCTGCGTAATCGTCGAAGAAAATCCCACCGATCCCGCGCGGCTCGTGGCGATGCTTCAGGAAGAAGTAGTCGTCGCACCAGCGCTTGAAGCGCGGGTAGAGATCGTCGCCATGTGGCTGCAGCGCGTCGCGGCAGACACGGTGGAAATGCTGCGCGTCTTCCTCGAACCCGTAGTAGGGCGTCAGGTCCATGCCCCCACCGAACCAGAACATGGGCGCTTCGCCGGCTTTCGTCGCGACGAGGAGGCGCACGTTCATATGAACGGTCGGGCAGTATGGATTGCGCGGATGCAGCACCAGCGACACACCCATCGCTTCGAACCCGCGTCCCGCCAGTTGCGGGCGCAGCGCGCTCGCCGAGCCGGGCAGTGCGTCGCCTTGCACATCCGAGAAGCCGATGCCTGCGCGTTCGAAGAACGCACCATCTTCCAGAATACGGGTGCAGCCGCCGCCGCGCAGCTTCTCGCCGGGCGCGCGCTGCCAGCTGTCGGTGGCGAGCGGCGTGCCGTCAAACGCGCCGAGCGTGTCGGCAATCTGCGTCTGCAAGCCTTGGAGCCAGGTGCGGACGGTCTGGGTGTCGTTAGCGTCGTGGATCGGATCGGTCATGGTATGTGGGGCGCGGCAAGTGCAGAACTCCGGCGCGGCCGAGACTCAAGGGGACGGATTGGCGTTATGTGCGGTTCGCGGCAAAAATCTGCTGGCTGACTCAAGTGTAGCCTCGGGGCGGGCATGTGCGCATAGGCTCCCAAGAGCAGTACCAGGCAGACCTGCGCTGCCTTCTCCAACTACAACAACATGCATTCGAAGTATCTTCATGATGGCCCGGATACTGGCGGGGGGCGCGGAAGTCATTGGGATGCAACGCGCGCCCCTCTGTCGGTCAGTAGAACCGGTGCGCCTTGCAAGCTCGAAACCGACGGTCTATCGTCCCGTGTGCCAGTCCTCGAACGACTCAAAATGCTTCAGATTCGGCTCAATGGATCCGCTAGCAAGCAGGACGCAAGGATCGGTTCGCGGCGTCAGAATCGTTACCTGGCGCTTCGCGCGCGTGACGCTGACGCGGAGCGACTGACGGGCCTGTTCATCAATGTTTTCGCATAAATTGAAGCGCACAATTCTGTCGCCATTGAACGGCGACAGTCCCTTACGGCTCACAGGCCATCCTTCGAAGATGATCACTTCATCGAACTGCTTTCCCTTGGCCTTGTGCATGTTCATGACGATGATGCCCGATTCGGGTTTTGCGTCAGTTGAGAAATGCTGTCGAATGAAAGCCTTCCTCGTGATTTCAAGGGCGTTACGGTATCCGCCATTGTTCCTCCAGTCTTGCGACAGGGCCTGATGCAACTGCGTGCCACGCTGGAGTACGCTAATACTCCTTGCGTCTTCGGCCACTTCCCGCAGGCGTTTACACGCGCCTCCCTCTAACACGCGTCTGACCGCGCGCCAGTCAGCGTCAGGGTCACCCGTCCGTTTCAATGCACAAACCTGGTTATACACCGCCAGAATGTTCACGATGATGCTGTTCTTGCGAACTATCTTGCCGCTAGCTTGCGCGACAAACAGTTCCTCATATCCCTTGCGTAAGCGTGCGGCTTCATTGAAGGCTTCGTGCCTCGGCTCGTCACCACCTTTGCCGAGGTAATAGTGGCTAAGTAGATCGATAAACCGCGCAAAATGACGGGGACTTGAGGCAGACTGCATCAGTAGTGCGATGACGTCTGCCGCAAGAATGGCCGCTTCCAGCTCGACTACCGCGGTGTGCGAGATCTCGGGCATGCCAGCCGGAGGCAGACGCAGAGCATCTGAGACAAGCCGCGTCATATTGTTTGTCGGAACCAGAATTGCCACTGACCAATCCCTGGTGCCTCGGTTTACGAGGCGCTGCCGCGCGGCGTAGGTAGCTGTTACGAGCATTGCCATAGCCGGGGCCATGTACGGCTCAAAGTACCGGACCGTGACGCCTTCGTAGATTTTCTGGCGGATTTTCCCAATCAGGAGATCGTCACCATATGTACCGATTTCCGTACCAGCGCTGCGATGATTATCGGAGAGCAGGTCGACATTAACTGGCTTAAATATTTTCCGGAATTGATCAAGACGCGCCGAATCAGCGCCGATCGAGTCATAAATTCGCTGCTCGGCATCGCCAAGTGCCATGAGTCGGGAATGCCGGCCCAACGCCCGTACTGCCCGCCATTGGGCACTGTTTGTGTCCTGGAATTCGTCAAGGATGACGACAGGATACATGTCCGAAACGAGGCGAGACACGCGTTCGCTCCCACACAGGATGTCACCGGCATACGTTGCGAACAGATCAAAGCAGACTCGTCCTTCGTCTATTGCGAGGCGTGCGCGCTCTCGCTCTTCGGCGAGGCGTTTCGCCTCTTTTTGCCCATCTGTCAGCTTTCTTCCCGGAAACCGTGCACGGGTGTCTGCGAGCGCAATGGCTTCTGCAGGCGGAGTGAGAACATCGATTCGTCTTGGTAGGCCGATGAGATGCCCATGAGCCTTCAGGATACGCCAGAAGAATGAATGGTACGTCTGGACGTCGATACGATGCTTCTGGCCTATAGGCATCTTCTGTTCGCATTCGACGGCATCTTCAACGCCCGTGACAGTTGCCCGCGCAAAACTGATAAACAGGATCTTCTGGCCTGCGGCCAGTTCGCTTGCCGCGACCTTTGCGGCTTTCAGGATCGAAACCGTTGTCTTGCCTGAGCCCGTTCCGCCAACCACCAGCACATGGCCATCGGCACGCATGACATCCTGCTGGCCTTTAGTAAGGTGCATCGACGTTCGCCTCTGGATGAGCATGCTCTACTAACTTTGCGGCGTTTCCGGCTTGCGGTGGAGGAGGAACGCACGTGTCCTTGAGCAACGTTGCGGTTTCGTTGATCCGCGTGGGAATCTCTCCTTCATTGCACCGCGGGAGGAAGTCTGCGATTCCACCGGTTCCTTTGGACCAGACGAAATACTGGCGGGCGGCATCGACCAAATTGGCGGACAGGTCGGGATAATTCATCAGGACGTGAGGCGGCCAGTCGATCTGTTTTGAGAAGTGTTGTAGTGCTGCACGGGTTGTACCCTTGATGACCATATTTTCTAACCATTTTTCTGCGTGCATCACAGAACGAGTTCAACTTCGGCTTTAATTTTCGCCTCGTTATCGCCGTCCCGCTTGTCGCAGATTGCGAATGTTCGCTTCCCACGACCGCTGTAAAGCTTCGCCATGCCCGCAAGATTCTTTTCCCCGGACGCGTCCACGGTACAGATATCTAGCGCTTCGAGCGAAAGGTAGGCTGAGGTTGACCCGGTTCGACGGACGGATTTGCAGCCAGCGATTTGATGCGATCTAACCTCCGTTGAGTGTTGAGTC
>NZ_JAGIPX010000054.1 GCF_017814945.1 Paraburkholderia sp. LEh10
GTGTGAGCCCGCTTTCTTTGCTTACTTTCTTTGCGGCGGCAAAGAAAGTAAGTGCCGCCCCGCACAGGGGCAACGCCAGCGCCGCGAGGCGCTATCGCGGATGCCCGCGCAGGGCAAGGCAAACCGCAATGCGGACGCCCGCCAAAAGGACAAAGCAAATCTGACCCGCGTCGCAGACAACCAAAAAAACCTACTTCAAACTAATAGTGGTATTAACGCCATCGGCAACAGCCGCATCATCGAACCACCGCGCTGTCACCGTCTTCGTTTGCGTATAAAACTGCACGACCTGTTTGCCATACGGCCCAAGATCCCCGAGCTTCGAGCCACGCGAGCCCGTGAAACTGAAAAACGGCACGGGCACCGGAATCGGAATATTGATTCCGACCTGCCCAACATCGATCTCGCTCTGGAACTTGCGCGCCGCCGCGCCGCTCTGCGTGAAGAGCCCGACGCCATTACCCATCGGATTGCCATTGACGAGCGCAATCGCGTCATCGAGCGTCGGCACAGTCATCACGCACAACACAGGACCAAAAATCTCGGTCTTGTAGACATCCATATCGACGGTGACGTCGCTAAATACTGTCGGGCCGACGAAGTTGCCGTCCTCATAACCCGATACCTTCACGCTGCGGCCATCGAGCACGAGCTTCGCGCCTTCCTTCACGCCCGCTTCGATCATGCCGAGAATGCGCGTCTTCGCCGCGCGCGACACGACTGGCCCGACGTCCGTCTTCGGCTCATGGCCCGCATTGATTTTCAGCGTCTTCGCCTTCTCGACAAGTTCCGGCAGCCAGTCCTTCGACGCCCCCACCAGCACCACCACCGACGTCGCCATGCAACGCTGCCCCGCCGCGCCGAAGCCCGCGCCCACCAGCGCATTGAGCGTCTGCTCGCGGTTCGCGTCCGGCAGCACGACGGCGTGATTCTTCGCGCCCATCATCGACTGCACGCGCTTGCCGTGCTGGCTGCCCAGGTTGTACACATGCGTGCCCACCGCCGTCGATCCGACGAACGAAATCGCCTTCACGAGTTCATGCGTGCACAGCGCATCGACGACTTCCTTGCCGCCGTGCACCACGTTCAGCACGCCCTTCGGCACGCCTGCTTCAATCGCGAGCTCGACCAGTTGCATCGTCGACAGCGGGTCCTGCTCCGAAGGCTTCAGCACAAACGTGTTGCCGCAGACGATCGCCATCGGGAACATCCACAGCGGAATCATCGCGGGAAAGTTGAACGGCGTAATGCCCGCGCACACGCCGAGCGGCTGGCGCAGCGTGTACGTGTCGACGCTGCCCGCGACGTTCTCCGCGAACTCACCCTGCTGCAGCGTGCCGATCGAGCACGCATGCTCGACCACTTCGAGGCCGCGGAAAATGTCGCCTTCGGCATCGGGCAGCGTCTTGCCCTGCTCGGCCGTCAGCGTCTTCGCGATGCGCGGCATGTGCTCGCGGATCAACGCCTGATACTTCAGCATGATGCGCATGCGCGCGCCAATCGGCGTGTTCTTCCACGTGGCGAACGCGGCGTGCGCCGAACGGATTGCGGCGTCCACTTCGTCTTTCGTCGCGAACGGCACGCGCGCGAGCACCTCTTGCGTGGCCGGGTTCACGATGTCGCGCCACTCGGTCGTGTTCGATTCGACGAATTCGCCGCCGATAAGCAGTTTGACGGACTCGACCTTCTGGCCTTCGACAGCCGTGGGAATTGCGCTCATGCTGGATCTCTCCTGATTGAATTTCGGTTGCGGCATGAGTTGCCGCTCAGTTGCCGCTCAGTTGAGCTTTAGTTGCCCCTTAGTTGGGCTTTAATTGGGCTTTAGTTGCGCCTTAGCTGGCCATTAGTTGCCCTGTGGTTGTTCTTCAGTTCCGTTTAGTTGCCGTTGCCGTTGCGAAGCTCGGGGAAATCCTCTTCCCAGTACTCGTCGGGCAGACGCGCGGGTTGATCCGTGCGCTCCAGTTCGCGCCGCCTCAGTTCGACGCGGCGGATCTTGCCGGAGATCGTCTTCGGCAAGTCGCTGAATTGCAGCCTGCGAATGCGCTTGTACGGCGCGAGCTTTTCGCGCGAGAAACGGAACACGTCGCGCGCCAGCTCGGGACCGGCTTCGAAGCCATGACGCACGGTCACGAACGCCTTCGGCACCGAAAGGCGCAGGGGATCGTTGCTTGGCACGACAGCCGCCTCGGCGATCGCTTCGTGCTCGATCAGCACGCTTTCGAGTTCGAACGGACTGAGCCGGTAATCCGACGACTTGAACACATCGTCCGAGCGGCCCACGTAGACGAGATAACCATCGTCGCGCCGCATCGCTACATCGGACGTGTGGTAGTAGCCGTTGCGCATCGCGTGTTCGGTGGCCTTCGCGTTGTTCGCGTAGCCCGTCATCAGGCCGAGCGGACGTTGCGCGAGCGGCAGCGCGATTTCGCCTTCGGTCACGGGATGATCGTCGGCATCGACGAGTTCGACGCGATAGCCCGGCAATGGACGCCCCATCGATCCCGGCACGACCGGCTGCCCCGGCGAATTGCCGATCTGACACGTCGTTTCCGTTTGGCCGTAGCCGTCGCGGATCGTGATGTTCCAGGCATGCCGCACGCGCTCGATGATCTCCGGGTTCAACGGCTCACCCGCGCCGACGATCTCGCGCAGCTTCACCGGGTACGACGCGAGCGGCTCTTGCACGAGCATGCGCCATACCGTGGGCGGCGCGCACAGTGTCGTCACATTGCAGCGCACCAGCACGTCGAGCGTCTCCTTTGGCACGAAGCGCGCGAAGTTGTAGACGAACACGCAGGCCTGTGCATTCCACGGCGCGAAGAAGCAGCTCCATGCGTGCTTCGCCCAGCCTGGTGAACTGATGTTCCAGTGGATGTCGCCGGGTTGCAGGCCGATCCAGTACATCGTCGAAAGATGGCCGACGGGATAGCTCTGATGGGTATGCTCGACGAGCTTCGGCTTCGACGTCGTGCCCGATGTGAAGTACAGCAGCATCGGGTCGGTGGCGCGCGTGACGCCATCGGGCGCAAACGATGCGCAAGCCTCGTACGCGGCGGCGATATCCGTCCAGCCGTCGCGCGGCGCGCCGACCGAGATGCGTTTTAGCGGCACGTCGAGGCCGTCGAACTTGCCCGTCTCCGCGCTATCGACGATGACGAAATTCGCGCCGCCGATCTGCACGCGGTCGCGCACGTCGTCGGGCGACAACTGTGTGGTGGCGGGCAGCACGATCGCGCCGAGCTTCATCGCGGCGAGCATCACATCCCACAACTCGACGCGGTTCGGCAACATCAACAACAGGCGGTCGCCACGGCCGACGCCCAGAGCGCGCAGGAAGTTCGCCATTCGCGACGAGCGCTCCGACATCTGCGCATACGACAGCTTGAGTCCTTCCTTCGCGGGATCGTCTACGATCCACAGCGCGGGGTTGTCGTTGCCCTTCGCGACGACGTCGAAATAATCGAGCGCCCAGTTGAACTCCGCGAGTTCCGGCCATCTGAATTCGCTGTACGCGCGCTGATAGTCGGTACGGTGGCGCAACAACAGGTCGCGCGCATCGAAAAAGCCCTGGGCTGCCGTCATCGTCGTCTCCTGGCGAGTAGAACGGAGTTGGCGCTTTAGCGCCTCGCTCACGTCTTGTGCAAAGCTCGTTGGCGCGGATGCGCTCTATTGGCGGATTATTCTGCGCTCAAACGTGCCGCGCGATAACCATTCTTTGTACTTCGCTCGTCCCTTCGTAGATCTGCGTGATGCGCGCGTCGCGGTAGTGCCGCTCGACGGCGTAATCCTCCAGGTAGCCGTAGCCGCCGTGAATCTGAATCGCCTTCGAGCAGACCTCTTCGGCCAGTTCCGATGCATACAGCTTTGCCTGCGACGCCTCCGACAGGCACGGCCGGCCCGCGCTGCGCAGCCGCGCCGCATGATGCACGAGCAGGCGTGCGGCGTTCAGGCGCGTGGCCATGTCGGCGAGCATGTTGGCGATGGTCTGATGCTCCTTCAGCGCCTTGCCGAACTGGATACGCTCGTTCGCGTAGCTGCGGGCGGCGTCGAACGCCGCGCGCGCGATGCCGACCGCCTGCGCCGCGATGCCGATGCGCCCGCCCTCCAGGTTCGACAGCGCGATGCGCAGTCCTTCGCCCGGCGCGCCGAGCAGGTTCGCTTCGGGGACGGCGCAATCGTCGAGCGAGATCGGGCAGGTGTCGGACGCGCGTATGCCGAGCTTGCTCTCGGGACGGCCGACATTGAAGCCCGGCGTGTCCGTCGGCACGATGAAGGCGGAGATGCCGCGCTTTCCCGCGTCGGGATCGGTGACGGCGAACACGATCGCGAGGCTCGCGCGCGAGCCGTTCGTCACGAACTGCTTGCTGCCGTTGAGCACCCACTGGCCCAGCCCCTCGTCGTCACGCAGCACGGCCCGCGTGCGGATGTTGTTCGCTTCGCTGCCGGCATGCGGCTCGGTCAGGCAGAACGCGCCAATGCGCTTGCCCGTCGCGAGGTCGGCGAGATAGCGGTCTTTCTGCGCGCCGGTGCCATAGTTCAATATCGGCCCGCAGCCGACCGAGTTGTGCACGCTCATCATCGTCGCGCACGCCGCGCAGCCAGCGGCGATCTCTTCGAGCGCGAGCGCGTAGGCGACGTAGTCGGTGTACGAGCCGCCCCATTCGGGCGGCACGATCATGCCGAGAAAGCCGAGCTCGCCCATCTGCCTGACGATTGCCGCGGGCAGTTGCCCTTCGCGGTCCCACTGCGCCGCGTTCGGCGCGAGGCATTCGACTGAGAAGTCGCGTGCCGCGTCGCGGATCATCCGTTGTTCGTCGGTATAGAACTCGTCCATGTTGCCGCCTGTGTCTCCGCGTGTTCTCTGTGATCCCGCGCCTGCTGCACTGCACATGCGGCGCGTTGGTTGGAATCAAGTGTAGGCGGCGCCCCCGCGGGATTCGATGCCGCGTCCGATCAATCTGCGTGAGCGCATTTGCCATATGCGCATTCCGTGCACGGCCGCAATGCGGCAAAATGGCGGCGCTGCCGGGCGTCGGCGGCGTGGCGAATGAGCGCATTTACCAGAGGACGCACGACTGCATGAAAGCGGAAAGAGGCACGATCTCAGTGAGTCTCGTCGAAGAGACACTGGCGCTGGCGCGCGCGGGCGGCGTCGACGAACGCAGCATCGTCGAGGCGGCGGGCATCGCGCCGCAAATGCTCGCGAGCCCGAAGAGCCGCGTGACGCCGGCGCAATACGGCGCGCTGTGGGCCAGCATCGCCCGCGCGCTCGACGATGAGTTCTTCGGCCAGGATTCGCACGCGATGAAAAGCGGCAGCTTCATCGCAATGACACAGATGGCGCTGACGGCGCGCAACGGCGGCCAGGCGCTGACGCGCGCGGTCAGCTTCATGCGCCTCGTGCTCGACGACCTCTCCACGCAGATCGACAGGCGCGACGACCGCGTGCGCCTCGCGTTCGCGCATCGCGACGGCGCGCCGCAACCCGCGATGTTTGCTTATGCAACGTACTTCATTGTGGTCTACGGTCTCGTGTGCTGGCTCGTCGGGCGGCGCATTCCGCTGATCGAAGCGCGCTTTCGCTGCGCGGAGCCGCCCGCTGCGCACGAATACCGGCTGATGTTCTGCGACGACCTCTCATTCGGACAGAGCGAATCGTATGTCGATCTCGCGCCGGACTTTCTCGAACTGCCCGTCGTGCAGACGGCGAAGTCCGTCAAGCCGTTTCTGCGCGATGCGCCCGCGAGCTTCATCATCAAGTACCGCAATCCGGGCTCGCTTGCGGCGCGCGTGCGCAAGACGCTGCGCGCGCTGCCGATGTCCGCGTGGCCCGGCTCGGACGACATGGCGCAGCGCCTGAACGTCGCCGAGGCGACGATGCGGCGGCACCTGAAGCAGGAAGGCTATACGTATCAGTCGATCAAGGACGACTTGCGGCGCGATATCGCGATCGTGGAATTGCAGCGCGGCGGGCAGTCGATTGCCGATATCGCCGTGACGCTCGGTTTTGCGGAGCCGAGCGCGTTTCATCGGGCGTTCCGCAAGTGGACGGGAATGCGGCCGGCCGATTATCGGGCGGTCAACGCCCTCGCCCACGCGGCGAACGCGGGTATGTCCCGTCGCGCGGAACGGGCGGAATCCGACTAAGCTTAAGTCAGGCCAGCCCTTTCAGGCCAGGCGCCGCCCGGCGAACATCGATACGTTGCGGCGCACCGGCCGTCGACGATGAGAACGTACCGGCTTCTCCCGTTCCGGCAAGTGGGTGCGCGGCGTGCCCCTTGCGGCGCGCGCTTCGCGTCACGCATTGCGTCCGGCGCTTTCATGGCCGCTCGCGCGTGTGCTGCGTCGGCGTGGGCTTTTTGCGTTGCTGCGTCAGGCGTTGCTGCGTCGCGCGTTGCTGCTTCACGCGTTGCTGCGTCAGGCGTTGCTGCGTCAGGCGTCGCGGCGTCAGGCGTTGCCGCCTTTCGCATTGCATCCCGCCCGGCTTCTGCTCGCGTCGTTTCCGGCGCCCGTCACGCGCTGACGCGTCACGCGCTGCTGCTCGTCCTGGCGCTTTGCGCCGCCACACCCCTCATGCATTCGGCCCAGGCCGCGCAGTCCGCGATCGCGCCCGGCAGCGTGGTCGTGATCCCCGTCTCGGGCGCGATCGGCCCCGCCACCGCCGACTTCATCGTGCGCGGCCTCGCCCGAGCCGCCGACGAACACGCGCAGCTCGCAGTCCTGCAACTCGACACGCCGGGCGGCCTGGATACGTCGATGCGGCAGATCATCAAGGCGATTCTCGCGTCGCCCGTGCCCGTCGCGACCTACATCGCGCCAGGCGGCGCGCGCGCCGCGAGCGCGGGCACCTACATCACGTATGCGAGCCACATCGCCGCGATGGCGCCGGGCACCAATCTCGGCGCGGCGTCGCCCGTGCAACTGGGCATCGGCGGCCAGGACGCGCCGAAACCGGGCCAGCCGCCCGGCTTGCCGGGCGCGGCGCCTTCGTCGAGCCCGGCCGCGCCCGCCGCAAAGGACAACGCCGCCTCCGCCCCGCTCGCGATGGACAGCCAGTCGACGGAGCTGCGCAAGCAGCTTCACGACGCCACCGCCTACATCCGCGGCCTTGCGCAACTGCGCGGCCGCAACGTCGAATGGGCCGAGCGCGCGGTTCGCGAGGCCGTGAGCCTGTCGGCGCGCGACGCGCTCGACCAGAAAGTCGTCGATCTGATCGCGCGTGACATCCCCGATCTGCTCAGGCAACTCGACGGCCGCACCTTCGAGACGGCAGCGGGCGCGAAGCGCCTGTCGACCGCGCATGCGCCCATCGTCACGCTCGAAGCGGATTGGCGCAGCCACTTCCTCGCCGTCATCACCGATCCGAACGTGGCCTTGATCTTGCTGATGATCGGCATGTACGGCCTCTTCTTCGAGTTCGCGAATCCCGGCTTCGTGCTGCCGGGCGTCGCGGGCGCGATCAGCCTGCTGCTCGGCCTCTTCGCGCTGCAGCTGCTGCCCGTCAACTACGTCGGCCTAAGCCTGATCTTCCTGGGCCTCGCATTCCTGATCGCCGAAGCATTTCTGCCGACCTTCGGCACGCTCGGCTTCGGCGGCATCGTCGCGTTTGCGATCGGCGCGCTGATGCTGATCGATACCGACGTGCCCGGCTACGGCATTCCGCTGCCGATGATTGCCGCCGTCGTCGTGTTCAGCGTGCTGTTCATCTTCGGTGTTTCGGGCATGGTGTTGCGCTCGCGGCGCCGGCCTGTCGTGACGGGCGCTGAGGCGATCATCGGCAGCGTCGGCGTCGTGCTCGACGACGGGCTGAACATCGCCGACGCAGCCGACCCCGCCGACGGCAAGACGGACAGTCAGCGGGACAGCCTGTTGCACGGCGAGCCCGAACGCGTCGGCTGGGCGCGCGTGCATGGCGAGCGCTGGCGCGTGTGCTGCACCGCGCCCCTCGCGGCGGGTCACGCCGTGCGCGTCACCGGGCGGCGCGGTCTCATGCTGACGGTCGTGCCCGCAACCGACACCCCACAAAAAGGAGAACGCACATGATGGGTTTCACTTTCGGCTTCGGCAGCATCCTGATCCTGCTGGCAATCATCCTCGTCGCCTCGTCGGTGCGCGTGTTCCGCGAGTACGAACGTGGCGTCGTCTTCATGCTGGGCCGCTTCTGGAAGGTCAAGGGACCGGGCCTCGTGCTCATCATTCCCGTCGTGCAACAGGTCGTGCGCATGGATCTGCGCACTGTTGTGTTCGACGTGCCGCCGCAGGATGTGATCACGCGCGACAACGTCTCCGTCAAGGTGAATGCCGTCGTGTACTTTCGCGTCGTCGATCCGGAGCGGGCGGTGATTCAGGTCGCGCGTTATTTCGAGGCAACCAGCCAGTTGTCGCAGACGACGCTGCGCGCGGTGCTCGGCAAGCATGATCTCGACGAACTGCTGTCCGAGCGCGAGCAGTTGAATACCGACATCCAGCGCGTGCTCGACGCGCAGACGGATGCGTGGGGAATCAAGGTATCGAATGTCGAGATCAAGCATGTCGATATCAACGAGACGATGATCCGCGCGATTGCCCGCCAGGCGGAAGCCGAGCGCGAGCGGCGCGCGAAAGTGATTCACGCCGAAGGCGAGTTGCAGGCATCGCAGAAACTGCTGCAGGCGGCGCAGATGCTCGCGCAACAACCGCAGGCAATGCAGTTGCGCTATTTGCAGACGCTGACAACCATTGCCGCCGACAAGAACTCCACCATCGTGTTTCCGTTGCCCGTCGATCTGTTGACGGCCGTGCTCGATCGCATGGGCAAGCCCTCTCAACATATGGGTTGAGCGACGCTCATAGCCGCAGGCGCGTGGCAGCCGACGCATGCATCAAACGCGCCTTAAGGACTCCAATTGACGCAAAGTGAGCAACGATTCATTTCACTTACCGAGCTTACCCATTGCGAATACAGAACCTAAAATAAAGGGTCATCGTAACTTTTCGGGCCCCTGCCATGAAACTGATTCCTCGTATGGTTCTGGGTGCGCTTATCGGCGCTGCCGCCATGTCGTCCGCGCTTGCGCAGACTGCGCGCCCGTATGATCAGAACGCTCCCAAGACTCGCGCCGAAGTGAAAGCCGATCTCGTCGAATGGCGCAAGGCGGGCTACGATCCGCTCGACTGGATCAACTACCCAGCCAACGCAATCGCAGCGGGCCGCATCGTCGCGCAACGCCGCGCCCAGGCACAAGGCGGGCAGCAATAATCCGCCGTATCGTTCGCCACGCTTGACGCGCGTCTTGCCGACGCGCGGCATGGGTGGCGTTGTCAATTTGCACTGTCAATTTGCGTTGTCAACTTGACGCTCGTCGGCGAAGGTAACGGCCGTCGAACGCTCACAGTGAAGTTGCCGCCGCATCGGCGCGACTGTTTTTTCCAGCGCTTTGCCTCTCGCGATTCCCCTCGTCACCCTGCCCGACGCGCCGCGTCAGGTATCATCACGGCCCTTCGCCGCTGAAACGTCACCCGCGCCGCCTGCGGCGCGGGTGTTGCATCGGCTCAACGCACGCGCGGCAAATGCGCTAGTTGCGCACCAGTCGTGATTAAATCCGCCCGTGGCAACCCGTTGGATGGAAGCGTCCCGGCAGCAGAAGCAGCGCAGAAGAAGCGGCAACAACAAGCAGTGACGAACGACATTTCAAACGACGAGAGACTCGCTCATGGACTCCGTAAAACGGTATTTCGGCTTTGACGAAGCAGGGACGAACCTGCGCGTGGAAGTGCTGGCAGGCGTTACCACGTTCCTCACGATGGCCTACATCATCTTCGTCAATCCGGCGATTCTCGGCGATGCAGGCATGCCGAAGGACTCGGTATTCGTCGCGACCTGCCTGGTCGCGGCGCTGGCGTCGCTGATCATGGGCTTCTGGGCGAACTACCCGATCGCCTGCGCACCCGGCATGGGCCTGAACGCGTACTTCGCGTACACCGTCGTAAAGGGGATGGGCTTTACTTGGCAGGCCGCGCTCGGCGCGGTGTTCGTCTCCGGCTGCCTGTTCCTGATCGTCACGCTCTTTCGCGTGCGTGAAGTGATCGTCGCGGGCATTCCGCATTCGATCCGTATCGCGATCACGGGCGGCATCGGCCTGTTCCTCGCGATCATCTCGCTGAAATCGGCGGGCATCGTCACGGGCAACCCGGCGACGCTGGTCACGCTCGGCAACCTGCACGACCCGCATGTCGTGCTCGCGATCATCGGATTCTTCGCGATCGTCACGCTCGATTATCTGCGCGTGCGCGGCTCGATTCTGATCGGCATCGTCGGCGTGACGATCCTGAGCTTCTTCTTTGGCGGCAACGAGTTTCGCGGCATCGTGTCGGCGCCGCCGTCGATCACACCGACGCTGTTCCAGCTCGACATCAAGGCCGCGCTGTCGACGGGCGTGCTCAACGTGATTCTCGTGTTCTTCCTCGTCGAGCTGTTCGACGCGACGGGCACGCTGATGGGCGTCGCGAACCGGGCGGGCCTCCTCGTGCACGGCAAGATGCACCGCCTGAACCGCGCGCTGCTCGCGGACAGCACCGCCATCCTCGCGGGCTCGCTGCTCGGCACCTCGTCGACCACGGCCTACATCGAGAGCGCGTCGGGCGTGCAGGCGGGCGGCCGCACGGGCGTCACCGCGATCACGGTCGCTGTGCTGTTCCTGCTGGCGCTATTCTTCGCGCCGCTCGCGGGCGTTGTGCCCGGCTACGCGACAGCGCCCGCACTGCTCTATGTGTCGTGCCTGATGCTGCGCGAAATGGCCGACCTGCCGTGGGACGACGCGACGGAAGTCGTGCCCGCCGCGCTCACCGCGCTCCTGATGCCGTTCACGTACTCGATCGCGAACGGCGTAGCGTTCGGTTTCATTTCCTACGCGGGGCTCAAGCTGCTGACGGGCCAGGGGCGTCAGGTGAAGCTCGTCGTGTGGGTGATCGCGGCCGTGTTCCTGTTCCGCTTCTTCTATCTCGGCTCCGAATAGGCACGCAACGGCGCATCAAACGACAACGCGGCCTTTCGGGCCGCGTTCTCTTTTGCATCTAACCAATGATCAACCGACGTGCGGCGCGAGCGCTCCCGCTCGCGGACATTACAACCCGCGAGGCCAGCGGCCCGCAATCGAGAGTCGTCCGTTCGGCTTAGGTACGCCAGTTCGCCTCGTAGAAGCGGACATAGCCGCTGCGCAGCACCACGCATTGCGCGCGCGTTTCCGACAGCAGACGCCGCGTCGCCGCTTCGATGCGTTCGCGGTGCGTCGAGAACGCGCCCAGCATGTCTTCGATACGGGGCGATGCCGCACCGAAATGGTCTTCCAGCGCCTCAGCGGTGATCATGCATTCCACCCTTTGCCCATCGACCATAGCCGGAAATGCCAGAGTCAGCTCGCGCCCCGAGTACTCAGGGACTTCTTTCGGGAAAATGATCTGCATGGGAACACCTTGGTTGAACGACACCGCCGTGGGCCGCGCATGCCCCGGTTCACGCCTCCGTTGTGGATCGCAGCGCGGGCTGCCAACCGCAAGCGCTCGCCGCGGTTGATCTCAACACTGTAGACGACATCCGGCAGGCCGCAAGTTTTGTTTCGCCACACACCAGGATGGTGCCGCCATCCACTGCCCGTCGGCGTGACACGAAGAGCCGCCTTGCGCGAATCTCCCTGGCGATGCGGCGTTGCAGCGTAAAGTGCGCGCCTAAAACTGCGTGGGCAGGTGGTGATGATGTTCGTGCGGCCCGGCGTCGCCTGCGGCTTGCTCGTGCGGCGTCTTGCCCGGCAGGTCGCGCGGCCAGAGCGTGAGCATCGTGACGCAACCGACGATGCCGATCGCGATCGCGATCACGCCCGCCCAGATCTCCCGGTCGAGGTAGTAGAGCGAGCCGTGGATGGACAGTCCAATGCCGCCTAACGCGATGAAAACCGACAGCGTGGCGAGGACGACTCTCAACTCCATGCGCACCATGACGTTCTCCTCGAACTGGCGCTGGCCGGGGCGGTCAGACAGGCATCGCCCCAGTGCGGCACGCGGCGCGAACGCGTGCCTGCTACGATGATTGCACTTCTGCGGCAGAAGGCAAGCGGAACACGCGACGCGCGTCCTCCTGTAAGATGAACCCGGCATTGCCGGCGCAGACCGGCTGTTCAGGCGGGCGCGCAAAGCGCAAAGGCCGTTACGCTGTGCATGCTGCAACGCGCAACGAACGGAATGAAGCGGCCGCCGCCGCACGAGCGGCGCACTACAACTAGCGGAGACATGCAGTGACCCAACGTTTCGTCACGCCGCCCGTTGAGGGCCGCGCCGACGTGCTCGCGCAGGCGCATGCGCGCTCGCGCGAATTCGGCTTGCGCGCTTCCGAGGCCCCCGACTTTGCACCATTGCAGCGGGCCGTGCTGCGCGATCTCGTCGAATGCAACCAGTCGCTGTATGCACACGCGCTGCCCGTGATGGAGACGCTGCACGCGCAGATCGTCGATACGGAAAGCATGGTGCTGCTCACCGACAGCAACGGCGTGATCCTGCACAGTCTCGGCGACAGCGACTTCGTCGAGAAAGCGAAGCGCGTTGCGCTATGTCCCGGCGTGTCGTGGTCCGAAGCGCATCGCGGCACGAACGCGGTCGGCACCGCGCTGGCCGGCGGCCAGCCGACCGTCGTCCACGGCGGCGAGCATTTCCTGCACGCGAACCGCATCTTGACCTGCTCCTGCGTGCCGATTGCCGATCCGTTCGGCCGCACGATCGGTGCGCTCGACGTGAGCGGCGACCCGCGCGGCTTCAACAAGCACACGCTCGCGCTGGTGCGCATGTCGGCGCAGATCATTGAAAACCATCTGTTCACCAATCAGTTTGCGGAAGCCGTGCGCGTGCGCTTTCATGCGCGCAGCGAGTTCATCGGCACGCTGTTCGAAGGACTCGCGGCATTCGGCGGCGACGGCAGGCTGCTCGCCGCGAACCGCAGCGCGCTGTTCCAGTTCGGGCAGCCGCTCGACGCGCTGCTCGCGCAGCCTTTCGAAGCGCTGTTCGGCATGGCGTTCCCCGCGTTGCTGCAACAGGCGTCGCGCGCACCGGGCGAATGCCTCACGCTGGCGCTGCCAAGCGGCGTGCGCGTGCTGGCGCGCGCCGAGTACGCGGCACGGCCGGTGTTTTCGGCGGACAGCGGCGGTCCGCGCGCCGCTTCGTCGCAGGCTGCGTCGGCCGGATGTCCGGCAGGCAGGCCGCGCGCCGCCGTCACTTTCGCCACGCTGGACACGGGCGACGCCCAGATGGCCGCCGTGCTGCGCCGCGTCGAGAAAGTACGCGGCCGCGATATCGCGCTGCTGGTGCTGGGCAAGACAGGCACTGGCAAGGAATGGCTCGCGCGTGCGATGCACGGGGAATCGCCGCGCCGCGACGCGCCGTTCGTCGCCGTCAATTGCGCCTCGCTGCCCGATACGCTGATCGAGGCCGAACTGTTCGGCTACGAGGACGGCGCTTTTACGGGCGCGAAAAAGCGCGGCAGCGTCGGCAAGATCGTGCAGGCCGACGGCGGCACGCTGTTTCTCGACGAAATCGGCGACATGCCGCTCGCGCAGCAGGTGCGCCTGATGCGCGTGCTTCAGGAGCGCTCCGTGGTGCCGCTCGGCGGCACACGCGCCGTTCCCGTCGACGTGCGCATCGTCTGCGCGACGCACCGCAACCTGCGCGCGATGATCGAGGACGGCACCTTCCGCGAGGATCTCTATTACCGGATCAACGGTCTCGTCGTCACGCTGCCCGCACTGGCCGAGCGCACCGACCTTCCGATACTCGTCGAACGGATACTGGCCCGGCTGCGCCGCGAGGAACCTGACAGCGAACGGATGCCCGCACACGTGTCGCCGGAGGTGCTGGCGCACTTCGCGCGCTGCCGCTGGCCGGGCAACTTGCGGCAACTCACGAACGTGCTGCGCACGGCGGGCATCATGGCCGAAGGCGCCATCGAAATCGGTATCGAGCATCTGCCCGACGATTTCCTGCAAGACTGCGAGCCGCAACCCAGCGAATCCGCGCGTGGCGCGCCGACGGCGGCTTTGCCCGCCCCGTCGCGGCCCGCGCGCATGGAAGAACTGCAGGCGACGCTGATCGAGCAGACGCTCGCGCGCAACGGCGGCAACATTTCGGCGGCGGCGCGCGAACTCGGGCTCGCGCGCAACACGGTGTACCGATACGTGCGGATGCGCACGACGCATTGACGCGCGGGCGCAGCGTTCGCGGTGCAGCGCGATGTGCCGCGCTGCGCTAAGCTTCGTCCTGACCCCACGACTATCCGACCCCGGTCGCGCATCGATCGATGGCCTCCCGGCACGAACTCAAACGCTTTCGCACCAATCTCGCAGACGAACTTGACAGCGCTGCGCTGTACGAGACGCTGTCGCGCGTCGAAAAAAATCCCGAGCGCCGCACGCTGTTCAGTCAGCTCGCGAGCGCGGAGCGCGTCCATGCGAACCTCTGGGCGGACAAGCTGCACGCGAATGGCGTGCGCGTGCGTGCGCACCGCCACAGTGTCAAGACGCAACTGATGCGCGGCATGATCCATACGTTCGGGCCGAAATTCGTGCTGCCGTCGCTCGCCGCCGCCGAATATGCGGACCGCGACAAGTACGCGAACCAGCCCGACGCCGCGCAGTTGTCGAAGGACGAACAGCATCACGCGGCCGTGGTGCAGCAGATCGTCGCCGACGTCAAAGGCGAGCGCGCCACGCCGTCGAAAGGCGCGCAGATCGCCGCCGCCGAGTCGTGGCACAGAAATGTCACGTCGGGCAACGATCTGCGCGCGGCCGTGCTCGGCGCGAACGACGGCCTGGTGTCGAACTTCTGCCTGATCATGGGCGTCGCGGGCGCGGGCACGGGCAACAAGGCAATCCTGCTGACGGGGCTCGCGGGACTGATCGCGGGCGCGTGCTCGATGGCGCTCGGCGAATGGCTGTCGGTGATGAACGCGCGCGAGCTGGCGCGCACGCAGATCGCGAAGGAAGCGGACGAGATCGAGCACACGCCGGAGGCCGAGGAGCACGAGCTGGCGCTTATCTTCCAGTCGAAGGGCATCGACGCGAACGAGGCGAAGCGCGTCGCGCAGCAGATCATGCGCGACAAGCAGAAGGCGCTCGATACGCTCACGCGCGAAGAGCTCGGACTCGATCCCGCGGAACTGGGCGGCAACCCGTGGTCGGCGGCGGGCGTATCGTTCTGCCTGTTCTCGCTCGGCGCGATCTTCCCCGTGATGCCGTTCCTGTGGGCGCACGGCGTGGCGGCAATAGGCCAGTGCGTCGCGTTGAGCGCGTTCGGGCTCGCCGCCGTCGGTGTCTTCACGTCGCTGTTCAACGGACGGGGTGCGGCGTTCTCGGCGTTTCGTCAGATCGTGATCGGAATGATCGCGGCCGCCTTCACGTTCGGCGTCGGGCGGCTTCTGGGTGTGTCGATTTCGTGAGCAACATGTCGAGCGAACAATTGTCCCGCAGCGAGGCGCTGCACGAAACGCATGAAAGCGAAGCGCGAACCTTCACGGTGCGCGTCGAACCCCTCGGGCGCACATTCAATGCACCTGAATCGCTGACGGTGCTCGAAGCGGCGGGCTTCGCGAACCTGCATTTGCCGCGGATGTGCCGCAACGGCACGTGCCGCACTTGCCTGTGCAAGATGACGTCGGGCCGCGTGCGCTACACGATCGAATGGCCGGGCGTGAGCATCGAGGAAAAGGCGGAGGGCTATATCCTGCCGTGCGTGGCCGTCGCGCAGAGCGATCTCGTGATCGACGTGCCCGACGCCGCCGACCTTCCGCCCACGCGGCGCTGACCGGAACGCACTGGCCGCAAGTGCCGCCGTGTGCGCTGCACGACGCTCGCTGCCGGAACGCGCAGAAGCGAGTCGATGGGCTAGTCGATGGGCTAGTCGATGGGCTAGTTAATGGGCGCGAAGCGCGCGACCGTATCGCCTTCGTGCTCGATCATCTCGAAGAACACCGATGCGGGCCGTGTCCAGATGGTGCCGTTCTCGGCCCGATAGACGATCATCGTCACGCTCGGGTCGGACTCGAGCGTCGCCTCGCAGATGAATTCGTAAATGCCGCCTTTGTAGTGTCGATATCGCACGGTCACGGTCGTGTCCTCGAAGATGTCTGGAACGGATGAAGCAGCGCAGCGCAAGTCTCCGGGCACATCAGCTTGCGCCCTCTTTCATCTGCTTCAGGTGCTTATAAACCGTTGCGCGCCCCATGCCAAGCACGTTCGCGACATAGTTCGCCGAACTCTTGCCGCGAAACGCGCCTTCCGCATAGAGCGCTTCGACCAGTTCGCGCCGGTGCTCGCGCGTGAGGCCGTTCAGGCCGATCTGCCGTTCGCGCAGCCAGCCGTGCAGGAACGTGTTGATGCGCTCCTGCCAGTCGTCGCGGAACAGCTCCTCCGGCTGCGCGACGACGCCCGCGCCCTTGATGAACAGATCGAGCGTCGATCGCACGTCTTCGAACACCGCGATGTTGAAGTTGATGCACAGCATGCCCGCCGCCTGGCCGTTGTCGTCGAACAGCACGTTGCTCACGCAGCGCATGCGGCGGCCGTCCCAGTTGAGCTTTTCGTAAGGGCCGATCACGCGCTCGCGCGCCGAATGCTCCGTCTCTTCCAAAGCGGAATCGTCGCCGATCTCCCGCTTCGACAGATTGTTCGCGAGATACAGCACCGTCTGGTCGTGCAGGTCGTGGATCACGACTTCCGCGTACGGAAAAAACAGCGCGGCAATGCCGTCCGCGATGGGTGCATAGCGGGTCAGCAGCAGGTCCTTGACGGGGGACGATTTCGTTTTGCGCATCGGCGGGCGGTGCTCTGCGGTGTTGGTGTCATGCCGCGGCGAGACGACACTTACGCCACGGCGGCGGCTGATCGACATTGTAGCTATTGTGCGCGCGTCGGACGGCTCGTCAGATGTCGATAGAGCTCGCTCGCGATCGCGACGTCCTCGAGCCCTAGGCCGATCGAGCGGAAGAACGCATGCCTCCGGTAAGCCGGCTTTTCGCACGAGCCCGCGACGAGCGACGGCAAGTCCCCCTTCACCTGTGCCGGCAGCCAGCCGTGCTGCGCGGCGAGCTTCATCTCGCCCGCGCTGGCAGGCGTCGTCGCGCGATAGTCGCAATACACGTCCATCTCCGGCAGCCACGCGGGGTCGATTTCATGCGCGTTCGCGGCGTTCGTGCTGATCGACGTGATCAGCGCGGGCTTCGGCAGCGCACCGCGCGGCAGCACGGGCGTGCCCGACGACGTGCAGAGCATCACGACGTCCGCATCCTGCACGCACGCTTCGATATTCGCGCTCACTTCGGCGCGCGCATCGGTGGCCAGCACGGCGGCGCGCTTTGCCGCGTGGACGGAGTCATCCGCGCGATCATGGGCTGCGAGGCCGGGCGAATACACGCGGATCGATTCCCACGCGCGCAGCGGCGCGACATGCCGCAGATGCGCGAGCGCCACGCTGCCCGCGCCGATCAACGCAAGCCGCTTTGCGTCGGCGCTTGCGAGCTGGTCGACGGCGAGTGCCGTCGTGCCCGCTGTGCGTTCCGTGGTCAGGAGGCCCGCGTCGCACCACATCAGCGGCTGGCCGGTCTCCATCGACATCAGCGCCGTCCATGCCGTGATGATCGGCTTGCCGCCCGTCACGATATACGGTGACAACTTTGCGCCGAACACTTTGGCATCGGCGAGTGCGCCGAGATAGGTAATGAAATCGCCGGCGCCGTTCGGAAACAGCGTCAGCGTTTGCGGCGGCTGCACTGCGTCGGCACTGGCGAGCGCGCGGAACATCGCAGTGAGCGCGCCGCGCACGTCGAGCGAGGGCAACGCATCGCGGACCATCTGTTCATCCACGGCAAGGGGCAAGGCGGACATCATCGGATTTTTCTCCTGTGCGACGCGAGAGACGTCGATACGGGCTAAATGTAGACTTATAGTCTACTTGAGACTCAACCGATCGAGACAGAAATTCTCCGCCCGGACGCGGATTTCATGCGCTTCGCCAGCGCGTTCAAGCCGACTTTTTGCGGCGCTTACCCGTTTCCAGCAAGGCTCGACGCAATGCGATCCCCTATTTTTGACTACTGTATTATCGTATTCCCTATAGTCCATACTGGACTTTCCGTCTATATTTCACGTGCACCGCTGCCGCTGCGCGTGGTCCGATCATCAACACAGGAACCGTCATGAACCTGAAGCTCTCTCTTGCCGCCGCCGTCCTTGCGCTGACTGCGGGCGCCGCCCATGCGCAATCGTCCGACACGCTGCGTTTCGGCATCGAAGCCGCCTACCCTCCGTTCGAAAGCAAGACGGCGTCGGGCCAACTGGAAGGCTTCGACGTGGACGTCGGCAATGCGGTCTGCGCGAAGATGAAAGTAAAGTGCGTGTGGGTCGAGAATGCGTTCGACGGCCTGATTCCCGCGCTGCAGGCGCGCAAGTTCGACGTGATCAATTCGGCGATGAACATCACGGCCAAGCGCAAGGAAAGCATTGCGTTCACGCCGCCCATCTATGTCGTGCCCATCGTGATGGTCGCCAAGCACGGCTCGGGTCTGCTGCCCGATGTGAAGAGCCTGCAAGGCAAGCGCGTCGGCGTGCTGCAGGGCTCGTCGCAGGAAGACTTCCTGAAAAAGCACTGGGCGAATGCGGGCGTGCAGGTCGTGTCGTATCAGGATCAGGACCAGGTATATGCGGACCTCGTCGCGGGACGACTCGACGCCGCCGTGCAGGAAGCGCAGACGGCGCAGGACGGCTTTCTGAGCAAGCAGGCGGGCGCGGGCTACGAGATCGTCGGCGAGCCGCTGAAAGATCCGTCGACGCTCGGCGAAGGCACGGGCTTCGGTCTGCGCAAAAGCGACAAGGCGTTGCAGGCGAAGGTCGATGCCGCGCTCGCCGAACTGAAGAAAGACGGCACGCTGACGGCGCTCTCGCAGAAGTACTTCAAGCGCGACATCATCGCGAAGTGATACGCTTCTCAGCCGCAGCCAGTGCTGCGGCTTCAGTGTGCGAGCGCGTGGCGACACGCGCTCGTTGCGCTTTCTGCTTCTTCACGCGCCACCTTCAAGGACAACCCTCATCGCTATGGATTTCGACGTCATCGTGCTGGGAGCGGGAATCGTCGGCGTATCGTCGGCGCTGCATCTGCAGGATCGCGGACGGCGCGTCGCGCTCGTCGACCGCCGCGCGCCCGGCGAAGAGACGAGCTTCGGCAATGCAGGGCTGATCGAGCGTTCGTCGATCGTGCCGTATGGCTTTCCGCGCAAGCTCGGCACGCTGCTGCGCTACGCGCGCAACCAGTCGACCGATCTCTACTGGGACTACAAGGCGCTGCCCGCTTACGCAACGTGGCTGGCGCGCTTCTGGTGGGAATCGGCGCCGCAGCGCCTCGCCGCCGCCGCGCGCGACATGCTGCCGCTAATCGGCGCGTGCGTCGATGAACACGACAAGCTGATCGCCCGCGCGGGCATCGGCCAGCTGGTGCATGACGGCGGCTGGATCGAAGCATTCCGGACGCGCGCAGCATTCGACAGCGAGGCGAGAGCATCGGAAGACGCGATCCGCGAGCACGGCCTGCATGTGAGCGTGCTTGACGCCGCCGCGCTGCGCGCGCAGGAGCCGGGCGTAGGCGAAGGCATCTGCGGCGCGCTGCACTGGAAAGACCCGAAGAGCGTGCTGAACCCGGGCGCGCTGGTCAAAGGTTACGCGCACCTGTTTGAAGCGCAGGGCGGCACGTTCCTGAACGGCGACGCGACGACCTTGCGCGCATCAGGCGATGCGTGGACGGTCGACACGCAACAAGGCGCGATCAGTGCGACGGAAGTCGTGCTCGCGCTCGGCCCCTGGTCCGACACCGTGTTCGAGCCGCTTGGCTATCGCATTCCGCTGCGCGCGAAGCGCGGCTATCACATGCACTATCGTCCCGCGCGGCAGATGTTGTCGGTGCCCATCGTCGATACGGAACGCGGCTATGTGGTCGCGCCGATGGAAGGCAACCGCCTGCGCCTGACGACGGGCGTAGAAATCGCGCAGCGCGGCGCGCCGCCGACAGGCATCCAGCTCGAACGCGTCGAGCCGCTCGCGCGCGCGGCGTTCGGACTCGGCGAGCGCGTCGACCCGAAGCCGTGGCTCGGCATGCGTCCTTGCACGCCCGACATGCGCCCCGTGATCGGCCCGGCGCCACGTCATCGCGGGCTGTGGTTCGCGTTCGGGCATAACCATCATGGGCTGACGCTTGGGCCGGTCACGGGGCGGCTGCTCGCGGAGATGATGACGGGGGAGAAGGCCTTTACCGATCCGAGACCTTATCGGGTGGAGCGGTTTGCCTGAGCGGTTTGCCTGAGCGGTTCGCCTGAGCGGTTCGCCTGAGCTGTTTGCCTGAGCGGTTCGCATGAGCGCTGCGCGGAAAAGCCCGTTCAACGCGACCAGCCCTCCACCGCCACCTTGAACGCAGCCGTCAGCTCGCTCAAGCGCTTTGCCTCATCGGCGAGCGCGGCCGCCGTCGCTGCATTCTCTTCGACGGGCGCGGCGCTCTGCTGCGTCACTTCATGCCGTCAGCCGGGCGCGTGCATGTGGAACAGCAGCAGCGACAACGACACGAGCGAGCCGAGCGTCGACAGCAAAATGGTTTGAGACGTAATGCGGGCCTCGCGCCCGTAGAACTCGGCGAGCATGTACGGCCCCGTGCCCGCCGGCAGCGCGGCGAGCAGCACGGCCATATCGACGGCGAGCGCGGGCAGCGCAAAGACGCGCGCGGCGATCCACCACGCGAGCGCGGGCTGCGCGATCAGCTTGATCGCCGTCAGCACGAACGCGGTGAGCGGCCGTTGCGCTTCCTCGGCCGCCGGACGCTTTTCCGCCAGAAAGAGCCCGAGGCTCACGAGCGCGCACGGACTGGCCGCGCCGCTCAACAGCTTCAGAAAGGTCTCGGCGCTCTGCGGCAGCGTCGCGCCGGCGCTCGCGACCAGCACGCCCGCAATCGGCGATGCGATCAGCGGGTTCTTCATCAGCCGCCACAGCACTTTCGCGCCGAGCTTGTGCGGCGTGCGCTCCGTCTGCAAGCCGATTTCGATGAGCACGATCGCGAGCGCGAACAGCACGCACGCGACGATGATCGTCGCAATCGTCGTCGGCGTCAGGCTAGCCTTGCCGAATGCGAGCAGCCCGAGCGGAAAGCCGACATAGCCGGTGTTCGGATACGAGGCCGCGATCGCATCGACGCTCGCGTCCGCGAGATGCCGCCCGCTCGCGACGCGCACGACCAGCACCACGCCGAACACAGCCGCGCAGGCCAGCGAGAACGTCGCGATAAAGGCGGGCTGGTCGAGTTCGCGCCATGTCGAATGGGCCATCGTGTCGAACAGCAGCGCGGGCAGCGCAAGCCATACGACGAAGCGGTTGAGTTCCGATGCGGCCGCGGGGCCCAGGAGATCGCGGCGCCGGCAAAAGAAACCCGCGAACACCAGCGCGAAGACAGGGAGCAGGATTTCGAGGGTGGACAGCATGAAGCGTGGAGACCGGCGCGCAGAAGCGCTACAAATAAGCCTTCCCGCCCACCGCGCCACGAGCCGCCCGCTCGCCACGCTCGACCATCGCCCCAAACAGCAGCCCGATCACGGCCCACATAACCGCCTGCATCCCAAGCGCCGTCATCCTGAACTTCCACAGCACGACGGCCGGAAACTCAGCGGGCACCTCATTGACGACAGGCAACGCGACCTCGACCGCCGCGACGATCGCAACGAACACCACGCCGCCGACGATCGACGCGTTCCACTGCCCGAGCCGCGCCACCAGATGCTTGCGGACCTTCATCGAAAACACCATCACGACAAGCGATGTCGCGATCATCAGAAAGAACAGGCCCGTGCGCGTGCCGATCGTCTCCGGGTCGCCGACGGATGGCGGATTCGCCGGATACTTGATGGTCGGCACCAGCACGACTGCGACGAACGCGCCGAGCGCGAGCCACGCCGACAATGCGCGCGCGCCGAGCTTGCCGGCTCGCCCGTACAGATAGGCGAACGTCAGCGCGAACAGCCCGCCGAAGGCCATCCCATACGCGACGACGCCCGTCAGGAGGCCGAGGCCCGCCTGCGTGCCGCGGCTGACAATTTCGTCTTCATGCCCGTCGGCATTCGCGCCGCCGTGATCGTGCGCCGCATGCATCTTTTCTTCGAACGAGATCGCCGTTTCGACCAGCGGCTCGCCCGCGACGCGCGCGAACGCGAACGTGAGCAGACCCGCGACGATGCCTGCGAGCATCCCTCGCATCAACAGCTTCCCAACCATGGTGATGACTCCGCTACGGAATTAGTGGCAAGGAAAACCGAGCAGATGGCGGCCGTCGTGCACGAACTCATGCACGTACATGCCTGGAACGAGTGAGGTTGCGCCCTGTTCGGCGCCGATGAAGTACAGCGCGAGCAGGAACAGCAAACCGCCGAAGATCGCCCACGGCAGTAGCTCGCGCAGCGGAATCGGGGTGGGTTGAGTTGATTGACCGGCGTGGTCGAGGACTGCGTCGTTCATGACGGGCATCTCCTGGGGTTGCGCGCCCCGATAGTCGATTGAGGATGAAGTCGAAGCTTGGGTCTGGCTTCCGGCTTGCATGTTGCCTGTACTGCCGATTACAGTGGCGCGACCGCGCCGGTCTTGCACCGGCTTCCGCGCTTCGAGTGGCGTCTATTCTACGCGCGAAACGCGCGAACGCTTTTCACTTTCTTTCTTCCCTTCGACGATGGGCTTTTCATGCGCACACGCCTGCTGTTGATCAGCCATCCCGCGACGGCAGCGCAACGCAAAGGCGCGTTTCCCGACGATGATCCCCTCGACGCGCGGGCCATTGAAGAGGCCAGCGCCTTTCGCGCATCGAACGAACGGTTGACGAATGCCGGGCTGGCGCTGAGCAGTCCGGCTGCCTGCGCGCTGGAGACTGCGAGCGCGCTTGGACTCGACGCCGCCGTTGCGCCTGAACTGGCGGAAGCGGACTACGGGCGCTGGCGCGGGCAGCGTCTGATCGACATCGCAAGCGCGGAGCCCGACGCGCTCGCGGCGTGGACGCGCGATCCGTCGGCCGCGCCGCATGGCGGCGAATCGTTCGACGCGCTGAAGCTGCGAGTGAGCAACTGGCTCGATGCACTCGATTGCGACGGCACCGTCGTGGCCGTCACGCATGCGCCTGTGATCCGCGCGGCGCTCGCGCACGTGCTGCGCATTCCGTCCGATGCGTATGCGCGCATCGAGATTGCGCCGCTATCCGTCGTCGAATTGCAGCGCAACGAGCGCGGCTGGTCGTGGTGGCCCGCGCATCGCCCGACGCCGCACGCATGACGCACGCTCACAAGGCTGGACATGACAGGACCTGCTGCGGATTGAGCGTCGTGCCGGGCATGCCGTCGGCGGCAGGCGTGCCTTGCGCGGGCGTCGCGATCAGGCGCACGGCATCCGTGCCCGCGTTCGCCAGCACGTAGCGTTCGGGGCGACCTTGCGGCTGCCAGTACGCACGGTAGATGCCGCCATCCGTCATCACATGCAGCGTCCCGCGCACGGCCTTGCCGCCCGCGATGAAATCGACGGGCTCGCCGTCGCGCAGCGCGAAGCCGCTCGCCGTGCTCGCGCCCGATGCGCCCGCCGCGCCGCGCACGCCCGACAGCACGCCACACGATACATCACCCGTCGCGGCGACCGACAGCTGCGCGACCGTCCACAGCGCCAGCGGCGCAATCTTCCCGAGTGTCATGAAGTGCCTCGTGTCGTCTGGAATGACGGGCATCGTGTGCGGCGCAACGCGCATGCCCACCGCAAACGCGAAATGGGGTGCGGCTCGCCGGCAGCGTGAATTTTGACCGCGTGGCAGCGCGCTTTTTGACGTGCGATAACGGACAGGTCTTTCACCAGCGTTCACCGACAAGAGGCAAACCGATGGCCACGCTCGAAGCGTTTCGCACCGTGCTCGACGACGCACGCACGCCCGAGATCATTCGCAATCACATCATCGATTCGCTGCAATACGCGCTGCGCAATCACGGCCAGATTTTCACGTCGAAAGAAGTGGAGTGGCTCGCCAGGTGGGACGACGCGCGCATTCCTGTCGCTGCCACGCGCGAGTTGCAAAAACGCATGACGCGAGGCGCGGACTGAGCGTGCGCCCGCCAAAGCGTCCTGCTCCGAGCTTCTCTGCAAAGGAAAGTTTCTGCTACACAAGGCCCTGTTTTTAGGGCATAATATGTGCAATGCAGCGTTTTGCTTGTGGCACCTTATTACAGCCTTCATGCAGCGTTAGCAGCTTCACCGGCAATATCCAGCATCGTCTTAACCGCAGCGCCTCAACCTCTTCGTCGCGTTGAATTAATCGCGCTGCATCCCAGCCGTTCCGCCGCATCGCTGCGATCTGCGGTCAGCCAGCGGCAATCTCCGTCACTCAGGCCATGCGCTGTGCGCGTACGCCAAACCGGGTGGCTTTTGCCAATGCGCTCGGTGCCTGTGCGGCGTCGGCGTATTTTTCTTTCGGTTCCGCGTCTATCGCGGCTGCGTTCGAGCCAGCGCATCGGGCTCACGCCAACTTTTCCATTGCGGCGCGCCCCTCGGTGCTGCGCCGCTGGCCGCCGTGGTTGCCGCGCATCGATCATCCATCTGCGCGCGCCGGCAGCCTGCATTACGGGAGCATGCATATGACTCAAGGCGTCAAGACCTATAAAGGCTACGAAATTCATCCGCTGATCTATCCGCGCCGTACGGCGAACGGCGTCACGCACCGCAATTCGATCGACAGCGGCTATGACGCGTCGGTGCGCATCTGCCGTGTCGGCACGAATCCCACCGCCGATGGCCGCGTGTTCCGCCTCGCCCATTTCCGCCCGTTCGAAGGCGCGGGCAAGGCGCGCATCGCGTGCATCGAACATGCGGCACGCGTGATCGACGGCCATATCGACGGACAGACGGTCGCCGATCTCTGAACAGGTGCGCCGCCCGCGGCGCGCCTGCATCGCTTCACGCATCGCCGCGGCAGCGTTCGCACTGCCGCGTAAGACCCGCTGCGCGCCGTGCGCGCGGCGCCCTTCCCTCATCGACCAGGAGTTTGCATGGCGAAAGAAGAACTCATTGAACTGGATGGCATTGTCGACGAAGTACTGCCCGACAGCCGCTACCGCGTAACGCTGGACAACGGCGTCGTGGTGGGCGCATATGCATCGGGCCGCATGCGCAAGAATCACATCCGTATCCTCGCGGGCGATCGCGTGACGCTCGAACTGTCGGTCTACGACCTCACCAAAGGACGCATCAACTTCCGTCACAAGGACGAACGCAGCAGCGCCCCGCGCAGCGCGCCGATGCGCCGCCGCTGACGCTCGATAGGCTCAGCGTCGTCGTCGCGCCGGCAGCAGCCGACAGCGCGCGACGGGCGCAGCCCATCTGCACACTAAACGCGGCATGTGCAACGCATGTCGCTGGCTCACACGCGAAACACAGAGCCCAGATCGTCGCTGTTGACGCTCGCCCGCATGCGCGTCACGACCCGCTCTTCCAGTTCCGCGAGATGCACCCGCATCGCATCGAGGGCGGCGCGCAGATCGCCGCCGTCGAGGGCTTCGATGAGTTGCGCGTGTTCGTCGGCGGAACATGTCGTGCCTTTCGACGGATCATAGAGCGCCTTGTACAACTCCGTCTTCGCGACCAGTTGCGCGACGAAGCCCTGCAAATCCGCGCCGCCCGCGATCTGCGTGAGCAGCACATGGAATTGCCCGGCGAGCCGCACCTGCTCATCCACCCGCGCTGCCTTCAGCGCCTTCTTCTCGCTCGCGACATGCGCCTTGAGCGAACGCCTGTCCTGCGCGGACAGCGCGCCGCATAGCGCGGTGACGATCCCTGCCTCGACGATCTGGCGCGCGCGATAAACCTGCCGCACGTCTTCTTCGGACGGCGACGGCACGAACGCGCCGCGATTCGCTTCCAGCACCAGCTTGCCTTCGAACCCGAGCCGCGCGAGCACCTTGCGCAACGCGCCGCGCGTACAGCCGAACGCGGCCGCGAGGTCGCGCTCGACGAGCTGTGCGCCCGGGCGCAGGCGGCCTTCGAGCAGCGCCGCGGTGATCGACGCGTAGATGCGCTCCTCGACGTTGTCGTCGGCGGCGGGTGGCGGTGTGTTCGGGCGTGAGGCCATATCGTGCTGAATGGAAGTAGTGCGGCGGCAAGCGGCCGTATTGTAGCCATCGACGGCCTTCCCTGCACGATGCATCGATGCCCCGGCGCAAATACCCGCGATCGCGTTTTGTCGAAAATGGTTAACCATTTTAATGTATTATGGTCAACCATCAGTTCGACTCGCTTTCGACTCTTCGGCAGGGCCAACCCGTGAACCAGACTCCCGGCATCGACACTCCACGCATCGCGCGCCGCGCGGCTTCCCCGGCCTTGTCGTGGCAGGACGCGATATGGCTCGCCGCCATCGTCGTGATCGGCATCAACCTGCGGCCGCTGCTGACGTCGGTGAGTCCGCTGATGGCGACGATCCGCGCCGCCACGGGCCTGAGCTTTTCGGGGGCTTCGCTGCTGACCAGCCTGCCCGTCGTCGCGATGGGCCTCGGCGCGTTCGGCGCGGGCATGCTGACGCGCGTGGTCGGCGAAACGCGCGGGGTCGCTTTCGGGTTGCTCGCGATCGCCTGTGCGTGCGCCGCGCGGCTTGCGGCATCGAGCGGCGCGGCGCTGCTGATGACGGCATTGCTCGCGGGCATCGGCGTCGCGGCCATCCAGGCGTTGTTGCCAGGCGTGATGAAGCAGCGGTTCCATGCGCGCGTGCCGCTCGCGATGGGCCTGTTCTCGGCGTCGATAATGGGCGGCGGCGGACTCGGCGCGAGCCTGAGCCCCTATGCCGCGAAGCTGTCCGGTTCGTGGCATGCGGGCCTCGCCGTATGGGCCGTGCCCGCTGCGCTCGCGTGCGCTTGCTGGTTCGCGCTCAATCGCCTTGCATCATCTTCCAGGTCGTATTCGGAAAGGCACGCCGGCGCGTGCGGGACGGGTCACCGGACGGCAACGCATGCAACGCGGACACCGCACGTCGCGATGTGGCGCAAGCGCCGCGCATGGGCATTGGGCCTGCACTTCGGCCTCGTCAACGGCGGCTATACGACGCTGGTCGCGTGGCTACCGGCGTACTACCAGCAGCGCGGCGCCAGCGTCGCGCACAGCGGATCGCTGCTCGCGGCGATGACCGTCTTCCAGGCAGCCTCCGCGTTGCTGCTGCCCCTCGCCGCGTCGTCGTTCCGCGACCGCCGGCCGTGGCTCGTCGCCGGCCTGTCGGCGCAGCTGCTGGGCATCGCCGGGTTGCTCACGTATCCGGACGCCGCGCCGCTCGCGTGGGTCGCGATTGCGGGCGCGGGCCTCGGCGGCACGTTCTCGCTGACGCTCGTGACGGCGCTCGATCATTCCGACGATCATCGGATCGCCGGCCGACTCGTCGCGTTCGTGCAAGGGGTCGGTTTCATCGTCGCGGCGATCGCGCCCGTCGTCGCGGGACGCCTGCGCGACCTCACGGGCGGGTTCGCCGCCGCGTGGCTGATGCTCGCGCTGTGCATCTCCGCGATGATCGCACTGACTGTCGCGTTCTCGCCGCGCAGCTACGCGCGGTGGCTCGGTTCGCGATAAGACGATGTGCGCGGCCACGCGGGTTATCGCGCGACGCGCCCTCGACACCCGGCATGCGCTAAACGAGTGCAGCACCGCGCAGCGCGCACTCCCGCAGTGCAATTCGAGCCGCCCTTTACGCCGCTTGAAGGCGTCATTCAGCGTTCGCGCGGTCTCTGCCGAATGGCATGCAAGTTGCAGTACCCGGTGACTCCATGCAAGGGCGCAAGGTAGCAATACGTCGCGGGGCGGCTGCAAAACGCAACCACGCAAAAAATCGGTAAAGCGGCACAGACTCGCGCACGTCGTCGCGTGGGGCTGAAGACGGCCGCCATCAGTCGGGCAATGACGTTCGACGTTCGCCGCTTCGGACTTCGCGTTCCGATCGCGGTATAACTAACCCACAGCACCTGATGCCGTTCAATCCATGTTGCGCGTTTTGCTCGTAACCGACACCGATAAGCCCATCGGCGAGTTGCGCGATGCGCTCGCGCGGCTCGGCTATGACATGCTCGCCGCGACAGCCTCGCCGCAGGCGCTGCATAAGACGGTCGAAAGCGAGCGGCCGGACGTCATCATCATCGACACGGAATCGCCGTCGCGCGACACGCTCGAACAGCTTGCCGTGATGAACGCGACCGCGCCGCGCCCCGTGCTGATGTTCAGCAACGACGCGAACCAGCAGTTGATCCGCGACGCTGTCGGCGCGGGCGTGACGGCGTATCTCGTCGAAGGGCTCGCGACGGGACGGCTCGCGCCGATACTCGAAGTCGCGCTCGCGCGCTTCGCGCAAGAGTCGCAATTGCGCGAGCGTCTCGCCCAGGCCGAGAACGAGCTTGCCGAGCGCAAGCTGATCGACCGCGCGAAACGCCTGCTGATGGACTCGCAGAAGATGCCCGAACACGCGGCGTACGCGACGATGCGCAAGCGCGCGATGAACCAGGGCGTGAAGCTTGCCGAGGTCGCACGTCAGATCGTCGCCGCAGCCGGATTGCCAGATTGAAGCGCTGCTCATGAACACATCCCCTCACATCACTTCTTCCGCCGACTTGGGCAAGCTCGAGAAGACGCACTTGCGTCTTGGCTTCGTCGCGTTGAGCGATGCCGCGCCGCTCGTCGCCGCGAAGCTGCTCGAATTCGGCCACGCACACGGGCTCACGATCGAACTGCTGAAGCAGCCGTCATGGGCGGCGATACGCGACAAGCTGCTTTGCGGCGATCTCGATGCGGCGCATTCGCTGTATGGGCTTGTCTACGGCGTACAGTTGGGCCTTGGTGGTCCACAGACGGATATGGCCGTGTTGATGGTGCTCGCCCGCAACGGTCAGGCGATCACGGTCTCGAACCGCCTCGCTGCCGCGCTCGACGAGCACAGGACGCTGCCCGCCGCGCTCGCGACGCTCGGACGCAAGCCCGTCTTCGCGCAGACGTTCCCGACGGGCACACATGCGATGTGGCTGTATTACTGGCTCGCGTCGCAGCGCGTGCATCCGTTGCGCGACATCGAGAGCGTCGTGATTCCGCCGCCGCAAATGGTCGACGCGCTCGAACAGGACCGGCTCGACGGACTATGCGTGGGCGAGCCGTGGAATGCAGTCGCGCAGGAGCGCGGCGTCGGCAGAACGATTGCGTACACGAGCGAAGTGTGGCCCGATCATCCGGAGAAAGTGCTTGCCAGCCGGCGCGATTTCGTCACGCGTTATCCGAACACGGCGCGGGCGCTCGTGCAGACGATGCTCGAAGCGTGCCGCTGGCTCGATGACGACGAGCATCGCGCGGAGATTGCGCAGAGGCTTGCTGCTGACGCGTTTCTTGGCGTGCCTGCCGGCTCGATTGCGCCGCGTTTGCTCAAGGCCGGCTTCGATGACACGAGGCGGCCCGTGCTGTTCTTCGAGGACGGGCTGGTCAACTATCCGCATCCTTCGGAGGGTGCGTGGTTTTTCATGCAGTACGCGCGCTGGAGAATGACGCACTGGCGAGGCGATTTCGCGGAAATTGCGCGCGAGGTCAACCAGACCGCGTTGTATCGCGAAGCGGCTATGAATGTGGGATTGAGTTCGCAGTTCCTGCCGCCATTGCGCGCCGCGCGGTTGATTGATGGGCGTGAGTGGGATGGCAGTGTGGATGAGGGGTATTTGAAGGGGTTTGAGATCCGGGCGTGACAGTTGGTGTCTGCTTTGCCCTGCGCGGGCATGCGGCGATGCGGTTCGCCTTGCTCTTTTGTGCGGGCGGCACTTACTTCTTTGCCGGCTGCAAAGAAAAGTAGCTAAAAGCAAGCGATGGCAAAATCGGGCGCAAAACCCCGCTGTGTAAGGGAGGGCTTTGCGCATTGCAAAACAATCACATCGCCAATGCCACGCGGGTCGAATCACTCAACCAGCGTCGCAGACAAAAAAATCAATGCGCCGCGATATAAGCGCGAACAGCCGCCAACCCCTCCTTCCCGTCGAAAGTCTGCACCCCGGCAAGCCACTTATCCAGCGCCTGTGGATTCGCCTTCAACCAGGTCAGCGCGGCCCTGTTCGCATCTTCCTTGTTCATGATCGGCACCATCACATGATTCTCGATGGCCGTCGTGAACTGCAGGTTCGACACGAGCTTCGCCGCATTCGGGCAACGCTGCGCATAGTCAGGCGGTGTCGCCGTGAACACCTTCGCTTCGCCGTAGTTCGGCCCGAACACGTCGTCGCCGCCCGCCAGATAATCGATCTTTATCTGCACGTTCATCGGATGCGGCTCCCAGCCGAGAAACACGATCCACTTCTTGTCGCGGATCGCGCGGTTCACTTCGACCAGCATGCCCGCCTCGCTCGATTCAACCAGCTTGAACTTGCCCAGCCCGTACTGGTTGCCGTCGATCATCTTCTTGATCAGCGCGTTGCCGTCATTGCCCGGCTCGATGCCGTAGATCTTGCCGTCGAGCTTGTCCGCATATTTCTGGATATCGTTGAAGTTCTTCAAGCCGCCGTTGTACACATAGTCCGGCACGGCCAGCGTGTACTTCGCGCCCGTCAGGTTCGGCGTCGCGAGCACCTTGATCGAGCCGGACTTCACGAACGGCTGGATCATCGGGTCCATCGTCGGCGCCCAGTAGCCAAGGAACACGTCGATCTGCTTGCTCTTGATGCCGGCAAACGTGATCGGCACCGATGCAATCGTCTTGGTCGGGTTGTAGCCGAGACCCTGGAAGATCGTCGACGCGAGGCCCGTTGTCGCGGCGATGTCAGTCCAGCCGACGTCGGCGAAGCGAACATTGCGGCACACGGCGGGATCGGCCGCGTGCGCGGTCGCGGCGGCCGTCGTCAATAAGGCGGCCGCCATCATCAGCTTGCGTTTCATTGCATTCTCCTCGTAATAATGGGTGGCTAGCTCGCCTGGCGGCGCTCGACGCTCGGCGCGTGGCCGAACTGCGCGCGATACGCCTTGCTGAAATGGCATGGCGAATGAAAACCGCACACGGCCGTCACGCGTGCAATCGATGCGTCCGTGGTGCGCAACAGATCGCGCGCGCGCCGCAAGCGCAGCGACAGGTAGTAATGCGTGGGCGACACGCTCAGATAAACCTTGAACATCCGCTGTAAATGACGCTGCGACAATTGCACGAGCCGCGCGAGTTCTTCTAGCGACAAAGGCTCTTCGATATTCGCCTCCATCAGCCGTACCACCTCGATCAGCTCGGCGCGCGAAAAGCCGACGCGCGCATCGACGGGTATCGGCTGCGGATCGCTCGCGCTGCGGATGCGCTCCAGAATGAACTGCTCCGACACCTGCGCCGCGACATTCTGCCCGAAGCGGCTGCCGATGAGATTGAGCATCAGATCGAGCGGCGCAGTGCCGCCCGTGCACGTCAAGCGGTCGCGGTCGATCACGAACAGCTCGTCGGCGAAGCGCACATGCGGATACTCCCTGTGCAGCGAGGACAGGTCTTCCCAATGCACCGAGCAGCTATAACCGTCGAGCAGTCCCGCCGCCATCAACGCATAGGCACCCGTGCAGATGCCGCCCAAAGGCACGCCTTGCGCCGCGGCATCCGCAAGCAAGGTCTTCACATGGGTATCGACGGCATTGCGGATCTGCGTGCCGCCGCACACGATCAGCACATCCGGCATGCCCGCTTCTTCGAGCGTGCACGTCGGCTTGACGGTCAGGCCGTTGCTCGCGCGCACAGGCACCCCGTCATGCGTGATCACCGACCAGCGGTAGTGCTGCGCACGCGACACATAGTTCGCCATCCGCAGCACTTCGACCGCGCTCGTGAACGCGATCATCGAAAAACTGGGTAGCGTCAGAAAACCCACATGCGCAAGATTCGACAACGGCGCTTCGGCCCGGGTAGACGTCACGTCGCGCTCCGTGATGCACAAAGAAATGAATGTGTTTGGCCACCGCGAAAGCCCACGGGCTCTCGCGGGACGACCACTATTTGGTTCTATTGCAAACGCGCCGGGAACCCGGCGCCTGGGTCAATACGACAGAGACTTAGCTTTGCGCGACCACGGGCGGTTCGCGGCGCACACGCATGACGCTGCGCAGACCGGCGAAGCGCGGCGCGGCAGCCGTGCCTGGCGAGCGGCCGAAGCTCTCGGTGATGCGGTCCAGAATGATCGCCAGCAACACGACAGAGAGACCGCTTTCGAAGCCAAGCCCGATATCGAGCCGCTGAATACTCGCGAGCACGTCGTTGCCGAGACCGCCCGCGCCCACCATCGACGCGATGATCACCATCGACAGCGCCATCATGATGGTCTGGTTCACGCCCTGCATGATCGATGGCAGCGCATTCGGAAACTGCACCTTGTACAGCAGTTGCCACGGCGTGCAGCCGAACGCCTGCCCTGCCTCGACGATCTCGCGGTTCACGTGCTTGATGCCGAGGCTCGTCAGACGCACAGCGGGAGGCATCGCGAAGATGACCGTCGAGAGAATCCCCGGCACGCGGCCGAGTCCGAACAGCATCGCAGCGGGAATCAGATAGACGAACGCCGGCATCGTCTGCATCAGGTCGAGAATCGGCCGCACGATCATCTGCACATGCTTGTTCTTCGCAGCCCAGATGCCGAGCGGAATGCCGAACACGAGACTGATCAAGGTCGACGACAGCGTCAGACCCAGTGTGATGACGGTCTGATCCCAGAACCCTGTTGCGTAGATCAGCAATAGCGAAGCCGTCGCGAATATCGCAAAGCGCCAGCCCACGCGCCATAAGCCGATCGCGATAAAGAACGCCATCAGCGCCCACATCGGAATGGCTTGCAAGCCATGTTCGATCATCGCGGCAAAGCTCTCGATCGCCTTGCCGATCGAATCGAACGTGCTCGCGTCGTGGTCGAGCAGATAGTGAACAGATTGGTCGACCCAGCGGCCGAGTGGAATGATCTCAGACATGGGCACCACCTCGATTGCGCGTAATGACTTTCAGAACAGCGGCCTGATCGACGGAACCACAGTAACGGTCCTCGTCATCGACCACGGGCAGAGCGGTCGTGTTTGCGCACACGCGCGACACGACATGTTCGAGCGGCGCGCCGCGCGAAATGCATTCGACCTTCTTCAGCGACGGCGTCGCGCTGCCGATTGCATCGCGCGTGACGAAGCCGCGGATGCGGCGCTGCGCATCGAGCACGAACGCATATTCGGCGTTGCCGTTCAGCGATTCGGCGACGCTCGTCTGATCCAGATCGCGCACGAGCGGCACGCCGTTCGCCTGCATCAGATCGCCCGCCGTCAGATAGCGGCTCGTATCGACACCTTCGAAGAACGCGCGCACATATTCGTCGGCAGGATTCGCGATGATGTCCTGCGGCGTGCCGATCTGCACCACGCGGCCGCCTTCCATGATCGCGATGCGGCTGCCGATGCGCAGCGCCTCTTCCAGATCGTGCGACACGAACAGAATCGTGCGGCGCTGGTTCTTTTGCAGTTCCAGCAGCACGTTCTGCATTTCCTTGCGCTTGAGAGGATCGAGCGCGGAGAACGCCTCGTCCATGATCATCAGCGACGGATTCACGGCGAGCGCGCGCGCAAGCCCCACACGCTGCTGCATGCCGCCCGAGAGCTCGGACGGCAGCTTGCCCGCGAACGTCGCGAGGCCCACCTGCTCGAGCACCTGGAGCGCGCGCTTCTCGCGCTCCTTGCGCCCGACGCCCGCTACTTCGAGACCGAACGCCGCGTTCGACAGCACCGTGCGCTGCGGCATCAGCGCGAACGACTGGAACACCATGCTCATATCGGTGCGGCGCAGCGAGGTCAGTTCGGAACGCCTGATCGCGGCAACGTCGCGGCCGTCGATAATGACCTTACCCGCCGTCGGTTCGACGAGCCGGTTGATCAGGCGGATCAGCGTGGACTTGCCGGAACCCGACAGGCCCATCAGCACGAAAATCTCGCCTTCCTGCACATCGAAGGAAACATTGTGAACGCCCACCACATGCCCCGTCCTGGCGAACACCTCGTCTTTCGACGCGCCTCGCGAGAGCATGTCCTGAGCCAGTTTCGGGTTGGGCCCGAAAACCTTACATAAACCTTCGACCACGACCTTTGGGGATTTCATCGAGTCCATCTCCTCGTGGTGCGGGCGCCGGCCCGCACATGTGTGACTACATAGTTGCTAGAAAAAACCCCGCTTAGCCGACTAATTACGACAGACGCTTGCGGAAATACGACACGCGAAAAAGCGAACGCGCGTTAGCGGATCGATGTGAGCCTTGCGTGACAAGGGTCTATGACGATGTTGCGGTGCATGATGAGGAAGCGTCCATGTCGCTTTCGGTAAGGTCCGCGTCCGATGAGGATCGCATGCCACGTCCGCAGCGGCTAGCGCCCGTGCAGCCGGGCATTGACGGCCGCGCGGCATGCTCGCCGATGCGTGCTCTGTTGCAGCGCAACTGGCTCGCGCCGCGGGTCGTGACAGCGCCTGCGGCCCGCCGCTTCGCGCGGCGAATAGGCTAAGCTGTGTCGCAACGGCAGCCCATGCCGAGGACACAGAAACGGGAGACACCATGCGCAAGCTCCGCTCGCAGAGCTGGTTCGGCAGGAACGACAAGGACGGCTTCATCCATCGTTCGTGGATGAAAAACCAGGGCATACCCCACGACGAATTCGACGGCCGCCCGGTCATCGGCATCTGCAATACATGGTCCGAACTCACGCCCTGCAACGCCCATTTCCGCGAACTCGCCGAGTACGTCAAACGCGGCGTGCGCGAAGCGGGCGGCCTGCCGCTCGAGTTTCCCGTGATGTCGCTGGGCGAATCGAATCTGCGGCCCACGGCGATGCTGTTTCGCAACCTCGCATCGATGGATGTCGAGGAGTCGATACGCGGCAATCCCCTCGACGGTGTGATCCTGCTCGTCGGCTGCGACAAGACCACGCCCGCGCTCCTGATGGGCGCGGCGTCGTGCAATCTGCCCGCGCTCGCGGTGTCGGGCGGGCCGATGCTCAACGGCCGGTTTCGCGGCCGCACGATCGGCTCGGGCACGGGCGTGTGGCAAATGTCCGAAGAGGTCCGCGCGGGCACGCTGAGCCAGCAGGAATTCATCGATGCCGAATCGTGCATGAACCGTTCGCGCGGCCACTGCATGACGATGGGCACGGCATCGACGATGGCGTCGATGGTCGAGTCGCTCGGCATCGGCCTGCCGCACAACGCCGCCATTCCCGCCGTCGATGCGCGCCGCCAGGTGCTCGCGCATCTGGCGGGACGGCGCATCGTCGAGATGGTTCGCGACGACGTGACGATGGACAAGATCCTCACGCGCGAGGCCTTCGAAAACGCGATCCGCACGAACGCGGCGATCGGTGGCTCGACGAATGCCGTCGTGCACCTGATCGCGCTCGCGCGGCGCATCGGCGTCGATCTCAGGCTCGAAGACTGGGAGCTCGGATCGAACGTGCCTTGCCTCGTGAACCTGCAGCCCTCGGGCGAGTATCTGATGGAAGATTTCTACTACGCGGGCGGCTTGCCCGCCGTGTTGCGGCAACTGGGCGAGCAAGGTCTGCTGCATCGCGACGCGTTGACCGTCAACGGCAAAACCATCTGGGACAACGTCTGCGATGCGCCGAACTACGATCAGAAAGTGATCACGACCTTCGACGAACCGTTCAAGCCACAAGCGGGCATCGCCGTGCTGCAAGGCAACCTTGCGCCGAATGGCGCGGTGATCAAGCCATCCGCGGCGACGGCTTCGTTGTTGAAGCATCGCGGGCGCGCGGTGGTGTTCGAGAACGTCGAGGAACTGCACGCGAAAGTCGACGACGCATCGCTCGATATCGACGAGCATTGCGTGATGGTGCTCAAGGGCGCTGGGCCGAAAGGCTATCCGGGCTTCGCCGAGGTCGGCAACATGCCGCTGCCGAAAAAGGTCCTGCAAAAAGGCATCACCGACATGGTCCGCATCTCCGACGGCCGCATGAGCGGCACGGCCTATGGCGCCGTCGTGCTGCACGTGTCGCCCGAAGCGGCGGCAGGCGGGCCGCTCGCGCTGGTGCAAACGGGCGACATGATCGAGCTGGACGTCGCGGCACGGCGCCTTCATCTGGACGTGTCCGACGAAGAACTCGAACGGCGGCGCGCGGCATGGCAAGCGCCTGAACTGCCCGCGCGCGGCTACTACCGGCTTTACGTCGAACACGTGCTGCAGGCCGACCAGGGTGCGGACCTCGACTTCCTCGTCGGCGCGAGCGGCGCGCCCGTGCCGCGCGACTCGCATTGATCATGGCGCAAGCACGCTTCTGGCCGCGCGGCATCTGGCCCGTGCTTTACGCTTATTTCGACGCAAACGACGCGCTCGAGCGGCGCGCAATTGATGCGCAGATCGATAGCGCGATCGAGGCTGGCGCAAGCGGCATCGTGATTCTCGGCCTTGCGACGGAAGTGAACCGTTTGTCGCTCGAGGAGAAGCACCGCTTTATCGCGTGGACGAGCGAGCATCTCGCGAACCGCGTGCCGCTGGCTGTGACGATCACGGGCGACACTGTCGATGCGCAACTCGCGCTGGCGGACGATGCCGTCGAGCATGGCGCGTCGTCGCTGGTGCTGCAACCGCCATCGATACGCGACAGGCCCGAATCGTTCTACTTCGATTTCTTCGCCGACATCATGCAGCGCGTCAGCGTGCCCGTCGGCATTCAGAATGCGCCCGAGTATCTGGGCGTGGGCCTGTCGGTGCAATCGCTCGTCGCGCTCGCGGCGCAGTACGCGCAATTCCAGTGGCTAAAAGGCGAAGGCCCCGCCACGATCGTTCAATCGACGATCGAACGGCTGCGCGAACAAAGCAGCATGTTGCCTGTCTTCAATGGGCGCGGCGGACAGGAACTGATCGACAATCTGCGCGCCGGTTGCGCGGGCTTGATCGTCGCGCCCGATACCTTCGACTGGCAAGCCGCGATTTACAGCGCGTTTGCCGCAGGCGACGAGGCGAAGGCGCAAACGCTGTATGAACGCATTCTGCCGTCCATCGTCTTCGTGATGCAGTCGCTCGATGCGTTGACCTGTTATGGCAAGCGCATCGCCGCGTGGCGCATGGGTTTCGATGTCGTACGTGATCGCGGCATGCGCCCCACGTCATTCGGTCTGGAATGCGCGCGCCGTTTCGCAACCGCGCTCGGTCCGCTTTCCAACCAGCGCACGTCGAACGGTTGACGCAAAAAAAGAGGAAGGCGGCTCAGTCCGCGCTTCCTCCTTTAAACCCAGCGTGTAACGCCAGGTGATCCCGCTAATTACTGCGCTGCCGATGCTGCGTCAACGCTAGCTGCCTTTGCGGGCGCCGCCTTCTTGTGTGCGTGCTTCTTTGCATGATGCTTCTTTGCATGGTGCTTCGCGGCCGGTGCCGATGCAGCTGCCGGCGCTGCTTCCGTAGCGGCGGGGGCCGATGCCTGAGCAAATGCGGCGACCGAGAACAGACCTGCCAGAGCGGCGGCGATGATGTGCTTGTTCATTGACTTGATTCCTCAAAACCCTGGATTTAACTAAACGGCTGATTAGCCGCCCCGACCTGATAAGGTCATCGCTCTAAACGCGCCGCCTGAAGAAGCGTTGACGCCTCTTACGCAGCACGGCGCATTCTTGACACTTCTTTACCCGAAGCGTTCGTTGCGCTGCAGTTCATTGCTTTTCAATGCAGCACCGCGTTGATCTGCACGACGTCCGTGAAGCCGAGCGTCGACGTATCGCCCTTCAATTGCATCAACGCGACGATGGTGTCGTAGCGCGCGGCGAACAGATCGCGCTGCATCGCGTACAGCGTGTCGATTGCGCGCAGCACGTCGGTGCTCGTGCGCGTGCCGACCCTGTAGCCCACGCGCGTTGCCGCGAGCGTTTCGCGGCACGATGCGACGAGATGCGTCAGCATGTCGACGCGCACGCGTCCTTGCTGATAGCGTGCATAGTTGTCGCGCGCGGAACCATCGGCGGCACGCGCCGCGCCGACGAGCGCTTCGTGCGACTTGTCCAGCAGCGCCTCGGTTTCGCGCACCTTCGACTGCATCGCGCCGCCCGCATACAGCGGAATCGAAATGGACAACATGCCCGTTGTCGTCGTGGTCGGGCGTGAATAGCCCGACGCCGCACCCGCCGGCGTATAGCTGCCCGTCGCGTAGACGGACGGATAATGCGCACCTTCTGCCTTGCTCACATCGAGCTTCGCGATCTGCCAGTCGAGCTGCTTTTGCTGGACCGCGTAGCCATGCTCCTTCGCCTGCGCCGCCCATGCGTCGGCATCTTCGGGTGCAAGACGCGGCAGCGCGAGCGCATCGGGCAGTCTCGCGAGCATCTCGAACGGCGCGCCCGTTGTCTGTTCGAGCGCGCGGCGCTTCGTTCTCAGTGCGTTCTGCGCGTCGGTCTGTTGCAGCGTCACCTGCTCGCGGGTCGTCAATGCCTCGCTCACGTCGACGACGGTTGCTTCCCCCGCCGCACGATTGCGTTGCAGGACCTGGATGTGCGCATCGACGGCGGCGGCGTAGTCGGCAGCGCGCTCGACCTCGTCCTCGGCGGCGAGCTCATCGAAATAGGCTCGCACCGCGCGCAACAGTGCCGCTTGCTGCGTACCGTCGACATCCACCGCGCCGCGCGCTTCGACGTAGTCGGCCTGCCTGTATGTCGTCCATCTCGTCCAGTCGAAGACCGGCTGGGTCAGCGAGACGGTCCAGCCGTTCTGCCAGTACGACTGACGCGGAAGGCCTTGCATCTCGATGCTGTTGTACGTGCGCCCCCAGCCGCCCGAAAGCTGCGGCAGCAATGCCGCGCGCGCCTGCGGCACGGCCTCCTTCGCGGCGACGAACGCGGCGCGCGCCTGCGCGAGATCGGCATCGTGGCCGAGCGCCTGTTGAACGACAGTGACGAGATCGGCGGCCCGCGCGCCCGGCCCTGCCATACAAAACACGATGGCGGCAATCATCGAAGTTCTGAATCTAGACATGCGATGTATCGACTGCATCGAAGTGACTGAAGTCCGGAGCCTCACGCACGAGCGCGCCATCGACGAGCCGGTAGCGGTGATTGAACGTCGCGGCGAGCGCCATGTCGTGCGTAATGACGACGACGGTGCAATCGACCCGCTGCAACAGTGCGCCGATCTGCCTGACGGAAGCGGGATCGAGATTCGACGTGGGCTCGTCGAGCAGCAGCAGGCTGCGGTTCTGGTACAACGCACGCGCAAGCAGCAGGCGCTGCCGCTGGCCTGCGGAAATATTCGCGATCGTATCGCTGATGATGGTGCGCGTGCGCATCGGCAGACGCATCACGTCGCTCCACAGGCCGGCGTCTTCGAGTGTCGACTGAAGGCGCGCTTCGTCGATGCTGCCCGAAAACAGCGAGACGTTGTCCGCGATCGATCCGTGCAGAATCAGATCGCCCTGGCGCATATGCGCGGCGTGACGGCGTATTTCGTCGACGCTCAGGTTCGGCCATGCGATGCCATTCAATGCTATTTGCCCGTGCTGCAATGGCTCGGCGGCGGACAACAGCTTGAAGAGCGTCGACTTGCCCGCGCCCGATGGACCCGTGATCGCAATCTTGTCGCCCGCGTGAATGTCGATGCTCGCGTTCTTCAGCACAGGCTGGTCCGATACCCCGTAGCTGAACGTGACGTCGCGCACTTCGATGCGCTCGAACGAACGCACTTCCGCCGCGCGCTGCATGTCGGCGGCGGGCGTATAGCGCTCCCCTTCACATTCGGCGATGTCGTCCACGCGCGCGACGGGCACGCTCAGCATGAAATGCAGGAACACGCCATCGACCAGCGATGCGAAGCGTTCCGACATCAACGACTTGTAGATCAGGAACGAGTAGAACACGCCGACCGATATCTTTCCGCCCAGCATCAGCCGCGCGGAGACCCATGTGATCGCTATCGTGTCCGCGTATTGCACGGCCTTCAGGAAGGCATCGCGCGCGCTGCGCAAACGGTTGTCGGTCAAGAGCGACGCCACGTACTCGCGATACTTCGTCATGAACATCGCCGTGCGCCGCGTCTCGCCTTGCGCGAGCTTGATCAGCGACGCCGCGCGGATCGTCTCGATCAGCGCATCGTCGCAGCGGGCGGATGTTTCCAATACGAGCGCATGGTTGTCGCGCATCGGCGCGAACATGCCGATCGCGATCGACAGATAGACGGCGAACATCGCGAGCGCCACGCCCGTCAGCATCCGGCTCTGAATCAGCATCAGCGCCAGCGCAAGCACACCGACCGTCGCGTCGACGCACATACGCGTGAAGGTGCGCGTTGCCTGCACGCTGATTTCGTCCTGCGCCTTCACGCGTGCGAACACATCGCCGACGTGCCGCTTCTCGAACCACGACATCGGATTGCGCAGCAGATGCCCCAGCAGGCCCTGCGTCGCGTTGATCTGCACGCGCTGATGCAGCAATTCGACGAGACGCACCTCGACATACTGGCTCAGCGCGCCCACCGCGAAGATGCCCGCGAACGTCAGCACCAGCACGTTCAGCAGGCTGATGTTGTCGGCAGCGACGACATAGTCAAGCGTCAGGTTGCCGAGGTAAGGCGCCGCGAGAATCGCGAACTGGCTCCCCAGCATCACGAACATGACTTTCGCGAGATGCCGCCGCAAGTCCGGGTTCAGCGCGCGCACACGCGCGAGCGCCCTCGGCACCTGGGACTTCGCGCGGATGCGCGGCATCGCGGGCGTCGGCGAGCATTCGAGCAGGAAACCCGACACAGCCGACGCAAATGTGTCCATCGAAATGCGCCGCCTACCCGTCGCCGGGTCGAGGACCTGCACATAGCCGTGCCCGCTCTTTTCGAACACGACGAAATGCGCGCCGCCGAAATGCAGGATCGAGCCGCGCTTGACGGCCGGCAGGTCATCGATGCCGAAACGGTACGCCTGCACCGCCAGCCCGAATTCGGTGGCCATGTCGTACAGGTCCATCAGCGACAGACCGTTCGCGGAGATGGGCCGGTAGGCGGACAACTCGCGCACCTCGGTCGCGCGGCCAAGATGCGTGAGCACCATCGCAAGACACGCATAGCCGCATTCCGCGACTTCGTTTTGATAAATCACGCGCATTGCCTTCAACCTCTGATCGTACGGAACAACGGCTCCAGCACCCACTGCGCAATCGTTCTGCGCTCGACCACGATGCTCGCCGTCGCGCGCATGCCGGGCAGGATGTCGAAATGCTGGCTGCCGTAGTCGAATGTCTTGCCGCGCAACGTCGCCCAGGCCATGAAGTCGCCGTCGCCCGTGTCTTTCGGCGAGGCGGGCGACGCAGGCGCCGGCGACATCGGCGACTGCACCGTGGTCTGCGAGATCGCATCGATGCGCGCCTCGTAGCTGCCGAACCTGACGTATGGAAACGCATCGAACTTGAGGCGCACTGTTTGCCCCGTCCGCACGAAGCCGCGGCGGCGCGACGGAATGCGCAGCGCGGCGCGCAGCGCGCCCTGGTTGTCGGTCGAAATGACAAGGGCGACATCGGCGGCGTCGAGCGTGCGGCCGGGCACGAGACTCGAAAACGTGACCACACCCGACTTCGGCGCGGAGATCGTCGAATCCTGGCGCGACTGCTCGTAGCGCATCCGGATGTCCTGAATCTCACGCGCGTGGCGCGCGTCGTTCTCCTTCAGTTGCGCCGCCAGATCGCTTTGTGTGCCACGTTGCGCCGCGATCTCTCCATCCAGTTGCCGGCGCCGTGCGACACCTTGCGCGACGGAGATCTTCATCTGATGCGTGTCCACGCTCGCCTGCTCGATGCGGTCAGCCGTCACGTAGTCGGACACCGATTGCAGCCGGCTCAGCTTCTGCTGTGCCTCGTTCACGAGCTGCCGGTTCTGCGCGATCTGTTCGTCGAGCGCGCTCATCTCCGCGCGGCGGCTGGCGACCGTCGCGTTCGCCGTGTCGAGTTGCGCCGCAAGCTGCGCCTTGCGCTGCTCGTATTGCTGGTCGGCCGTGCGGACCTGTTGATCGCGCATCTGCTCGTCAAACGCGGGACGCCGCTGCCCGTCGCTCGTGAGCGAAAGATCGCGCTGCACGCTGAAGAGCCGCATGCCCTGCATCACACGCTCGCCGGGGCGCACATAAACGGTCGACACGAGACCGCTCAGGCCCTGCACCTTGACATCGGATGGCGACACGATCTCGCATTGGACGTCCTGCTTGAGCTCGACTTCGTGCAGAAAACCGAACGCGACGGCGGCAACGACGACGCCCGACGCGCCGTACGCGATCCATCGCCACCGCACATCGTTGAATTGGGGAAGACTGGTTGGTTCCATGATGTTTTGCGCGGCCGCTACAGCCCGCATCGATTCGTCAACGCCTATTTCGCGGGCGCAAACGCATACAGCGAAGGATGACCGGCGATGAGCGAGCGGTCGAAGTTGTTCATCAGCGCCTGCTCGATGTCACGCGCGACCCGTTGCGGCGCGCATGGATCTTTTAGCGATACAGGTTCCAGCACCGTGCCGCTAAACCTGCCGCGCTCAAAGCGCAGGTAGAACGGCAGCAGGATCGCGTCGAGCGGCGCGCCCATGCGGAACACGCCGTTGTGAATGCACGCGGCCTGCCCGAAGATCGACACGCCTATCGTCTCCATCGGATAACGATGAAGCGTGTATGGCGGCACGTCGGCGAAGATCACGACGACGCCGCTGCGCCTGAGCGAGCGCGCGACCTGCAGGCCGAGGCCGCTGCGATTGTCTTGGTCGTAGGTGTACAGCACGTCGATGTTAGGAATCATCGCGTCGTCGCTGCCGTAGAGATCGCGCGGCACGCCCGACACGACGCCGATTCGCGCAAGCCCGAGCTTCGCGCGCAGATCGTCGATCACATAGATGTTTGCGTACTGCGATACGTAATGAAACGGCGACACGATGATGGGACGTCCCGGCGCTTGCCGCTTGAGCCCCGCGATGGTTTGCGCAAGCGAACCGGCGATGCGCTGAAGATCGGGCCAAGCTTCGTCGAGCCGGCGCTGGCGTCCGAAATGCAGGCGCTGGTCGATCAGCTTTTCCAACGCCGGAGCGGCGAGCAGGCGGCCATTGCGCAGTGTCGTGAGTTTCATCACGTCGCGGCCGAAATCGGCGCGCTCGCGACCACGCGCACGGCGATTCGCATCGAGCAGCGCCCGCGGCATCGAGAGTGCGTTTGCAATGGGCTCGAGTGCGGCAAGCGGAACGCGGGACATCACTGCGCGAAGTACGACGAGCCGTGCGCGCCGCATCGCGCGCGGCCAGCGCAGCCACGACGATATTCTCATAGGGTTAGCCTGAATTGCCGCACGTACATGGCGGCGTTTCTTGTGGAGCGCGTTTAGGGCATCAGGTCATCCGATGTCGACGACGAGCGAAGACGCAAAACGCAAAGCCCCACGCGCCGGCGTGGGGCTCATTAGGCACTTTGCCGTCAACGTCGAATGCGGCAGCGCCATGCGGCTCTTGCGAGCCGACGACGGCTGCCGCTCAACGCTTTACTTCCTGACGACGATCGTGATGGTGTTCGTGCTCGAACTCGTGCTGGTGCTGGTGCTCGTGCTCTTGCTCGTCGACGACTTGCAGCAACCACCCGCCAGCGTCGCCTTTTCCAATGCGTTACGGTCTACTTTTTGCACTTTCTTTTCCTTGTTTTGGAATTGAACAAACTACTTTCTACTGCACACTTAACGGAACGACTCCGCTAATACCTGATCGGCGCAACGAGCATTTCACGATGCCGGTTACGACAACGTCCAATGGTCATCGCGCGCCAACAATCGTTTAATGCCTGGGTGGATGCGGAACGTTGCCGCCGCCACCGCTGACACCGCCGCCGCCACTTTTGCCCGATGAACTGCTGCTGGCCATCACCACAATCGAGATGGTGTTGGTGCTCGAGCTATAGCTGGCACTGGAGCTTGAACTGCTGCCGCCAGCCAACTCCAGCTTTTCATTTGCCAATGCGCTACGGTCTACTCTTTCCATATTGCTTTCCTTAAGGAGGCCCCTAAAAACATTTTCTTCATTGCACCACTGACGGAATTGGCCCCGTCAGTACTTCACAGCCACGACACTGTCCCCTGATGGTAACGATGCGTTCCAGCGAGACACCGTGGCTGCAGCAGGCGCCGCCGCAATCAGCAGCATCAGCTTTGCTGCTCCATCCACCTGATCCGCCGTCGCGACGTTCGACGCGATCGTCTGCTCGACGGAAGGCGCGCTTTGTTCGGCGCTGACGGCCACGGGACGCTCACCCCCGAACCAGCCGCCGTAATCGACCGCCTGAGGACGCACGGCCACCGGCTCACTGTCGACGGAACCGGCCACGTCATGTGAAACGAAATCGTCACCCGGAGCGCCACATCCGTCCGCGCAACGCGTCGCCGCAAGCGGGCCAGCCGCCGGCGCAGCCCGTTGAGGGTCGCGTAACGCATGCAGAACCGGCCGATGCAGACGAACGCCACTGAAGCTCACCTGCAAGCAATGCCGGCAATGGAAAGCAAATGGCCTGTGCGCGGATCGCGCGGCGACCAGCCGCACCCGTTTCGCATTCGGATGCCGATGCCGCAAATGGACGAGCCGGGTTGCGCGACGCGCACTGACCGGCCTGTGCCCCGCAGGCCGATCCTTTTCGACGGACGATCGAGTCATATCGAGCCTGTCGACACCCGCATCAGCGTGCGCACTCGACGCATCGAACATCAGGCCGAGCATCGCAAGGCAAATAGAAAACCTATTCCGCACCGCCATTTACCTTCCATCCAATTTAGGAACGGTCAAACATCTATCTTTGCCAGAAGCTTCCGAGCGCGAAATTATCCCTTTGCACGCGATGCCTCGCTATCGGAATTCTTCTATTTTTTTCGGATTACTATACGATCCAGATCTGTTCAATTATTGATTTTGCAAAAAATCTATAAGACGCCTATTCACACGGTTTGATTCATCGCCGCTTCACAAGATAGAATCTGTCCGACCTGAGAACTTGCCTATTCCAGTCGCTCAGACTGCGACGTTGTTCCGCCAGGCTTCTCGACTTCAACGACGGTATATCCGAAACCGCTTTGGTTAATAACATGAACGCTACTTGCGACGTCAGGATTGCCATCGCCGACGACCACCCCGTTATTCGACATGCCGTCGCCAATGCGCTTGGCACCTTGCCGGGCTTCGCCGTCGTCACGGCGGCGAGATCCGGACATGAATTGCTGAATACGCTCGGCGAAGGCGCATGGGATCTGATCATCACCGACCTGTCGATGGACAGCACCCAGAGCGAAACGGACGGACTCAACTTGATTGCCCGGCTGCGCCGGCATCACCCGAGCGTGCCCATCCTCGTGTTCACGATGCTCAACAATGACGATGTCCTTTACCGGCTGAGCCGCGCGGGTGTGGCGGGCATCGTGGACAAATGCGAGGGTGTCGAGGAATTCCAGACGGCCGCGCAGGAAATCATGCGCAATCACCGTCCGTACTATTCAGAAAGAATTCGCAACCGTTTGGGGCACTCCGCCCGTGACGGCAGCGAGCCCCACAAGCCGGGCTTGACGAAGAAAGAACTGGAAGTGGTCCGCCAGTTCGTCGCAGGCATTGCGCTGACCGACATCGCGCGGCAGTTGCATCGGTCGATCTCCACCGTCGCGACGCAAAAGACGACCGCGATGAAGAAACTCAGGCTGCGAACGAACGCCGAGCTCGTCAAGTACGCGCAGGATAACGGGCTCGCCTGAAAAGTCATCGGAGCGCATCGAAAGAAACAGGGACGCTGATGCGAGCGGCCCCGCTTTCGTCGAGCGTCTGGCTGAAGGTCAGAAGTTGAAGCTGTCGATATTGCTCGCATCGAACGTAGTCGGCGGCCCGAGAATGATCTCGCCTTGCGCGCCGATAGTGCGCTTGCCGAGCTTGCCCGCATCGAACGATTCGCCTTCCTTGCCCGAGATCGCGCCCGACGCCAGATTCGCCGCAGCGTACGCGGCGAGATAACCCAACTGGCCCGGGTCCCACAACTGGAACGCCTTCACGGTGCCGTTCTTGACGAACGCGCGCATCTGGTTCGGCGTGCCGAGGCCCGTCACGGCGACCTTGCCCTTGCTCGACGACGACGAGATATAGCGCGCCGCCGCCGCGATGCCAACCGACGTCGGCGCGACGATCGCCTTCAGGTTCGGATAGGCTTGCAACAAGCCTTGCGTCTCGACGAACGACTTCTGGTCGTCGTCATTGCCGTACGCGATTTTCACGAGCTTCATCTTCGAATACTCGGGCTTCTTCAACTCCTCCTGCATCCACTTGATCCACGTATTCTGGTTCGTCGCGTTCGGCGTCGCCGAGAGAATGGCGAACTCGCCCTCGCCGCCCATCAGCTTCGACACGAGCTGAATCTGGCCACGCCCGATGCTCTCCGCGTTCGCCTGGTTCACGAACAGCTGGCGGCCCTCGGGCGCCGTGTCGGAGTCGAACGTCACGACCTTGATCCCTTGCGACATCGCCTTCTTCAGATACGGCACGAGCGCGTTCGCATCGTTGGCCGCGATGACGATCGCGTCCTGGCGCTGCGTCGTCAGCGTATTGATGTACGACACTTGCGACGAAGCGCCCGCGTCCGATGGCCCCACCACCTTGCCTTGCCCCTTGAACTCCTTGATGGCAGCCATGCCGCCATCGTCGGCGATCACTTCGTACGGGTTGTTGATCTGCTTCGGCACGAAAGCGATCTTCAGGTCCGTCTTGATGCCGGCAGCCGACGCCGCGACACTGACGGCCAGCCAGGCCGCGCAGAGCATCACCGCTCCCGCGTGACGCAGTGGTTTGTTCATGTGTTGTCTCCTGGTGGTGAATCGGACTTGTGTTGTCCGGGTTTGTCGATCGATGATGAACGGCTCAATCGGGAACAGATTCATCGCGCAGCCGGCTTCGCCAATGTCTGTGCGGCGATCAGCTTGCGGTCGCGCATCGCGCGCCAGCGCGCGACCAGGTTCGGAATCAGCACCGATGCGAGCAGCAGCGCGCCCGTCACGATGGTCAGCGTTTCGCTCGACACGTCGTCGAGCGTGAGCGCGTTCTTCAACACGCCGATGATGAGCAGCGACAGCAGCACGCCGACCATCGACCCGCGCCCGCCGAAAATGCTCACGCCGCCGAACAGCACGGCCGCGATCACGGAAAGTTCGAAGCCTTCGCCGTTGTCACCGCGCGCGCTCGTGAAGCGCAGCGTGTAGACGATGCCGGCAAGCGCGCTCATGAAGCCCGACAGCACGAACAGGCGCAGCCGTACTTTGGCGACCTCGATGCCCGAAAAAGCGGCCGCCGTCGAGTTCGCGCCGATCGCGTAGAGGCTGCGGCCGAAAGCCGTCGCCTGCAGCAGCACGCTGAACAGCACCGCGCACACGATCAAGATGACGAACGGCAGCGGTATGAAGGTGCCGCCGAGCGTCTCCATGCCGAATGCCGTATAACCCGCGGGGAAATCGGCCACGGCCTGATCGCCGAGCAGCACATACGCGAGACCGCGAAACAGCGCGAGCGTGCCGATCGTCACCGCGAGCGACGGCAGGTTCAGCTTCACGATCACAAGTCCGTTCAACAGTCCTGCGATCATTCCGAACAGCAGCACGAGCGCGATCACGACGGGCATCGGCAAGCCCATGTGCCATAGCACGCCCATCAGCGCGCTCGATGCGCCGAGCACCGATGCGACGGATAGATCGATCTCCGCCGCGACGATGATGAGCGTCATCGGCAGCGCCATCAACGCGATCTCGGTCAGGTCGGCCAGCACGTTGCTGAGGTTCGCGCCCGTCAGGAACACGGGCGACAGCGCGCGCCCTAGACCGAGCGACACGATCAGCACGATCACCAGCAAGGTTTCCCAGCGCAGCGGCGTTTCGCGTTTGCGCGTGAGCAGCGCCGAATCGGGTTTAGCCATGACCGCGTTTCCTCATCATGCGTTTGGCGACGGAGCGGGCGAGCAGCGTGTCGGCGGCGATGGCCGCGACGATCAGCGCGCCTTCGATCGCCTGCTCCCAGAACGGCGACACGTGCAGCACGACGAGCGCGATGCTGATCACGCCGAGCACGAGCGCGCCGAGCGTCGCGCCGAGTATCGTGCCGACGCCGCCCGTGATCGCGACGCTGCCGACCACGGCGGCCGCCACGACCTGCAACTCGATTCCCTTCGCAGTGCTGGCATCGACGGTGCCGAAGCGCGCAAGCCACAGCGCGCCCGCGAAGCCCGCAATCGCACCCGACAGCAAGAAGCCCGACATCACGCGTCGTTCGACATTGACGCCGGCGAGCCGCGCCGCCTCGGGGTTCGAGCCGATCGCATAGTGCTCGCGTCCCGCGCGGAAGTGCTTCAGATAGAACGACAGCGCGAACAGCACGACGGAGGCGACCAGCGCGAGCGTCGGAATGCCGAGCAGCGTGCCCGTCGCGAGACGCGAGTACGCGTCGGGCAGACTCGTCGCGTTGATCTGGCCGCCGTGCACCCACGCGTAGTCGGCGCCACGGAAGATGTAAAGCGTCGATAGCGTCGCCACCAGCGAAGGCACACGCCCCACCGCGATCAGGAGCGCGTTGATCCCGCCCGCGACGAACCCGATTGCGACGCCCGCCGCGAGCGCCACCGGCACGGGCATATATGGAAACGCGACATACAGGCTGCCGACGGCGTATGCGCTAATCCCGACCGTCGAGCCAACGGAGAGATCGATGTGCCGCATCAGGATCACGACTGTCATGCCCGCCGTCAGCAAGCTGATGATCGATACATTGAGCAGCACGTCGCGCAGGTTCTGCAAATTGAGGAACTGCGGCCGCGCAAGCGACGTTCCGAGTATCAGCAGGATCAACACGATGAAGAGCGTCGTCTCGCGGCTCTTCGCAATCGTCCCGACGATGCCGCCCGGACCCGTTCCCGTGCTTTGCAGCGGCGCGTGCCCGATCGACGCCGCATGAGAAGTAGTCGAATGCCGGATCATGCTGCACGCCCCAGTAATGCCGCCGATTGTCCGAGCGCCGCGCTCATGATCCCCTCTTCGCTCGCTTCGGCGCGCGCGATCTCGGCGCTGATGCGGCCTTCGTGCATCACCAGCACGCGGTCCGCCATGCCGAGCACTTCGGGCAGTTCGCTCGAAATCATCAGCACAGCCATGCCTTCCTGCACGAGCTCGGACAGCGCGCCATACACTTGCGCCTTGGCGCCGACGTCGATGCCGCGCGTCGGCTCGTCGATGATCAGCACCTTCGGACCCGTCGCGAGCCATTTGCCGAGCACCACCTTTTGTTGATTGCCGCCCGACAACGTGCCGACGGGCGCGGACGGATCGCTCGCCTTCAGGCGCAGCCGCGCGCCCCAGCGCGTCACGAGCTGCGTTTCGCTGCGCGTCGAAATCAGGCCGTGACGCACGAGCCGTCCGAGCACCGTCATCGACGCATTGCGCGCAATGCTCAGCTCGAGCGCGAGCCCTTGCTGACGGCGGTCCTCCGGCACGAGCGCCAGGCCCGCGCGCACGGCCGCCGCGGGATTGCCCATCGCGAGACGCTTGCCCGCGATCAATACCTCGCCCGAGTCGACGGGATCGATGCCGAAGATCGCGCGCGCCACTTCGCTGCGGCCCGCGCCGACGAGGCCCGCGAGCGCGACGATTTCGCCCGCGCGCACGTCGAAGGACACGTCCTTGAACACGCCGACGCGTGTCAGGTTGCGCACCGACAGACGCACATCGCCGGGTTGCACGTCCGCCTTCGGATAGAACGTTTCCAGATCGCGCCCGACCATCTTCGCGACCACGGACTCCGTCGTCATCTCCGAGGTGGGCGCATCGAACACTTTCGCGCCATCGCGCATGATCGTGACGTGCTGCGTCAACGCAAACACTTCGTCGAGCCGGTGCGTGATGAACAGAATCGCGACATCGCGCTCGCGCAGCTTGCGCACGATCGCAAAGAGCCGCTCGACTTCGGGCAGCGATAACGCCGCCGTCGGTTCGTCCATGATCAGCACGTTCGCGTTCAGCGACAGCGCCTTCGCAATCTCGATCACCTGCTGATCGGCGATCGACAGCCCGCGCACGAGGCGCTCCGCGCGCAGCTCGACGCCGAGCGACGCGAGCAGCCCATCGACTTCGCGGCGCATCGCGTCGTGCCGGATGCGTCCTAAACGGTCGACGGGCTGCCGTCCCATGAAGATGTTCTCGGCAATCGACAGATCGAAGAACAGCGTCGGTTCCTGATAGATGACGGCGAGTCCCGCGTCACGCGCCTCGGCAGGCGTGGCGAAGCGGCGCTCGATGCCGTCGATGAACAACTCGCCCGTATCCGGCTGATGGACGCCCGCGAGTATCACGAGCGTCGATTTGCCCGCGCCATTCTCACCGAGCAGCGCATGTACTTCGCCGGGCCGCAGCACGAGCTCGCCGTCCGATAGCGCGCGCACGCGCCCGAACGCTTTGCTCGCGTACCGCAGTTCCAGCCTCGGCACTTCCTGAGTATGTTGCTGCACGCTCCCTCCTTCATGCTGCGACTGCGTGAATTCAGATTCGATAGAAGCGTTCGGCGTTGCGCACGAAGAGCGCGTCCTTTTCCATCCCGCTTGCCGCGCCGACAATCGATGCGTACGCACGCCACAGCTCGTCATACGTGCCGAACTGCCCATCGACCGGGAAGTTCGACGCGAACATCGCGCGCTCGACGCCGAACGTGTCGATCGTTTCGAGCACATAAGGCCGCAGGCTTTCGACCGTCCATTGATGATCGAACATCGCGAGTCCGCTGATCTTCACCGCGACATTCGGGCATTGCGCGAGCGTCTTCATCCCTTCGCGCCACGCGCGATAACCGGCGACGCTATCGCGGTCGACGAACATGCCCGCATGATTGACGATGAACTGCGTGTCGTCGTGCTGTTTGGCGAGCGCGGCCGCTTCTTCCATCTGCGACGGATACAACTGGATGTCGAACGACATCCGATGTCGCGGCAGCAGCTTGAAGTTCTCTCGCCATCTGGCGTCGCGCATGAAATGGCGGCCCACGTAGTCGTACAGCTTGTCGTGATGCACGTTGAGGATTTGCCGCACCCCGCGCGTGTTGGCAAAGGCGGCGTGCCCTTCCAGAACTTCGGCGGCGTTGTCGGCGGACAGGTCGACGGCGGCGACGATACCGTTCGGCATCGAGCGTGAGAGCGCAGCGTCCGCGACGGATTGCAGCCAGCGCGTCTCTTCGACGGGATCTTGCGGATCGTGATTCGCCTCGACGTGCACGCACTTGAGCAACTCGATTCCGTTCGCGTCCTCGATCAGGTCGGCGATCAGATAGTCGTGCTTCAGCGCACGCGCATCGCCGACGAACGACACACCCGGATTGTCGAGCCACGGGTAACGATGCGTCTTCAGATCCCACAGGTGAATGTGCGGGTCGACAACTTTCATGGCGCGTCCTTCGTCGCGTGCGCATGCGCGCCGCGAACCTCGCGATTCAGTTGAAGGGATGTGTCAGCTCAAATACTGGAACGAGCGGCGCTTGCAGCGGCGTATGGTCGGGCGCCGTCTGCATGACGTCGGCCATGTAGTCCCACCATTTGCGCATCACGGCGAGTTCGGGCAGGCACTCCATCGAATGATCGGCCGTGCGCGTGAGTATCGCGAACAGATGATGGGTTGCTTCGTCGAGAAAGATCCGGTAATCGCGCACGCCCGCGTTGTGCAGCGCATCGACGAGCTCCGGCCAGATCTCACGGTGCCGGCGCTCGTACTCGTCGCGCATGCCGGGGTTCAGCACCATCAGGAAAGCGATTGTCTCCATGCCGGGCTTGTCTCCAGTCTCTTGTTCAGTCGTATTGGCCGCTCTCTCTGGCAGCGTCTCGCTACGACTATAATTCGGGCGTCGATAGCATCTCAATCCGTTGTTGGGATTGGGCGATACTCAAACCGAATCGCACAGCCGACCTTTCATGAGCCAGAACGCCGCCACCGTCGCCCTCGTCAACCGGCTCAAGTTCAAGCATCTTGCGCTGCTCGTCGCTCTCGACAATGCCCGCAATGTTCATCAGGCTGCCGATGCCATCAACGTCGCGCAGCCCAGCGCGAGCCGCATGCTCGGCGATATCGAACAAGCGCTTGGCTTTTTGCTGTTCGAACGCAACGCGCGCGGCATGCAGCCGACGCCGCTCGGCGTCGTCACGCTCGCGTACGCGCGGCGCGCGCTTGCTGAGCTGATGCGCTTTGCCGAAGACCTCGACGTGAAGCGCAAAGGCGGCCATGGGCAGTTGACTGTTGGCGCGATCATGGGCGCCGCGCCCGACCTGCTGGCGATGGCTGTCGCCGAGTTGAAAACGGAGCGGCCGCTTTTGCATGTATGCATTCTTGGCGAAACCAGCGATCAGGTGGTGCAATTGCTGCACCGGCGCGAAGTGGATCTGGCGCTCGGGCGTTTGACGGATCCTTTGCAGCATAACGATTTCAGTTTTGAGCCGCTCGCGCGGGAGACGCTCGTGCTGGTCGTGCGCGCGGTGCATCCACTGACGAAGCGCAAGTCGGTCACGCTTGCCGAGCTGATGGACTGGCCGTGGGTTGCGCAACCCATCACGAGTCCGGCGCGGGTGCTGTTCGAAGAGGAACTGGCGCGCGCGGGGCTTGGCACGCCAGCCAATCTGACTGAATGTGCGTCGATCTTTGCGACGCTGCAATTGCTCGAGAACTATGATGCCGTTGCGATGTTGCCTGAGTCCGTGGTGAGGGACCACGTGCGTGGCAAGCTGCTTGTCGGATTGCCTGTTGAGATTGGGAAGAGCCTTGCTGGGTTTGGGCTCCTTACTCGCAAGGATGAGGCTCTCGCTGAGCCGGCGCAGCGGTTTGTTGAACTGCTGCGGGTGCATTCGCATCGGCTTTCCAATGATGGGGGTTTGGTAGTGCACTAGGATTTGGACTTTGCGGTTTGTTTTGCCGCTAGCGCTGGCAATGTTTTGCCGCTATCGCTGGCATTGTTTTGCCGCTTTCGCTGGCATTGTTTTGCCGCTTTCGCTGGCATCCGCGATAGCGCCTCGCGGCGCGGGCGTTGCCCCTGTGCGGGGCGGCACCTCCTTTCTTTGCCGCGGCAAAGAAAGGAGGCAAAGAAAGCCGCTCACACCGCCAATGCTTGACGCTTGTCCACGGGCTCTCACCATCCCCGTTTTTATCGCGGCAGTGTGCTCGCCCACGCCCGTTGCCCACGCACTGATTGCGCCTCACCCGCTTCATGTACCCGCATTGCAAGCCATGCCCTCGATTATCCAGCGCCCCTGCGCGGCAAACCTATGTAGGCCTTCGCGCAATCAGGACACCTTCGCTGCGCGACGTGCCTGCACAGTTCGGGCGCTGCCCTGTGAGGCGCGACAACCGACATATGTTTGCCGCACAGGGCACTGAAGCATCACGGACGGGTAGCCGCTGTATGAGCGCGTGGAGCGGGTGAGGCATTCAATCAGCGCGTGGGCAACGGGCAAAGTCAACACACTGCCATGCGAAGTGCGGGGACGTTGAGAGCCCGTGGGCGAGGGTCAAGCATTGGCGGGGTGAGCGGCTTTCTTTGCTTACTTTCTTTGCCGCGGCAAAGAAAGTAAGTGCCGCCCC
>NZ_JAGIPX010000055.1 GCF_017814945.1 Paraburkholderia sp. LEh10
GGTCGTCATCACCGCAGCGAAGGAAGTGTGGATCGGCGCGGGCGGCTCGTATATCCAGATCAACGGCAGCGGTATCATCAACGCATCGCCGGGACCGATCCTGGAGAAGACGCCTTCGTGGGACAAACCGTGACGCCAAAAAAGGACATCAGCGCCTTCACGATTGTCAGCCCCGAGTATCACCTCGAAGCAACCACGAAGCTGACGCCGAAGGAGGAATTCGAGCAGGATTTGAATCTTCCCGTTGTCAAGCAGGGCGAGATCATGACTATCGAGCGGCTGGTTAAAGAATTCGGGCCTTATATCGGCTGGTCACAGAAAGTAACCGAGCAGGGAAAAGTCAAGAAAGACAGTCCGACAAAACGCAAAGAAACGACCATTGACGAAAAGACAAAAGCAACGACTACTATTGAGCACCACTATAAAGTCGTGGACAACGGGAAGCCGCAGACAGTCGCATTGAATGTGCTTGGGTCGAAACTGAACTATCCAAAAACAATTTTGCTAACAGAAGATCATTTTACTTATCTGGCGAATTCATTTGGTTGTGAAGCTGCCGCTATTAAAGCATTGATGAAGCAAGAGACGGTTGGCAAAGGACATTGGGAGGCGGAACATGGTTTTGATAAAAATGGATTGCCGCGCATTCTCTACGAGAGGCATAAATTTTACCTCTATACGATGTCCGAAGTGGCAGCGCGCAGGCGCCGTCTGATCCTGCTCTCAAAGAAGTGGCGCGGCACGACCGGGCGGCATGAATTCCCGTGCGCAAGTAGGCATGTCCTGACGCGCCGCGCCGATTATGTTCTCGCCGGTCCGCAGAGTCATGATGGCAAGTGGAAAACCCGTTGCCCCCGCCGTTCCTGCCCAGGCAGGTCACCACCTCCAGCGATGGTGCGGACTTCGACCCCGTCGGCGGGTTGTGATAGCGGTGGTTTTTTTGGGTGTGGAAGCATCACGATGGAACGCGGAATATAAACAGAGTGAGTGACTATGGATTTCTCGACAGTACACTCGACAGAGTGAATAACTGGTGAATGGTGGAGGGTTTGGCTATTCGAGAGATTCGTTTTCTCCTGGTGTACATGAGATATTTTCACAGATTGGGTTCCTTCGGAAACCGAATTTTCAGCGCCGACGCCAAAGCATATTTCTGTGCAAGTGAATTTATCTCGACCAGAGTGAGGCTGTATTTGCGAAAATGAAAAAGATTTCAAACGGTTTGATTGGTGTGTTGTGCTTGTTCCTGGCCTCCGGCGCATATTCGAAGGCGCCTGATATGGACGTCTTTCAAAAATGCATGGGCCGCACGAAGCAGGATCGTTTAACCTGCTCGACGGGATGTGGGTTGATTCTTCAACAGTGCTATGACGAAGGTGTCGCTGATATAAACGATAGAGCAAGTCGCTTGCTCTCGCAGATTAAATCGGAAAGCGGGAGCGCGTGTAAAGACCCTGCTGAGACCTATCTCTCCGACGCGATGCATATGGAAAGCGATGTTGCACAAAAGGCCAATGACATCCTGGGTTGGGCCGGAAGTGAGTTGGCACTCAGTTTCGCCAGGCAACGGCTGGATAACCTTGGATTGATCCGTCAATCATGCAAACCCTAAATATAACTTGACTGCCAGAAAAACGACCGACGACACCGGACGCTGTCATGCAGGGTAGCTTGGTGTTGTCCCGTCCGCTTCAAGGCGAGACAACTGGTTCGATTGAAACGATGCAGCTGTTGCCAGCCGGAACGGAGGTCATTGCCTGTCAAAACAGTCTGTGGACTGTGCAAGCCGCTCGAATGAGAATGCAGCGAAGGACACCCATCGTCGCGAGGCGGGCGATGCCTGTCCAGACGGTACATCGGCTCGCATTCGCACCTGCAACGGAAGTGCGCGAGACGTCACACCCGGCGTGCCGTTCCCCAATCTGTTGTTGCTAACAGCTTGTTCCGTCTTGCAGTCCCCGAACGCTTCTCCCGCCAGAGACAGCGGGCAATGCACCGACGCGACGCTTGCCGCGTGTCAATCTTTTCTGCCCACAAAGATATAAGCCCAATCCAGAGTGAATTGCGGCCAGGGATCATTTCCTTGATGCGAGCTTTGCCACAATAGGCTCCAACACTTCGCGTTGCCTTTGCGCCTTGAGCCGGTAAAGCGCATCCGTCGGATGCACATGGTCGATCAATAGCGACCGCCAGTTACGGATCGCGCCGATATACGCATATTGACGGACAAGCGCGAGCCGGTAGTGCTTCGCCATCTCGTCGACCACAGCCACATAGCGCGGAACGATGGTCTTGTTGACGGCGTAATCGACGGGGTTCGGTTCCTCGAGCACGACGATCCGTCCCGCGCGCTTCGATTCCTCGATAAAGCGCACCAGGTTCGCGCGAAAGTTCTCTGGCGACTCCTTCAAATGATTGTCCGCATCGTTGAGCGCGAAATTGACGATCACGATCCGCGCGGGCGATGTCGCCGCCCATTGCGCGTACGGCAGCGCATAGCCGTTAGTGCCTCTCTCGCGATCGACGAGCGTCGCGCCGGGCACGCCGTTGTTCTGCACAATCACGTGCGGGCCGAAGCGGGCCTGCAGCGCCGCCTGCAACAGGGCGGGCGGGTTGTTCGGCGATTGCCACGACCTGGTGAAAGCGTCGGACGTCTGGTAGCCCCACATCGTCGAATCGCCTTGCGCGTCAATGATGATCGGCCCGCCCGTCACCGGCGTCATATGCGGCGGCATACGCGGCGCGGCATGCGCGACATCCACGGCGGCATCCACGGCGATCAGCGCGATACCAGCCAGCGCCGCCGGTAGCATGCATGACCCGGCGGCGCAAGACGCTCGCGGCGTCACAAAGCGCAACACGAACTTGATGCACAATCGATGCTGAATTCGCCACATACGATCTCCATGAGGAGCCGAGATGAGAGTTTCAGATCTGGAAGGCGCGTTGCTCGATTACTGGGTCGCGCGAGCGGACAATCTGCCGAAGCCGCGCGTCGACGATGGCTTCTGCTGGATCGAAGAGCCGGCTTGCGACGGCGACCCGGCACGCGCGCTGGATGCCGCGTTCGCGCCGTCGTCGGACTGGGCGCAGTGCGGCCCCATCATCGAGCGGGCCCGCATCCATCTGGTGCCCGCCGCGGCTGGCGAGCACCTCAACTGGACGGGCTCCGTCCCGGGGGGAGCCGCCACCATCGAGCAAACAGGCGCCACGCCCCTGATCGCCGCGATGCGCGCTTTCGTTGCAAGCCATTTCGGCGACACGGTCGCGGACGAAGCGAATCCCGCTTGAGGGCTGTCCGTCATCGCTATTGCATCGTCAAAAGCACTCGAATACCACTTCGACACTCTGGGTGCCTGCGCTGCGCACGCCGTTGGTGTGAATCTCAACGGTGTGCATTTCTTTGTGCTGGTCGCGGCAGTACGCCTTTGCATACTTGACCCCCGCGTTGCGGACGCTATTCCACGACGCGAAGCTGGTACGCCCGCGGCTCGTGATCGAGAGGTAACCGTTCTGCTTCCTGTCAACGCCCGATACCGCAGTGCACGCGGCAAGCACGCCAATCCCGGCAAGCAGAATGCACTTCTTCATATTCCTCCCTTGGTTCGCGCATTGTGGCGGGCAGCGCCCGCATCAGGCAACTGAAAAAAATCTGGCGCGAGTGTGCTGGACATGATCGCCATGCGGCGACATCGCAACCAATCACATTATGCTTTCATTGTCGGGTGGGGTGCGCAAGATCCACCCTCGGCGGCGCGCGTGCGTGCGGGTAAGCCGCCGGTGGTCCCCAATATGGTCGAGAAAGCAGACGACAAAGCGCACAAGGCAAACGACAAGGCAAACGACAAATCATACCGACGAGCCCGTCACCGGCGACACGCGCAACCGTGTCGATTGATGCCCGCAAACAGATGGTCTTCGACGTCATGTCTGAGTAGCATGACAGCGAGCGCGTGCCGCTCGCACACGAACAACTCAGGAGACACCCATGCTTCCCGCCGCTGATACCTACGACGGCCTGACTGCCGCATTCGAGTGGCGCATTCCGGCGCAATACAACATCGGCATCGATGCGTGCGACCGATGGGCGGACGGCAGCGGCCGTCTCGCGTTGATCTGCGAGACGCACGACGGGCAGGTGACGCGCCACACCTTCGACGAACTCAAGTCGCTGTCCGACCGCTTCGCCAATGCGCTGCGGCAAAGCGGCGTGAAGAAGGGCGATCGCGTCGGCATTTTTCTCGCGCAGTCGCTGGAGACGGCGCTCGCACATCTCGCCGTCTACAAGTGCGGCGCGATCGCGGTGCCGCTGTTCGCGCTGTTCGGCCCCGACGCGCTCCAATACCGCCTGTCCGACAGCGGCGCCGTCGCGCTCGTCACAGACCTTGGCGGCGCGCAGAAGATGGCATCCGTGCGCGCGGCCTTGCCTGAATTGCGCACGATATTCTGCGTCGATACCGACCGTGCCGATCCCGCGTTGCAGGTCGAATCGTTCTGGTCCGCGCTCAACCAGGCGTCGCCCGTCTTCGACCCGCAGCCGACTTGCGCCGACGACCCCGCCGTCATCATCTACACGTCCGGCACGACGGGCAAGCCGAAAGGCGCGCTGCACGCGCATCGTGTTCTGTTGGGCCATTTGCCCGGCGTGGAGATGCCGCAGGCGTTCTTCCCGGCCGCTGCGGCGCTGATGTGGACGCCCGCCGACTGGGCGTGGATCGGCGGCCTGTTCGACGTGCTGCTGCCCGCATGGCATCACGGTGTGGCCGTGCTTGCGCGGCGCTTCGAGAAGTTCGACGGCGAGGCGGCGTTCGATCTGATGCAGCGCTACGCGGTCACGCATGCGTTCCTGCCGCCGACGGCGCTGAAGATGATGCGCGCCGTCGAGCATCCCGAACGCTGGCAGCTTTCGCTGCGTGCCGTTGCGAGCGGCGGCGAATCGCTCGGCGCGGAACTGATCGACTGGGGGCGGCGCGCGCTCGGCGTGACGATCAACGAGTTCTACGGGCAGACTGAGTGCAATGTCGTCGTGTCGTCATGCGCGACGCTGTTCGAGCCGCGCCCCGGCTCGATCGGCAAGGTGGTGCCGGGCCATCGCGTGGCGATCGTCGATGATGCAGGCCACACGGTCCCGCGCGGCGAGCCTGGCAACATCGCGATTCATGCACCCGATCCCGTGATGTTCCTCGGCTATTGGCGCAACGAGCAGGCCACGCGCGACAAGTTTCGCGGCGACTGGCTGCTGACGGGCGACATGGGCCTGATGGACGCGGAGGGTTTCATCCGCTTCGTCGGCCGCGACGACGACGTGATCACGAGCGCCGGCTATCGCATCGGCCCCGCGCCGATCGAAGACTGCCTGCTGCGTCATCCCGCCGTGCGCATGGCGGCCGTCGTCGGCGCGCCCGACGCGCAGCGCACGGAGATCGTCACCGCGTTCGTCGTGCTGAACGCCGGCTACGAGGCGAGCGACGCGCTCGTGCGGACGCTGCAAGAGCATGTGAAGACCCATCTCGCCGCGCACGAGTATCCGCGCGCGATTCAGTTTGTCGACGCGTTGCCGATGACGGCGACGGGCAAGGTCATCCGGCGCGAGCTGCGCCAGCGCGTGTCGCCGCCCGATGCCTGAGCAGGGCATGCGGGGCGCCCCGGCGGCTTCGGGCTGCCCTCAGGCCCACTCGCGCGGCGCCTCGTCTGCCGCCGACAATGCGAGACCCGCGACAGGCAGCGGCAACGCTGTCTTGTAGCGCACCTGCTTGAGCGCGAAACTCGACCGGATGTTCGACACGCCGGGAATCTTCGTGAGCCACTGCACGATGAAGCGTTCGAGGCTCTGCATGTCGGGCACGACGACGCGCAACAGATAATCGGCGTCGCCCGTCATCAGATAGCACTCCATCACCTCGGGGCGTTCGCCCACTTCCTGCTCGAAGCGGCGCAGCGCGTCTTCGACCTGCTTTTCGAGGCTCACCTGAATGAACACGTTGATGCGCAGACCGAGCGCCTCGGCGTCGAGCAGCGTGACCTGCTGGCGGAACAGGCCGAGCTTTTCGAGCGCCCGCACGCGGTTGAAGCAGGGCGTCGGCGAAAGATTGACGGCGCGCGCCAGTTCCGCATTGGTGATCCGCGCGTTTTGCTGCAGCTGCTGAAGAATCGCGATGTCGATACGGTCCAGGCGTCTCGGCGCCGGCCGGGCTACGGAGGTCATAGTGCAAATATTCCATTTATGGTCGCGTTACGGGAATAAATACACTATCCGCAGCCGTCGACGCAAGCAAAAGAGACGCACATTTTGCGGCTGCATGGGTAAGCTGATTGAACGTTTTCGAGTCGTCTTTCCCGTACGTTTTCCAGCCGGAGTTGCGCCATGACGGATTTATCGAGCGGTGCTCAACCAGTTCTTGCCCTTACTCAAGCCCCCGTCGACAGCGACCCGCAGGAGACGGCCGAGTGGCTCGCCGCGCTGGATGGCGTCGTCCAGCATGTCGGCATCGAGCGGGCGCAGTATCTGTTCGACCGGCTGGCCGCGCATGCGCTGGGCAACGGCGTCGCGACGGCGCGCGCGAACGTTACGCCGTACGCGAATACGATCCGCGTCGATCAGCAGCCGCCTTATCCCGGCGACCTCGACACCGAAGAGAAGCTCGCGGCCGCATTGCGCTGGAACGCGCTCGCGATGGTGGTGCGCGCCAACCGCGCGTATGGCGAACTGGGCGGCCATATTGCGAGCTATGCGTCGGCGGCCGATCTGTTCGAGGTCGGCTTCAATCATTTCTTCCGTGGCGCAAACGATGCTCGTGGCGCCGACCTCGTCTACTTCCAGCCGCATTCGTCGCCCGGCGTCTATGCGCGCGCGTTCCTCGAGGGCTTTCTCGACGAGACGCATCTCGAGCACTACCGGCGCGAGATCGCGGGGCCGGGCCTCTGTTCATATCCGCATCCGTGGCTGATGCCGGACTTCTGGCAGTTCCCCACGGGCTCGATGGGGATCGGGCCCATCAACGCGATCTACCAGGCGCGCTTCATGCGCTATCTGCAAAACCGCGGTCTGCTCACCACGGAAGGCCGCAAGGTGTGGGGCTTTTTCGGCGACGGCGAAATGGACGAGCCCGAGTCGATCGGCGCGTTGTCGCTGGCGGCGCGCGAAGGGCTCGACAATCTGGTGTTCGTGATCAACTGCAACCTGCAGCGGCTCGATGGTCCCGTGCGCAGCAACGGCCGCATCATCGACGAGCTCGAAGCGCAGTTCACGGGCGCGGGCTGGAACGTCATCAAGGTGCTGTGGGGCTCGGACTGGGATGCGCTGTTCGCGCGCGACCGCACGGGCGCGTTGCTGCGCGCGTTCGCGCATACCGTGGACGGCCAGTTCCAGACCTTCTCGGCCAACGACGGCGCGTACAACCGCGAGCGCTTCTTTGGGCAGAACCCCGAGCTTGCCGCGCTCGCCGCGCATCTGAGCAACGACGACATCGACCGCTTGCGGCGCGGCGGCCATGATGTGCGCAAGCTGCACGCCGCCTACGACCGCGCGTTGAAGCACAGCGGCCAGCCGACCGTGATTCTCGCGAAGACGATGAAGGGCTTCGGCATGGGCTCGATCGGCCAGGGTCGCATGACGACGCATCAGCAGAAAAAGCTCGACGTCGAACAGCTGAAGGCGTTTCGCGACCGCTTCCGCCTGCCGTTGTCCGATGAGGACGTCGAGCAGCTCAAGTTCTACAAGCCAGCGCAAACGAGCCCCGAGATGCAGTATCTGCATGCGCGCCGGGCAGCGCTCGGAGGCTATCTGCCCAGAAGGCGGAGAGCCGCATCGCAGACGCCGACCGTGCCTGCGATGCCTTCCTGGGGGCAGTTCGCGCTGGAGGCGAACGGCAAGGAGATGTCGACGACGATGGCCGTCGTGCGCATGCTCGGCAGCCTGTTGAAGGATGCGTCGCTCGGGCCGCGCGTCGTGCCCGTCGTCGCGGACGAGGCGCGCACGTTCGGGATGGCGAACCTGTTTCGCCAGGTCGGCATCTACTCGCCGCTCGGCCAGTTGTACGAGCCCGAAGACATGGGCTCGATGCTCTACTACCGCGAAGACACGGGCGGCCAGATTCTCGAAGAGGGCATCTCGGAGGCGGGCGCGGTGTCGTCGTGGATCGCGGCGGCCACGTCGTATAGCGTGCACGATCTGCCGATGCTGCCGTTCTACATCTACTACTCGATGTTCGGCTTCCAGCGTATCGGCGACCTGATCTGGGCCGCCGCCGACCAGCGCGCCCGCGGCTTCCTGATCGGCGCGACGGCGGGCAAGACCACGCTCGGCGGCGAAGGCCTGCAGCATCAGGACGGCACGAGCCATCTCGCGGCATCGACGGTGCCGAACTGCCGCGCATACGATCCCGCGTTTGCGTACGAGCTCGCGTTGATCGTCGACGAAGGGATGCGCGAGATGATCGAGCGTCAGCGCGACGTGTTCTATTACCTGACCGTGACAAACGAGAACTACGCGCAGCCCTCACGCCCGATTGCGCCCACGGCGCCCATCGACACCGTGCGAGAAGGTGTGCTGAAGGGCATCTATCCGCTCGATCCCGGATCGCTCGAAACGGCGCAGGTGCAGTTGCTCGGCTCGGGCGCGATTCTCGGCGAGGTGCAGGCGGCCGCGCGCATGCTGAAGGATGACTGGAACATTGCGGCGTCGGTGTGGAGCGTGACGAGCTTCACCGAACTGCATCGTGACGGCGTTGCGTCGGAACGTGCGGAGCGCCTGCTTGCGGACGAGGACAGCGCCGCGCCTTATGTCACGACGGCGCTCGCCGCATCGCGCGGCCCCGTGATCGCCGCGACCGACTACGTGCGCGCCGTGCCGGAGCTGATTCGCGCGTACGTGCCGCGCCGCTACGTGACGCTCGGCACCGATGGCTTCGGGCGCAGCGATACGCGCGCGGCATTGCGGGCTTTCTTCGAAGTGGACCGCGCGTCGATTGCAATTACTGCGTTGAAAGCGCTGGCCGACGAAGGCGCGATTGCGCGCGGTATCGTCAGGCAGGCGCTCGAACGGTATGGCCGGCTCGCCGCCGACGCAAGCGCGCCGTGGGAAAAGTGACGGCGTACGCTATGGCTGCGGAACGAGGAGGTTGGCGTCGCGCGCGAGCAGCCAGCGGCCGTCGATTTCCTTGCGCAGGATCGTCAGCGTGTTGCCGGCGCGGCGCATCGGCGCCAAGCCGTCTTTCGGCGTGATCGTGACTTCGAGGTGCGAGCGCAGAAAGGCCCAGTCGCCCAGCACCTGAAGTTCGAGAATCTCGCTTTTGCCGTCGATGTCCACGTTCTTCTGTTCTTCGGACATCGCCATGAACGCCGTCTTGCCGAACGGCTTCTGGCCCGCCACCATGAAGACGGCGTCGTCCGTCATCAGGCTCAGCACGGTGTCGGTGTCGCCCGCCTTGCTCGCGGCGAGCCAGGTGTCGATCAGTTGCCGGATCGCGCGTTCGTCGTCGGTCATGATGCGGCCCTCGATGGTCGGTAGCTGAACCATCGATTGTAGACGCCGCCTCGCGTTTCACCTCGCGGTGACGATCACGCCGACGCTCGCGCTGACCACGAACAGCGTGCCCGCGAGTTGCAAGGCCGTCATCGGCTGATGCAGCACGACGAAGCCCGCGAGCGCGCCGATCGCCGGTTCGAGGCTCATCAGAATGCCGAACGACGAAGCGGGCAGGTGGCGCAGCGCGATCATTTCCAGCGCGTAGGGCAGCAGCGGCACGAGCACCGCGAGCCCGGCCGTCGCGGCCAGTTGCATCGGCGCGATATGCAATCCCTGCTCGATCAGCCCGAAAGGCGTTGCGGCGAATGCCGCCGCGATCAGCGACACCGACAGCCCTTCGAGCCCGTCGAAGAGAGCACCCGTTTTCTTCATCAGCACGATGTAGCTGCCCCAGCCGCACGCCGCGCCCGCCGCGAGCAGCATGCCGACGGGCTCGCCGACCCAGCCCGCGCGGTTATGCGCGAGCAGCAGCACGCCCGCTACCGCGAACAGCGGCCAAACTGACGCACGCCAGCGGCGCACGCCGAACGTCGCGACGGTGAGCGGGCCCAGAAAGTCGATGGCGACGGCAAGCCCCAGCGGGATGCGTTCGATAGCCGAAAAGAAGCACAACGTCATGCCCGCCATCGCGACGCCGAGCACGCCCGCAGCGAGCCAATGCGCGCGCGAATAGCTGCGCAGCTTCGGGCGCACGACGAGCGCGAGAATCGCGGCCGCCCACGCGAGCCGCAGCCAGGTCGTGCTGAACGCGCCGAACGCGTCCATCGTCGGCGCGGACAGGGCCGCGCCGAATTGCACGCAGCACATCGAGGCGACGCCGAGCAGCGCGGCCATGCCGGCACGGTGCCTTCGTACGGCGGACCTGGGCGCGGCGGGCGAGGGCGTCGGAGCAGCGGCGAACGACGCGCGTTCGGCGAGCGAAGAGTCTTTCATGGGGTTGTTCAGGCGGCGCGCAGAAGGCGTCGAGGGCGAAAAAGCCCATCATATCGATGAACCGGGCGTTAAGATAAGCTGATATTGCTTATGCCGCCATCAAGGATCTTAATAGTGCGCGACTTCGACAGCAGTCTTCTGAGAGCCTTCGTGACGGTCGCGGAAACCGGCGCGGTCAGCGCAGCGGCCACGCGTCTCGCGCGCACCCAGGCGGCCGTCAGCATGCAGTTGCGCCGCCTCGAGGACGACATCGGGCAGCGTCTGCTGGAGCGCTCGCCGCGCGGCGTGCGATTGACGGAGGCGGGCCATCGGCTGCTGCCGTATGCGCACGCGATTCTCGGCGCAGGCGAAGACGCGCGCCGTGCACTCGAAGTCGGCGACGTCGCGGGCACCGTGCGGCTGGGCATGCTCGAAGACGTCGCAGTCGGCCGCTTGCCGCGCGCGCTGCGGCGGTTCTCGACGGCGCATCCGCAGGTCGCGCTGGAGATTGTCGTCGACGCGAGCGCGGCGCTGTCGCAGCGTCTTGCCGACGGCGCGCTCGACGTGCTGGTCGGCGATCCCGCGATGGTCGATGCGACGCCGCTCGCCACGTGGACGCAGCCGCTTTTCTGGGTCGGCGCGCGCGGTTATCTGGCCGAGCGCGATGCACCGTTGCCGCTCGTCGCGTTCGGCGGCACGTGTCTGTGGCAGCAGCAGGTGATGACAGTGCTGCGGCGCGCGGGCATCGCATGGCGCGTGGTGTGCACGAGCACGAGCTTGCCCGCCGTGCAGTCGGCCGTGGAGGCGGGGCTCGGCGTATCGGTGCTGCTCGAAGGCAATATCCGCCACGACACGATGCGCGTGCTCGGCGCCGCCGATGGACTGCCCGAGCCGCCCGCCGCCGATCTCGGCCTTTTCGCGCGCGATACGGCGGGCACGCAGGAAGCGGCCGTCAATGCACTGCAAACTTTTCTATGTGAAGAACTGGATCTCGGCTTCATCGAGCGTTCGTCGCGTGCGCCGCGCCGCTGACGGATCGCGCCGTCGCATGCCGTTTCGCGAACGCGCGTGATAACCTCGCTTCGACTGGTCGCGCAGCAATGCATCCTGGTGCAGCGCGAGCGGGATGATTCATGCGCGCTGCATATAAATGTCCGGTGCGCGAAGATGTTGCGGGTGCAACGAGCGGCCATCAAACCACACTCATTCACGGAGCTTACTTGCCCACGACTCCCACGTCGCGTCGGCAGCCCAAGCAGGCGCGTGCCGAATTCGCGCTCGACAGCATCCTCGAAGCGGCCGCGCGCACGCTCGAATCCCACGGCAAGGCGGGCCTCACGACGCAGCGCGTCGCCGATACGGCGGGCTTCAGCATCGGCGCGATCTACCAGTACTTTCCGAACAAGGAAGGGTTGATCGAGGCGCTCGCGCGGCGCGAACTGGAACGGCTCACGACGATGATGCAGGAGGCGCTCGTTCACCCGGCGCCGTTCGGCACCGGGCTCAACGCGCGCCGCATGATCCGCACGACGGCGGCGTTCATTGGCGACCGTCCGCGGCTATACGGCATCTTGCGCACCGAATGGAGCGACGCGCCGCCCGACACGCCGATAGGCCAGGGCATGCGGCACTACTTCGACATGATTTCGGCGGCGATGAGCCGGGAGAACCCCGTGCTCGGCGGCCGCATTGCCGCCGACGAAGCGCGCTTCGTGCTGTTTCGCGCAATCTCGGGCGTGCTGCTCGCGACCGCGCAGGAGCGTCCGCATTACTTCGGCACCCAGGCGTTCGAAGACGAAATGGTGCGGCTGATACTCGGCTTTTTGGGCTACGACCTCGCGCCCGACATTCCACGGCTCGATTGAACCGGCGACAGTTTTACAAGCGCGTGAAAGTTGTGAGGATTCCTCGTATATGCAACGCCGACGCAACGATGGCTTGCCGGGATTTTTCGCGTGATGTCATATTGTGCGTCCGAGGGCCAGAGCGCGTTGGATGTCTCCGACACGTGACGGCCCGTTTCAGTGCATATCAATTCGACACTGCCGCGACGGCCTGATTCGCCGATCCGCGCGGACGGTGCGATCGGGGAAAGATATGAACCATCACCAGCTCGAGTCGGATATCGAGCATCTAGAGCTTGTCCTGGCGCGGATTTCCGATGCGGACCCCATTCCGCTTTCCTATTGGCGCAAGCGTGTGGATGACGTCACGGCGGCTGCGCGCATTCCCGCGCAAAAGACGCGGGCGATGAGGCTTAATGACGCGTTGAGCGTACTGGAGTCTCGCGCGTCGGGGTAGGGCGAGCGGCACGGTGGCCGTGCGCCCTGTCTGAACGATGCCTCACCGCCTGATGACGCCCATCAACAGCGTCACCAGGAAGATCACGATAAAGATAAAGAAGAGCACCTTCGCTATCTCAGCCGCGCCGGCGGCGATGCCGCCAAAGCCGAATACGGCCGCGATGATCGCGATCACGAAGAAGATGGCAGCGTATCGAAGCATGAGAGCCTCCTTGAATGGTTGCTGGACGGATCGATATGGCGATCGACCCGCATGCTGGAACAGTATCGGCAGAAACCGCCGTCGCCGTCACGGTGGAGCAACGGGCGTGCCCATCGGGTCGGCGGCGCCCAGGCGTTGTTGCCACGAACAACAATTGACGGTCCCATTTTGCGGGATTACCAGACGTTCGTTTTTAGCTCCGGCCCCGCGAATCGAAAGAAAATCGCCGAAAACGTTTGCCGCTGATATTTTAAACAGCAACGCGGCCGCGCATTCTTGAATTGTTAGATCGCGATTTGACCGCCGCGGATTAATGTTCCGCATATTCTCATTCGTGTCTGCCGTCTGAAACGTTTGCGGCGATGAAACCCACACGTACGTCGCGCAAGCGCCTTTTCGCCGTGCATCCGCCGATTGCCGGAACGCTGTAAGCAGCCGAAATCATTCGCAAAAATCCGTGAAATGCGCGCTAGAATGCGCGTCGTTTCAGGCACATTCGTCCTGACGCACGAGCGCGCGGCATCGAAAGGCACGAAGAGGATCGAGCAGGACAGGCAGCCAGTGCAGTGGCCGATCGCCGTCGGATGGGCGCTTGTACGGGAATGCGCACATTGATTTCGTCGTACAAATCGGCTTGGATATATGGGGGTGCGATGGTTAATCCGCACGGCGTGGCCCGCGCGGCCAAAGTTTAAATAGAAGACCGGATTATGAGAACGAGGATTCTGTCGATTTTCGGCACGCGGCCAGAAGCCATCAAAATGGCACCGCTTGTCAAACAGCTGGAGCGCGATCCCGATATCGATTCCGTCGTGTGCGTCACGGGGCAGCATCAGCAGATGCTCGATCAGGTGCTCGGTCTGTTCGGCATCGAACCGCATCACAATCTCGCGCTGATGACGGGCAACCAGACGCTCAACGAGCTGGCCGCGCGCATCATCGCGGCGCTCGACGACGTGCTGGCCGCCGTCAAGCCGGACCGCGTGCTGGTCCATGGCGACACGACGACGGCCTCGGCGTCGGCGCTGGCCGCGTTCCATCGGCGCATTCCTGTTGGCCATGTCGAAGCGGGCCTGCGCACAGGCAATCTGATGCAGCCCTGGCCCGAAGAGATGAACCGCCGCGTCGTCGACGTAATGAGCGACCTGATGTTCGCGCCCACCGCAAGCTCGAAGGCGAATCTCGCGCGCGAGGCGCTGCATGGCCGGATCGTCGTGACAGGCAACACCGTGATCGACGCGCTGAACCTCACCACGGCGCGTATCGACGGTGACCTCGCTTTGCGCGCCCAGCTCGACGCGCGCCTGCCGCATCTCGACGACGCGCTGCCCCTGCTGCTCGTCACCGGGCATCGCCGCGAGAGCTTCGGCGAGGGCTTCGCGAACATCTGCGCGGCGCTCGCCGAACTGGCCGCCACGGATGCCGCGCAGATCGTCTATCCCGTTCACCTGAATCCGAATGTGCGCGGCCCCGTGAAGCACTCGCTGCGCGATGCGCGCAACGTTCACCTGATCGAGCCGCTCGATTACCTCGGCTTCGTGCGCCTGATGCAACGCGCATCGATCATCCTCACCGACTCGGGCGGCGTGCAGGAAGAAGCGCCCGCGCTCGGCAAGCCCGTGCTCGTGATGCGCGACGTGACCGAGCGGCCGGAAGCGGTGGCGGCGGGCACGGTGCGCCTCGTCGGCACGCAGCGCGCGGCGATCGTGCAGGCGGTGACGGCGTTGCTCGCAGACGCGCACGAGCGCAGCGCCTTCGCGCGCCGCATCAACCCGTATGGCGACGGCCATGCATCGGCGCGTATCGTCGCGGCGCTAACCGGGCGTCCGTTCGATGAATTCGCAAGCGATGACGGCGCCGAGAATATCGGGGTACAGCATGCTGCGCCCGCGCGAGCCGTGCACTAGCGCAGGCGCGGTGAAAGCGGATGCAAGCCTGTTTCAGGCGTCTTCCGCGCGCCGGGCCGTGCAGCGGGATTCAGCGCACAGCGCGCCGCGCCGATATCACGGATGAGACCGGTCGCGTGATCTCGCAGACCGTGACGGCCCGCCGCCGACCGTTCCAGATTAACCATGCCGTGCAACCGGCTTCACCCGTTGCGCGTCGATCGAGAGATAACCCAAGTGATTCCCGCCATCTCCATGCCCCGCCTTGCGCGTTCACGTCCGAATGCATGGGCCGCGCTGCTGTTGCTCGCGACGGCCGCCCATGCGCAACAGCCGGCCGACGTGGCCGGCAGCTTCGCGCATCTCGGCAGCGGCCGGCTCGCGACGCGCACGGTCGTGCTGACGGAACTGGGGTTGCACGACCCGATCGTGCTGCGCGCGCCGGATAGCCGTCAGGAACTGTATCTCCCGGTTCCCGCGGGCGTCACGCTGAGCGATGCCGCGCTGCAGATCGACGGCGGCTATCTGCGCGGCAACGGCGGGCGCACGACGATGCTGGTCTCGCTCGACGGCTCGCCCGTGTTTTCGCGCAGTCCGGCGCAAGAGCAGGGCGACGGCTCGGCGACGCTCGGCGTGGACGGCGCGCCGCGCGCGAACGGATTCGTGCGCGTGGGCCTCGACTGGTCGTCGGTGGTCAACGACAGCGTGTGCGCCGATCAGACGGCGATCGGCAACGTCTGGCGGATCGCGCCGACCACGCGCTTCACCTATCGCTACGATCCCGATTCGATCACCGATTTGCGCGGCGCGTGGAGCGCGTTGCCGCACAAGCCCGTGGTAATGCTCGGCGCACGCACGCTCGGCGCGCCAGCGTTCGACGCCGGCTGGCGCCTCGAGTCGCTGCTGCAGCGCGATGGCCGCACGCCCGTTACGCGCGCGTGGCCCGTCGCGGGCGACACCGTCGACCTGTCGGGCATCGACGTGCCCGTGCCGCTGCGCGCCATCCCTGCGTTCGCCGCGCTGGCGGCGGGCGGATCGCACACGCTGGCCAATCCCGCGGAAGCGGGCGCGCTGGTCGCACTGACGCCGCGCCCGGCATTCGCGCCCGATCTGATCGTCGCCGACGACACGCTGCGCAACACGCTCAACACGGAACTCGACGCATTACGCGAGCAGGTCGCGAGCGCCGCGCCTCGCGCGGCCGATGCGTTCGACGCGTGGCGCGCCCGCGCGATCGAGCCCATTGCGAAGCCGCTGGCGGCGGGCGAAGTGCGGCTTGCGCATTTGGGCGGCCAAACGGCGATCGTGGTCGGCGACAAGGACGCCGTCGCGGCGCTCGCGCGCGCGTGGCGTCCCATCGACGTCACGAGCCGCCTCATCGTGCATCAGATCGACGACGCGCCGAATACGCGCGGCGACGGCATCTCGCTCGCGCTGCTCGGCGGCCAGCCGCGCACGCTCGATGTGCAGGACGTCGCCGTCTGGGACGCGAATTTCGACCTTGGCGCGGCCTCGGGCAACGGCAAGCTGCCGAAGTCCGTCGTGCTCGACGTGGCAGCCGTGCCCACGGCGAACCACGCAGGGCAGACGGCGTCGATCTATTTCAACGACGTGCTGATCGGCTCGCAACTGCTCAACGCCGACGGCAAGCCGCAACGCATTGAGGCGCGCGTGCCGCATTACACGCTGGCGCCGAACAACCTGCTGCGCGTGGTGTTCCGGCGCCAGCCCGAAGGCGGCTGCCAGTCGCGCGGACAGGACCATCCCGTCGCGGTGCTGCCGAGCAGCCATCTGACGCTCGCCGACGCCACGCCCGGCGACGACTTCACGGGCATGGTCGCGCGCTTCGCGACGGACGCGAACGTGATCGTGCCCGCCGCGTATCTGAACGACGCGACCCGCGTGCTGCCGCGCGTCGCGAGCCTCGCGAACGCGAGCGGCATCGCGCCGCAGCGCGCCAGCTTCAGCGTCGCGCGCGACGGCGAGGCGGTCAGCCCGAAGGGCGTGTTCCTCGCGGCCGACGTGACGCTCGCGGACGAAAAGCGCGTTGCGCGTCTGTCGAAAGACCGCCTGTCGCTCGTCGATGCGTCGGGCAGGATGCTCGCCGATGTGTCGGGCCTGAATCGCGTCGGCGTCATCGAGGCCGTCGAGTCGGGCAGCGTGCGGGGCATCGTGTACCGGACGGTGGGCGACACCGCCGCGATCCTGCCGGCGTCGTTCCAGCTATCGCGCGGCGACATCGCGATCGTCGACGGCAGCGGCACGCTGCGGCAGTTCGATACGCGCCATCCGGGCGAAGTGATCGACGACGATCTGGGGCGGCCGTGGTATCTGCGCGGCTGGCTGGCCTGGGGCGCCGCCGCCGGTTTCGTCGGCCTGCTGGTCTCGTTGCTGCTGATCGCGCATATTGCGCGCCGCCGCAGCCAGGACAAGTCGTGAGCTTAGCGCTGTTCAAATGGTATGCGGGCTACGCGGTAGCCCATTACTACCATGGTCTCGAATACGTCTCGGCGGCGGTGGCGTTCGTCATCCTGCTGTCGAGCCTCGACGACCTGTTCATCGATCTCTGGTACTGGGTCCGCACGATCTGGCGACGCTGCACGGTGCAGCGCGCGTATAAGCCGCTCACCAGCGCGCAACTGTACCAGCGCGAAGAGCAGCCGCTCGCGATCATGGTGCCCGCGTGGCACGAGTACGACGTCGTGGCCGCGATGATCGAGGACATGGTGCGGGTGCTCGACTACCGCAACTACGTCGTCTTTATCGGCACCTACCAGAACGATCCGCAGACCATCGCCGAAGTGGAACGGATGCGCCGCCGCTACAAGCAGTTGCGCCGCGTGGAGGTGCCGCACGACGGCCCGACCTGCAAGGCCGACTGCCTGAACTGGGTGATCCAGGCGATCTTCCGTTACGAGCGCGAAGCCGGCATCGAATTCGCGGGCGTCGTGCTGCACGACAGCGAGGACGTGCTGCATCCCGTCGAACTGCGCTTTTTCAACTACCTGTTGCCGCGCAAGGACATGATCCAGCTGCCCGTGGCGTCGCTCGAGCGCAACTGGTTCGAGCTGGTGGCGGGCACGTACATGGACGAGTTCGCCGAGTGGCACGCGAAAGACCTCGTGGTGCGCGAGAGTCTCGCGCGCTCGGTGCCGTCGGCCGGCGTCGGCACCTGTTTCTCGCGGCGCGCGCTGCTTGGGCTGATCGCCGAGACCGGCAACCAGCCGTTCAACACCGAAAGCCTGACCGAGGATTACGACGTCGGCGCGCGTCTCGCAAAGATGGGCATGCAGTCTATCTTCGCGCGCTTCCCGGTGCAGTTCTCGACACGGCGCAACGCATGGTTCGGCTTCGGCAAGGAGCGCGAGATCACCGTCACGATGCCGCTGTGCGTACGCGAATTCTTTCCCGACACGTTTCGCACCGCTTACCGGCAGCGCGCGCGCTGGACGCTCGGCATCGGCCTGCAAGGCTGGAAGCAGACAGGCTGGACGGGATCGTTCGCCAATCGCTATCTGCTGTTTCGCGACCGCAAGGGCGTCGTGACCGCGATCGTCGGCATCCTCGCGTACGTGCTGCTGCTGCAGTTCCTGCTGTTCGCGGGCGCCGGGCTGCTCGGCTGGATGCCCGAGCTGATCGCGCCGCCGTTTTCCGACTCGCCGTGGCTCGACGTGCTGCTGTGGTCCAACGCGGGCGCGTTGCTGTTGCGCGTCGTGCAACGCGTCTATTTCGTCACGCGGCTGTACGGCTGGGAGCATGGCGTGCTGTCAGTGCCACGCATGGTGGTGGGCAACTTCGTCAATTTCATGGCTGTGTCGCGCGCATGGAAGCTGTTCGTCACCCATCTCGTGACGGGCAAGCGGCTCGCATGGGACAAGACGATGCACGACTTCCCGTCGGCGGACGGCTTCAACAACCGCCGTCAGCGTCTGGGCGAGCTGCTGCTGTCGTGGCAGGCGATCGATTCCGACAAGCTCGAACTGGCGCTCGGCGAAAGCCATGCGCGCGAAGCGCCGCTCGGCCGCGTGCTGATGGCCAAAGGCTGGCTCGACGAGGAAACGCTGGCGGAAGCGATCGCGTTCCAGGCCGATCTGCCGCGCGGCCGTTTGCAGCTATCGCGGCTGCAAGCGGATGCCGGGCGCCTGCCCCTCGAGGTGATCGTGCGGCATCGCGCGTTGCCGCAGGCCGATGCACCGGAAGGACAGGACAGCAGCGCGGGAGCGGGCGCAACCGATGCCGCCGCCGCCCATACGGTCCTGCTGACGGCGAGTCCGCTCGCCGAATCCGTGCTGGCCGAACTCGGCGCGCTGCTCGCGGGACCCGTCGTGCAGCACATCGTCCGGGAGGGCGAGATCGCCGCCGGGCTGCGCGCGCTGCGCGGCGTCGAGGTGGCGGCGCCGCAAGACGCGGCTGACGACGCTGCCGGGTCCGCGCCTGCGCGCAGCGTGCCGCTGATCGGCGATTTGCTGATCGAGCACGGCCATGTGAGCCGCGAAGCCTTCGAAGCCGCGATGCAGCATTACCGCCCGGATCGACACGGCCGTATCGGCGACTACATGGTCGCGCGCGACGTGATCACGCGCGCGGCGCTCGACAACGTAATCCAGCAACAGCGCCGCCTGCAGGGCGCGCTGGCGGCATCCGAATGACCGATTCATTTATCAACGCGCTGATGGCTGTGTGGCGTGCTTCGCCGTGTGCGCGGCCGGCCGTTCCGGATTGCAGCGATGAGCCTGCGCGCGTGAGCGTCACGGCGTCGTGGCGGTCGGCCTTGAAGGCGACGACGGCAGCGATGACGACGACGGCGGGAATGACGGCGGCTGTGACGGCGGCTATGACGGCGGCCGCGATGATGACAGGCGTCGTGTGCGGCGCGGGGTCCGCGTACGCGCAAGGCGTCGCGCACGCGCCGCGCGCCATTCCGGCCGACCGCAATCCGCTGCCGCTGACGGGCGCCGCGTATCGCGTCGCGCAGCAAGCCTATGCCGCGTATGGCCGTGCCGACTACGCCGCCGCCGTCGCGGGCGCGCGCGAAGCGATTCGCCAGCGGCCCGACGTGGTATCGCTGCGCGTGCTGCTCGCCAACGCGCTTGCCGCGCAACGCCGGTATGGCGAAGCGAGCCGGGCGCTCGGCGATGCGATCGTGCAGCTTGGGCGCGATCCGGCGCTGGTGTCGCGCCGCGCGCAGATCGATGCGCTGAACGCGTCGACGCGCGCCGTCGCGCATGCGCCTCGCGTGCAGCCGAACGACCAGGACGCGTTGACGGGCGCCGCACTGAGCGCCGCGCAGCAAGCCTACCAGGCCTACAACGCAAAGGACTTCGACAGCACCGTCAACCACGCGAACGAGGCCATCGCACTGCGTCCCGATCTGCTGCGCCTGCGGCTGCTGCTCGTCGATGCCGCGAGCGCCGGCGGTCACGATATGCAGGCATGGAACGCGGATCTCGACGCCGTCAAACGCTTCGGCGACAACGAGGAGCTGCGCGTGCGCCGCAGCTTCATCGGCAGCCGTCTTGCGCCGAAGTCGTCGCGCGCGTCGTTCGACGCACGCGCGCGAGGCGACTATGCGCACGCGGTCGAGCATGCCCGCGAGGCCGTCACCTATGCGCCGGACCTGGTCAACTATCGCGTGCAACTGATGGACGCGCTGTTCGCCGCGAACGATCTGCCCGGCGTGCAGGCTGCCGCAAGCGAGGCGATTGCCGCCGACGACAGCGAAATCGCGCCGCTCGTGCTGCGCGGCTACGTGCTGGCGGCGCAAGGCCGCATGGACGAAGCCGACGCCGACTTCGGCAACGCGTTGAAAGCCGGCGATGCGACCCGGCGCAACAAGCGCATCGCGCGCGCGATCATCGCGGATGTCTGGCTTGCCGAAGGCGAGCCGCAGCGCGCACTCGATCTGCTCACGCCGCTCGCCACCGTTGGCGACGATACCGATTTCCCGATTGCGCTGCGCCGCGCGCAGGCGCACCGGCTGCTCGCGCAGACGCATGCCGCCGGGGCGGCCGCGAAGGAAGCGTCCGTCACGGCCACCGGCTCGATCGATCCTGCGCGCCGCCCGGTGATCGACTGCGTCGTGGACGCGTTCGGCGCGGCCTGCGACCTCTACGCCGCCGACCCCGGCTTCGCGGCGGCACGCGCGTCGGCGACGGCGGCAGCGGCGAACGACACGCAACGCGCGCTCGGCTGTGCCCGCGAAGCGGTGAAAGCCGCGCCCGACGATCCGCAACATCGTGTCGAGCTGATCAACGTGCTCAGCGCGGCGGGCGACGACCGCGCCGCGGCGCGCGAGGCGCGGGCGCTCGTCGCTGCCGGCATGCTCGACGCGATGCCCGACATGACGGCCGCCTATATCGCGCAGCGGGCAGGCGAGAACCGGCTTGCGTATCAGCATTTCCGGATGGCCGACAAGGCGGGAGTCATGCCTGTATCCGCGAATGCCGATGCCGGGTATGCCGCCGCTAACGCGTATCGCAACCGCGAAGCCGCGCAGTACTTCGAACGCGCGATCGACGCCAGTGCCAGGCCCGCCGCCGACGCCACGCCCGCCACGCCCGCGCAGCTGAACGAAATGCGCAGCGCGCACGCCCAGGCGACGCGCGACTGGGGCTTCGACGCGTCGCTCAACTATCGCGGCGCGGGTATCCAGCCGGGCTACGCGACATCGACGACGCCGGGCACGTCGAACAACTGGCAGGCGGGCGTCGAGGCGTACTGGCGCCCGTTCGGCAGCCTGGGCGACCGGATGTTCGAACTGTACGCGCGCGGCTACGACAGCTTCGGCGTGAAGAACGGCGGCGCGACGGGCATCTCCACGACGCAGGCGGCACTCGGCGCACGCGCGAAGCCGCTGTCTCAGGTCGACGCGATCGTCGCATTCGAGCGGATCGTCGCGATCGGCTCGAAGACCCATCCGGACTGGCTCGCGCGGCTTGCGTACTCAGGCGGTTTCGGCACGGGCAGGCGCATCGACGTGCCGTCGTGGTGGACCTTGCAGGCGTACGCGGAGACGGGCGCCTATCTGAACGCGGGCAGCGTCTACGGCACCACCAATGTCGAAGTGGGGCGCACGTTCCGCATGGACAGCGTAAGCCCGAAATGGACGGTGTTCCCGTACGCGGTGATCGGCGCGGACTACGACTCGAATGTCGATCACAGCATCCCGGTCGGCGCGGGCGTCGGCATTTCGACGCGCTACTGGTTCCGCGACGGCCGCTACGACGCGCCGCGCTCGTTTATCGATCTGTCGGTGCAGTACCGGCTGAAGATCACGGGCGACGAGCGCGCCCGCGGCGTGTTCTTCGGCGCCATTTATTCGTATTGAAACTGGATCAATCACATGAACAGAATCAGCCCGATCGACGGGAGCATGGCGGCATCGATGGCCGCGATGGCGCTGCTGCTGCCCGCGACAGCGCACGCCGCGGCCGGCGATGTCGCGAGCCTGTACGGGCCGCAGCCGCCCGACGACGCGACATATCTGCGCGTGATCAACGTGTCGCCGCTGCCGGCGCGCGTCGCGCTGGCGGGCAGCGAAGCGCCGCAGACGCTCGCACCGGGCGCGGCCACGCGTTTCAGCGTGCTTGCGCCGGCTACGCAGATGCATGTCAGCGTCGACGGCAAGGCGCTGGCCGACGCGACGGCCGCCACCGGCCACCCGGGCGACGCCGTCACGGTGGCGCTCAGCCACGATGCGAAGGGCTGGCACGCGATGCGCGTCGCGGGCCGCTACGGGCGCGTCGACGGCCTGAAGGCGACGCTGCGCGCCTTCAATTTCGTGCCGGGCTGCAGCGCGGAGATCAGCGTCGACGGCGCGGGGCCGACCGTGTTCGCGCAGCTCGCGAGCGGCGCGCAGGACGCGCGCGCGATCAACCCGGTGAGCGCAAAGCTGGTGGGGCGGTGCGGCGCGGCGGCCAGCGCGCCGCTGCCGCTGCCGCCGCTCGCCGCGGGCGAAAGCTACAGCCTGTTCATTCATGGCGACGCCCGCCAGCCGGTACTGAGCGGCGCGCGCGATGCGCTCGCCTGGCCGCCCGCCGCGCGCTGATGCCTTTCGACACCGTTCGCCGTCGACACCGTTCGCCGCGCGTGCGCGAACGCTGTTGCCACGGCTTTGGCAGAGGTTTTTGCAAGGGCGTGGGGCTTCGAATGAGTTTGCTCCACCTCACCAACTAGCAACGCAAAACAGCTACGGAGAATTCACGACATGATCGACGCTCGCCATCCGCTCACGCGGCTGCCCGTCCAATCCCAGCCCGTCGACGGCCAGCGCCGCCGCCTGTTGCTCGCGCTCGCGGCAGCGCCGTTAGCGGGATCGATAGCTCTTGCGCCGCGACGCGCGCAAGCGGCGGCATCGACGAGTGTCATCGAAGGCCGCGACCTGTGGCTCTACCCGGGCTGGGAGAGCTTCAGCGACGACGCGACGCCTGCCTGTCTGAAAGCCCTCGACCTGATCCGCCGGGCCACCGGCAAACTCGACGCGCGCGGCATTCGCAGCGTGATCGTGATCGCGCCGCTGAAGGCGCGCGCGTGCCCCGAGCATCTGCCCGAAGGCGTCGCACTCTCGGGCGCCGTGGCGGCGCGCCTTGCCGCCATCCAGTGGCACGCAAACGAGCTGGGCCTGCGGATGGTCGATACGCAGGCCGCGATCGCTGCCGTCGATGCCGCGCAGCAGAAATATATTCGCGCCGACTATCACTGGAGCGGTCATTCGTCGGAGGCCGTTGCGCAGCGCGCCGCCGACCTCATCGTCGCGGCGGGTCCGCTGAAGGGCGGCGCGGGAGCGGGCACGCGGCTCGGCAAATGGAACGAGGAGGTCCACTACGGCGACCTTGCGGCGCTGCTGCCGCCCGAGCGCAAGAAGGCGATCGGCAAAGACCATTTCATCGTGCGCACGGCGTGCGCCGCGCCGCAGGGGCTCGTCGCAGGCGGACCGTCCGTCGTGCAGGTGGTGGGCAACAGCATGGTGCAGCCGTATCTCGGCTTCCCGCAAAAGCTGTCGAACGCGATCGACCGTCCTGTGGGTCTCACATGGACCTTCGGCGACACCGGCCCGTGGAAGACGCTGCTCAACTATCTGGAATCGCCCGCCTTCAAGGCCAATCCGCCGCAGGCGCTCGTCTGGCAATTCAACGAAGGGCAAATGATGAATCTGCCCGGCGCGGCGGGGCAGTGGGACGCCGCTTCGCTGATGACGGACGATACATTCGTTGCGCGTGTCGCGACGGCGCTCGCGGCATGAGCGAGACCGTTGGAAACGCGGGGGCGGGCGCAGCGGGGGCAGCGGGAACCTGCCGTGACGCGGACGCGGCGCGACAAAGCGCAGGCTCGCACGCACGCATCGCGTGGCTGGTCGCGCTTTTGCTCGGCTTCGGCTTCGCCGGCGCGTTGGCCTCGCTCGGGACGCAGTCGCGCGCGGGCGCGTCGTTCGATATGCGCGGCTGGCGCGACGGCAGTCTGGGGCGCAATCTTGATCGCGCGCTCGACGTGCCTTATGCGCGCACGCTGCAGCGTTGGCAGGCGGCGGCGCGCTACGGGATGCTCGGTGATCTCGGTCATCAGGTGCGCGAGGGGTGCCCCGGCTGGCTGTTCTACGCGGACGGCGTGCGCGCGCCCGTGCAGCCGGGCGACGACGCGCCAGTGCATGCCGATGGCGGCGATGCGCTGACGGATGCGCGCATCGCGACGATGCGCGGCTATGCGAATGCGCTGCGCGGCATGGGCATCCAGTTGCTGGTCGTCACGGTGCCGGACAAGGCGCGCGTCGAAAGCGAGGCGCTGTGCGGGCTGCGCCAGGACGCGCGGCTGACGCAGCGGCTTGCCGCATGGCAGCGCGCGTTGAGCGCAAGCGGCGTCGCGCAGGTCGGCCTGTTGCCCGTGTTGCAGGCCGCGCGTCCCGCGTTCTTTCGCACCGATGTGCACTGGAACGCGCGCGGCGCGCAGGCGGCCGCGCAGGCTGTCGGCGCGGCCGTGCTGCCGATGCTCGGCGCGCGCGGCGAGACGGTCTTCACGCATATGACGGCGCCTGCCGCGCCGCGCGTCGGCGATCTACTGAAGCTAGCGAATCTCGACGATGTGCCGGATGCGTGGCGCCCCGCGCCGGACATCGTGGCGGCGCAGACGCTGCGCGCGCAGCGCAGCGGCGGCCTGCTCGACGACGGACCGGCTGCCGAAGTGCTGCTCGCGGGCAGTTCATTTTCACGGCGCAGCGCGTTTGCCGAGCGTCTTGGCGAGCAACTGGGGCGCGAAGTGTGGAACGTCAGCCTCGACGACGGCCAGTTCGACCGCGCGATGCAGTCAGCCTGGCGCGAGCGGGCGAACTGGCCCAAAAGCGTGCGTGTCGTGATCTGGGAAATGTCGGAGGACGCGCTGTCCATGCACGTCGATGCACCCGTCGATGCGCCCTTCGATGCACACGCTGCCGCTGCCGGCGCACGCTCGACGCCTCACGCGGGCGGACAGGACTGATCCCGATGCTATTCAATTCGTTCATCTTCCTCGCGCTCTTTCTGCCGCCCGCGCTGGCCGGCTACTATCTGCTCGGCCAACGCATGCCGCGCGCGGCGGCCGCGTGGCTGTGCGGCGCGTCGATCGTTTTCTATGGATGGTGGAACCCCGCGTTCGTCGGGCTGCTGCTGGTCTCGATCGCTTTCAACTACGCGATGAGCTGTGCGATCGTCGCGGCGCCCGCGTCATCGGCGCGGCGGCGCTGGCTGCTCGGCCTCGCCGTCGCCGCCGACCTTGCGCTGCTGGTGCGCTACAAGTATCTGGCCGCGATACTGGGCGCGCTCGTTCACGCAAGCGGCGTCGTGCCCGCCGGATGGCTCGAACAAGGCATGCATGAGGTGATCCTGCCGCTCGGCATTTCGTTCTTCACGTTCACGCAGATCGGCTATCTGCTCGACTGCGACGCGGGCATCGTGAAGGAGCGGGACCTGCTCGGCTATGTGCAGTTTGTCACATTCTTTCCGCATCTGATCGCCGGTCCGATCCTGCATCACAAGGAAACGATGACGCAGTTCGCGCAGCCGCAAACCTGCCGGTTTCGGGCCGAGAACCTGTCGGTCGGCGCTTTCGTCTTCACCATCGGTCTCGCGAAGAAAGTGTTGTTCGCCGACACCATTGCGCCGTACGCCGACGCGGGTTTCGCAGCGCCACACGCGTTGCAGTGGCTCGCGGCATGGGGCGCGTGCATGGCCTACGCATTGCAGCTGTATTTCGACTTCTCCGGCTACTCGGATATGGCCGTCGGCCTCGCGAAGATGTTCGGCGTGCGCTTTCCGCTGAACTTCAATTCGCCGTTCAAGGCCGCGAGCATCATCGATTTCTGGCAGCGCTGGCACATGACGCTCACCCGTTACCTGACGGCCTACCTGTACTACCCGCTGGCGATGCGCATCAACCGTGGCCGTGCGTCGCGCGGCCTGCCCATCGGACGTCTCGCGCAGCGCTCGGCAAGCGGCTTCGCGGCGACGGTCGCCGTGCCGACCTGCTACACGATGGCGCTCGCGGGCATCTGGCACGGCGCAGGCTGGCAATACCTGATCTATGGCTTGCTGCATGCGTCGTATCTGAGCGTGAATCACGCGTACCGCGCATGGCGGGCCGCGTCGCCCGCCGCCCGTGCCGCGCGGGCAAGCGGCTTTGCGACGCGCGTGCGTCACGCGGCCAATGTGTTGCTGACCTTCGCCGCCGCGCTCGTCGCGTTCGCGTTTTTTCGCGCGCATGGCGTCGGCGATGCGCTCGCGCTGCTGCAAGGCATGGCCGGACTGCGCGGCATCGAGACGCTCGACTGGCCCGCGTGGACCGCGGCGGGTACGGACCTCGCGGGCTGGCTGCGCCTCGTCGCCGGGCGCTCGACGCTGGCGCTCTTGATCGCCGCGTTGCTGGCGATCGTCTGGTGTGCGCCGAACTCGCATCAATGGATGGGCCTCTTCTCGCCCGCGCTCGAACGCGCCACTGAAACCGCGCGTGCGCCGACATGGCGGCCGTCGCTGCGCTGGACGCTCGCGATGCTCGGCGCGCTGGCGTTCTGCGTCGCCCAACTGCATAGCGAAGTGCGTTTTCTCTACTTCCAGTTCTGATTGTCAAAACGGTACTTGCAAGGATCACACGATGACTCACAACGAAACGCTGCACGCCGAGGTGGCGTCGCTGGTCGAATCGGTCGTCCTGCGCGGCGTGCGCGGCGACGAGCTGTTGCTCGAAACGGGGCTGGTCGATTCCGTGCTCGCCGTCGAAATCGTGATGGGCGTCGAGATGCAGTTCGGCGTGCGGATTCCGCCCACCGAAATCGCCGAGCACCTCGCGAGCGTGGATGCGCTCAGCGCGTTCGTCGCCGCGCACGGGTAGGCGCGTCGTGCGATTCGATCTGCCGTCGAGCCGCTTTGTCGACACCGACACGCGCGCGGACGCATGGGCCGTGATCGGCGCCGATCGCGCGCTGCGCTGGCGCGAACTGGCGCAAGCCGCCGACGCGTGGGCGCAGCGGGCGCGCGAGCATGGCTTCGCAGCCGATGTGCCCGTGATCGTGCGCGGCCACAAGGAAGCAGCGTTCTTCGTCGCGATGACGGGCGCGCTGCTGCTCGGTGCGCCGTTCGTGCCCGTCGATACGATCTATCCCGACGAACGGCTGCGGCGCATCGCGCAGACGCTGGGGGCGCGGATCGTTTTCGATGCGGCGGCTGACGCGTTCGTGCCGCTGAACGTGGCATCGGATGCGCGGCACGCGAGGGACGACAGCGAACGGTGCGCGGCGCGGCCGCTGCGTGAGAAGAGTCTCGCGTACGTGCTGTTCACGTCGGGCACGACGGGCGAGCCAAAGGGCGTGCAGATCGGCCGGGAGAGCGTGGCCGCGCTGGCCGACTGGATGGCGGCGGATTTCGCGCTCGGCGCATCGCCTGTGTTTCTGAACCAGGCGCCGTTCAGCTTCGATCTGTCGATGTACGAACTGTTCGGCACGCTCGCGCTCGGTGGCACGGCAGTGCTCGCATCGCGGCAACTGACGGCGCGGCGCAGCGCGTTTCTCGATACGCTTGCCCGGCATCGCATGACGACATGGGTTTCGACGCCTTCGTTCGCGCAACAGCAATTGCTTGACCCGGCATTCTCGCAGCAGGGCTTGCCCGCCCTCGCGACGTTCCTGTTCTGCGGCGAAGTGCTGCCCGTCACGCTCGCGAAGCAATTGCGCCTGCGCTTCCCCGCAGCGCGGATCATCAATACGTATGGGCCGACGGAGGCAACGGTGGCGAGTACGTCGATAGTCGTCGACGATGCGTTGCTCGCGCAGCATGCGCGCCTGCCCGTCGGTTACGCGAAGCGCGGCGCGGCGGTGTTCGTCGATCGGGGCGAGTTGTGCATCGCCGGTCCGCACGTGATGCGCGGCTACCTGAACCGCGAGGACCTGAACGAGGCGCGCCTCTTCATGCATGACGGGCAGCGCGCGTTTCGCACGGGCGATCTGGGCGCCGTCGAAAGCGATGGACTGCTGTTTTGCCACGGCCGCATCGACGATCAGATCAAGATCGGCGGCTACCGGATCGAACTGATGGAAATCGATGCGGCGTTGCGCGCGCTGCACGGCGTATCGAGCGCGGCGGCCGTGCCGTTGCGGCGTCCCGATGGCTCGGTGGCGCGCATCGTCGGGTTCGTCGCGACGGGCGCCGGCGACGGCCGCTTGCCCGATGCATTGCGCGACTGGAAAGCGCGGCTCGCCGAACGCCTGCCGCCGTATATGATTCCGTCTGAACTGCTGGCGTGCGCGTCGTTGCCGGTCACCGTCAACTTCAAGATCGACCGCGCACGGTTAGCCGAGAATTACCGTGACGCACATCTCAAAGCACAGCATTGAACGGATGGCCGCTCAGGTGGCTCAGGCCGCTCAGGTTACTCAAGCCGCTCAGGAGCCGCCGTCGCCGCGCCGGCGCGCGCTGCTCGCCGCGGGTCTGAGCGCCGCGCTCACGGCCGCCTGTTCCACGCCGCGCGCCGGCGATGCGGCGGCGTGGGCGCAAGGCGTCGTCTGGCAACTGGATGAAGACCATGTCGATCCGCGCGGCGACTGGCAGGCGCTCGGCGTGACGGACCTGCTCGTGCAATGGACGGCCGTCGATGACATCTCGTTCCTGCCGGGCACCGCGACGCAGCAGGAGCCATCGTCCGTGCGTCTGCAGACGTCCAGCCATCTGCCCGACTGGACGCGTATTGCGCAAGAGCCGTGGGCGCGCAATGTGATCGTCGGTCTCGCGGGCCGTTTCGACGAAACGGGCGCGCGGGCGCAGATGGCGCGGCTCGTCGAGCAGTCGAAGCGCCTCGTGGCTGCAAGGCCGCCCGTTCATGTCGACGGCTACTACTTTCCCGTCGAGGTCGATCCGACGTGGCAGGGCGCGGCGAGGCTCGCACCGTTGCTCGGAGCCTTGCCGCGACCGCTGTGGATCAGCGTGTACGACAATTCGAACATCGGCGGCGCGACGCTCGCCGCGTGGCTCGACGGCTGGTTGCCGCACGACGTCGGTGTGTTTTTGCAGGACGGTTGCGGCGTGTATGCGCGCGGCCCGGCGGCGGCGCGCGAATACGCCGATGCACTGGCGGCGCGGCTCGGCAAGGCGCGCGTACGCGTCATCGCCGAGGCCTTTCGGCCCGCCGTGGGTGGCGGGTTTCGCGCAGCAAGCGCGGCCGAACTGGCGCCGCAGTTGCGCGCCTATCGCGGCTATCGGACCTATCTTTTCGACGGTCCGCATTACGTGTCGGCGCAACTCGTGCAGGAACTGCGGGGCATGGCGGGCTGAAGCGCCCCGTACCCCCGATGCCAACGTGGATACGACAAGTGGATACGACAACACGGAGACGCCCATGAAAGCCACTTCTCTCGCGCATCTGGGCGTCTCCTGGATCGTCGCCGCGTGCGCCGCGGTGGCGATCCTGCTGCTGTCGGTCGCGTGGCTGCGGCCCGCACTGTCCGCGTGCAAGCGGGTGTCGGCAAGCGGCATCGGGGCCGTCGCGTTCTACTACGGGGCCAATGTGCGCGCGGAGCAGTTCGAATCGTTCGATACCGTCGTGCTCGAACCCGATAGCGGTTTCGATCCGGCTGCGCATCTGGCGCATTGTCCGAAGTGGTATGCGTACGTGAGCGTCGGCGAAGTGTCGAAGGCGCGTGCTTACTACGCGAAAATGCCACACACGTGGTTGCTGGCCGCCGATGACGCGCGCGACGCGATGCACGATTCGGCGCGCGACTCGATGCACGACTCGGCGGTTGTCGATCAGACCGCGCCGGGATGGCCGGCGTTCTTCGTCGATGAAATCATCGAGCCGCTGTGGGAACGTGGCTATCGCGGCTTTTTCCTCGATACGCTCGATTCGTATCGGCGCGTCGCGCAGACGGACGCAGCGCGTGCAAAGCAGCAGGCGGGTCTCGTCGCGGTGTTGCATGCATTGAAAGCACGCTATCCGCAAGCGCAGTTGATCCTCAACCGGGGCTTCGAGATCCTGCCGCAGGTGCACGATCAGGTTGCGGCCGTCGCGTTCGAATCGTTATTCGGCCGATGGGATCGAACCAATCAGCGTTACGGCGCAGTGCCCGACCGCGATCGCGAATGGCTGCTCGGCGAAGCGCGCGAGGTTCACGAGCGCTACCAGTTGCCCGTGATCTCGATCGACTATTGCGCGCCCGGCGATGATGCGTGCCGCGAGGACATCGTGCGCAAGATCGGGGCGCTCGGCATCGTGCCGTACGTGACGGATGGCGGGTTGCAGACCATCGGCGTGAGCCGGGCGGTCATCAAGGACGCAGAGCCGCTCATCAGCGTCACGCTCAAGGGGTAGCCTGCCGGGCGCGAATCAGCGCAACTGCGTGACGGCGAGCAGCAGCACCATGCTGCCGATCGCGCCATCCAGCACGCGCCAGGCGGTGGCGCGCCTGAAGAGCGGCGCGAGCGCCCGCGCGCCATAGCCCAATGCAACGAACCAGACCGCGCTGACGCTCATCGCGCCGATTGCGAAAGCGGCGCGCGAACCCTGCGCTTCACGCGCGCCCGCCGTGCCGATCAGCAGAAACGTATCCAGATAGACATGCGGGTTGAGCCACGTGAACGCGAGCGTCATCAGCACGATCGGCAATGCGCGCTGCGCGGCCGGCGCGGGATCGTTTTTCGCATCGGTGTCGAGGATCGCGTGACCGGGGCGCAGCGAGCGCATCAGCGCGCTGATGCCGAACCACGCGAGATACGCGAGACCCACGTATAACAGCGCGTGAATGAAGGTCGGATAACGTTCGACGAGCACCGACGCACCGCCGACGCCCGCGCCGATCAACAGGAAATCCGACAGCGTGCACAGCAGCACGATCTTGCCGATATGCGAACGCATGATGCCTTGACGAAGCACGAACGCGTTCTGCGCGCCGATAGTGACGATCAACGACGCGCATAGTGCGGCGCCATGCGAAAAAGCCAGCCAGTTCATGGTGTTTTTTGATGGAAGGAGGAATCGGATGGCATGAGTGTGCCGCGATCGATAGAATAAGAGAAGCTAATATCGGTAACGCTGCTTAAGGAACGCTAATGCTCGACTATGCCCTGCTGGATGCGCTCGCGGCCGTCGTGCGCCACGGCTCGTTCGACCGCGCGGCCGCCGCGCTCAATGTGACGCCTTCCGCTGTGTCGCAGCGCGTGAAGCTGCTGGAGGAGCGCGTCGGCAGCGTGCTCGTCAAGCGCGGGCAGCCTTGTACGGCGACGCGCTCGGGCGCGCTGCTGTGCCGGCATACGGAGCGCGTGCAATTGCTCGAAGCCGAACTGAACGGGCGCATGCCGGAGTTGCCGGGCGCGTTGCTGGAGCCGTGGCCGTCGTTGCGCGTCGCCGTCAACGACGACAGCGTGGGCACGTGGTTCGTCGATGCCGTCGCGGACTTCTGCGTCGAGCGCGGCATGCTTCTCGACCTCGTGATCGACGATCAGGACCACACGGCGCAGCGCATTCGCGACGGCAGCGTGCAGGGCGCCGTGACGACGCAATCGGAGCCCGTGCAGGGTTGCCGCTCGACGCGTCTTGGACGCATGCGCTATCTCGCCGTTTGCACGCCCGCGTATTACGAGCGCTATTTCAGCGAAGGCGTCACGCGCGATACGTTACGACAGGCGCCGTGCGTCGACTTCAATCCGAAAGACCAGCTGCAAAAGCGCTTCGTGCACAAGATCACGCGCACCGCGTTCGATGCGCCGACGCACTGGATTCCGCACGTCTCCGGTTTCTTGCGCGCGTGCGCGACGGGGCTGGGGTGGGGCATGTGCCCGGAGCGGATGATCGCCGGGCAACTCGAAAGCGGCGAGTTGATCGACATGGTGCCGGGCAAGCATCTCGATGTCGATCTGTATTGGCAGAGCTGGCGGCTGTCGATCGGCTGGCTCGACGATTTCGGGGCCGCGCTGCGCAAGCGTTCAGCCGAGTTTCTCGACTGAACGCGACTGACCACTTGCACGGCAGCGCTTCATGCAACGCTCAATGCAGCCGGATCACGGGATGCACGCGACGCCGCAGCCAATGGCTCGCCGTGTCGAGCGTCATGCGCGCGAAGCCCGTGAGCGACATCAGGTGCCGCCGATAGATCAGCCTGTACACGACCGTCGCGAGCCAACCATCGACGAACACAGGCCGCTCGCGCAGACCGCTCAGATTGCCGATCGTGCCGACGTCGCCGAAACCGACCAGCGTGCCCGCGTCGCGATACGTGAATTCGGGCAGCGCTTCGCCACGGACCCGCCACTTCAGCGCGCGCGCCAGAAACATCGCCTGCTGATGCGCGACCTGCGCACGCGGTGCGAGAAAGCCGTCGCGATGCGAAGGACACGCCGCGCAATCGCCTAACGCGAACACATTGGCATCCGTGGTGGTTTGCAGCGTGCGGGTCACGAGCACCTGTGCGTTGCGGTTCACCGCGATGCCGTCGAGCACGCGCAGCACGGGCGGCCCTGCGATGCCCGCCGTCCAGATGGCGATATCGCTCGGCAGATGCTGGCCATCGTGCGTGCGCACGCAGTCGCCACACACTTCGGTGACGCGCGTATCCGTCAACACTTCGACACCCAGCCCGCCGAGAATCCGCTGGGCGCGCGCGGAAATGCGTTGCGTCAGCGCGGGCAGCACGCGATCCGTGCCTTCGATCAGCCGGATGCAGAAGTCGCGCTCCGGGTCGAGCGCAAAGAGGCTGTAGCGGTGCATCAGGCGAATGCTGTCGCGCAGCGCTGCCGCGAGCTCGACGCCCGTCGCGCCCGCGCCGACGATGTTGATCGACACGGGCTGTACCTGCTGTGCGCCGCTCACGCGCCGTGCGTGATTGGCGCGCGTGCAGGCATCGAGCAGCTTGCGCCGGAACGTTTCCGCGTGTGTGACGCACTCCAGCGGCAACGCGTGTTCCGCCGCGCCCTGCACGCCGAAATAGTTGGTCACGCTGCCGAGCGCGAGCACCAGCGTATCGAATGCGACCTGACGCGCCGGCAGCACTTCACGGCCGTCCGCGTCACGCGTCGCGCTGATCGTGATGCGTCGTTGCACGCGGTCGAGCGATTGCAGCGAGCCCTGTTCGAATTCGAAGCCATGACGCCGCGCCTGCACCGCGTATTGCAGCTGATGCGTGGCGGGATCGATCTGGCCCGACGCGGCTTCATGCAGGAGCGGCTTCCAGAAGTGCGTCGGCGAGCGGTCGACGAGCACGACTTGCGCGTGCCCGGCCTTGCCGAGCGATTCGCCAAGACGCGTAGCGAGTCCCAGTCCGCCCACGCCGCCGCCGACAATGACGATCCGGTGCGGCGCAGGTTGTGTGCTGCTTGCTGTGTGTCGATCGATCGAGGCCATGATGGGTACTCTCCTGAGACGTTTTGAATTCGATTCATGCCTTAACTGCATCAGTCAGGTCGAGTATAGAATCGGGGAAATCAGCAGCACAATTTAATGTTTGTACGCGATATATAGGTTAAGGCTTATGTTAAAGGCGGCGACGTTTCGTCAATTGAAGGCGCTTCATACGGTGGCGAAGCTCGGCAGCGTGTCGGGCGCAGCGGAGGAATTGCGCTTGACGCAGCCTGCCGTGTCGCTGCAAATCAGGTTGCTTGAAGAGGCGGCCGGCGCACCTCTTTTGCAGCGCGTAGGACGCGGCGTGCAATTGACGGCCGCGGGCGAAATCCTCGCGCGCTATGCGCTCGAAATCCTCGACCTGTGGAACGGCGCCGCCGACGACCTGGCCGCGTTGCACGGCGAGCAGGGCGGCACGCTGCGCATCGGCGCGATCACGACGGCCGAATATCTGATTCCGCCGTTTCTCGTGCGCTTCACGGAAGCGCGGCCGCAAGTGAAGGTGCAGTTCAAGGTGGGCAACCGCGCGGACATCATCCGCATGCTCGCGACGCATGAAATCGATCTCGCCGTAATGGGCAGCCCGCCGCGTGAGTTGCGCACCGTTGCCACCGCGTTCGCGAAGCACCCGATGGCGTTCGTCGCGTCGCCGTCGCATGCGCTGATGAAGCGCAAGCGCCTCACGCTCGGCGATCTGGAATCGGCGAACCTGTTCGTGCGCGAGCGCGGTTCGGGCACGCGCTCGACGGTCGAGAACCTGTTCAGGCAGGCGGGGCACAAGATCCATATCGGCTCCGAACTGTCGAGCAACGAGGCGATCAAGCAACTGGTGGAAGCGGGGCTTGGCATTTCGTTCCTGTCGCTGCACGCATGCACGCTGGAGTTTCAGGCGGGCCTGCTCGCTTTGCTGCCGCTGCCGCACAATCCCATCGAGCGCGACTGGTACGTGATGCATGTGTCGGACAAGCGTCTGCCGCACGTCGCGAGCCTGTTCCGCGATTTCCTGATCGACGAGGGGATGAAGGGCAGCGTGCCGATTCCGATGCCGTCGGTTGCGGCCGCAAGAAAGCGCCGCCGCGCGTGAAAGCTGCCGATTCATTTCGACGTTTACGATTGTGCCAACGAGATTTGTGCGCGCATTGTTTCTCTTTACAGTGGCAGCCAGACATTTGCGAAAAGCGGACGCCGCGTGACTGCCGCGAGCCGCGGTGATTGCCCTGGCCGTCAGAGGAGTCGGAGACATGAGCCGCAGTATCGACAGCAACAACACCCGCATCACGACCGTCGAGACGTTCGGTTTCGAACGCATTCCTGACCGCTCGCGCTACGCGCGGCCCGTTGACCTGTTCCGGCTTTTATTCGGCGGCTGCAATACGTTTTCGACTTCCGTGCTCGGCAGCTTCCCGGTTCTGGCCGGCGTTCGTGAGCGCCGTGCTGGTCGCCTTGAGCAATCCCGTTTCGTTCGCATCGACGATGGGCGACTGGGCGCGCTACATTCCGCAGAACACGCCGAAGCATCGCACGATGCTCGCGGTGATGATCGCGCAGATCGCGACGTTCGTGTCGTTCTTCTTCGGTCTCGGCGGCATGTCGACGGGCACCACGGCGCTGTACGGCACGGGCCTCGACATGTCGAGCATGTTCCCGAAGCTGCTCAACCGTGTGCGTGCGACGTTCCTGATCGGCTGTGCGGCGATCGGCTTCATCTTTCTCGGGCGCTTCGTGTTCAACCTCGTCGAAAGCGTGTCGACGTTCTCGGTGCTGATCAACTCGTGCAGCTGCCCGTGGATGGTGATGATGATCATCGGCTATGTGACGCGGCGCGGCTTCTATCTGTCGGACGATCTGCAGGTGTTCAATCGCGGCGGCCGCGGCGGTCACTACTGGTTCACGCACGGCTGGAACTGGCGCGCGATGGGCGCGTGGATTCCGGGCGCGCTGACGGGCCTTGCGTTCGTCAACTTGCCCGATCAGTTCGTCGGTCCCCTGGGCGGGCTCGCGGGCGGCACCGATATCAGCCTGCCCGTTGCGCTGACGATGGCCTTCGTGTTGTACGTCACGCTGTTGCAATGCTTTCCGGAGCCGGACGGTGTCTATGGTCCGCAAGGCCGTCGCTGGCTGCGCGGCAGTCACAAGGCGACGCATGCGAAGATCAAGGCCGTCGAGCCGCATCCGGCGCGCGGCGGCAGAATGACGGCGCCGCGCGAAGAACTGTTCGATACGCAGGACGCCGCGTAATACAACCGAAGCGCCCTGGGGGCACCCCTATCAAAGACTGGAAATGAGCAGGTGAGAAGATGAGCGAGTCGGTCAAACGCGCATTCGAAGGCGTAAAGCTGTTTCCGTACTGGCTGGACAACCCGGCGGCGCCCGCCGTCGAACGCGAACTGATCGGGCCGACCACGGCCGATCTCGTGATCGTCGGCGGCGGCTTTACGGGTTTGTGGGCCGCGATTCAGGCGAAGGAGAACGATCCGAAGCTCGACGTCGTGCTCATCGAAGCGGGCAAGGTTGCCTACGGCGCATCGGGCCGGCCCGGCGGCATCATTTCGACGTCCGTGATGCATGGCTTGCCGAACGCGACGCGCGTGTTTCCGAAAGATCTCGACGTGCTCGAGCGGCTTGGGCAAGAGAACCTCGATGGTTTCAAGCAATCGCTTGTACGTTATGGCATCGAAGCGGATGTCGAATGGAACGGCGAGATGACCGTGGCCGTCGAAGAAAAGCATCTTGGCCACTTGCACAACGACTTCGAACTGCATGTGTCGCACGGGCACGATGTCGTGCTGCTCGACAGTGACGAGGCGCGTGAGCAGTTGAACTCGCCTTTGTTTGCGGGCGCGATGTGGTCGCGCAACCGCAGCGGCACGATTCATCCGGCGAAGCTCGCGTGGGGCCTGAAGGCGGCCGCCTTGAAACTCGGCGTGAGGCTGCATGAGCATTCGCCGCTGACGCATCTCGAAGAGCGTGGCGCCACGATGATCGTCTACACGGAGGCGGGACGCGTCGAGACGCCGCGCGTGCTGCTCGGCACGGGCACGGCGAAGGTCGGCGTGACGGACATCAACCGTCGGGTGATGCAGGTGCGCGATCACATCATTGCTACGAGCCCGCTGACGCAGGAGCAGATGGCGCGCATCGGCTGGGCGAACCGCCAGGGGGTGTACGACACGCGCACGCAGCTGAACTATTTCCGCTTGACGAAGGACAACCGCATTATTTTCGGTGGGCGTGTCAGCTATCACTTCGGCGGCAACAACAACCCGGCGCAGGATCGCGACGAGCGCACGTATTACAAGCTCGCTGAAGCGTTCTATCGGACTTTCCCGCAACTGGGCGATGTGAAGTTCACGCATGCGTGGGGCGGCCCGATCGACTACTGTTCGCGCGGCGCGGTGTTTGCGCGCAAGTATCACGGTGGCAAGACGGTGTTTGTCGCGGGGTATACGGGCTTTGGCGTCGCGGGCAGCCGGTTCGGCGCGCGCATGGGGCTCGAGATGTTATGGAATCGCGATACGCTGATTACGTCGCTCGATATTTCCCGGAAGGGGCCGTCGTATATTCCGCCGGAGCCGGTGCGTTGGATTGCGGCGAAGATCACGTTTAATGCGTTTGATGGCGCTGATGATCGCGGTGGCTGGCGCAGGTGGTGGATCAACTCCATCAAGGCGCTGGGATTTCCGATGTAGTTTTTTTGTTTTTTTGTCTGCGACGCTGTTGGGGTTGCCAGGCTTTTTGGGGCATGCGCCGTGTGGTTCGCCTTGCCTTTTCGCTGGCATCTGCGATGCGATTTGTTTTGCCGCTGTCGCTGGCATCCGCGATTGCGGTCTGTTTTGCCGCTATCGCTGGCATCCGCGATGCGCCTCGCGGCGCAAGCGTTGCCCCTGTGCGGGGCGGCACTTACTTTCTTTGCCGCCGCAAAGAAAGTAAGCAAAGAAAGCGGGCTCACCCCGCCAATCCTTGTTTCTACCCACGGGCCCCCAACGTTCCGAGTACAGCACCTGCCCACGGGCTCTCAACGTTCCCACGCTAATGAGGGCGACGAGATGTTCGATGCCGTATGTCTGGGCGCAAGCGCGAGACGTGGGTCAGGCGTTAGCCAGTGCGTTGGCAACGCAGTGAGCAAGTACGCAAACATGCTCGCGGCTGGCGGCCCGGGACGTCCCGAAGGTCTCGCCGATGGGTACTATGTTCGACCGACCGTCTTCGGCCACGTGAAGCACGATATGACGATCGCGCGCGAAGAAATCTTTGCGCCGGTGCTGTCGATCATCGGCTACGACACGGAAGACGAAGCCGTCGCGATGGCCAACGACAGCATCTACGGTCTTGCCGGCTACGTGCAGTCGGCGTCGCTGGAACGGGCGCGCGCCGTCGCGAAGCGTCTGCGCACGGGCACGATCTATCTGAACTACGCGGAGTACTCGCCTGAAGCGCCGTTCGGCGGCTATCGCCAGTCGGGCAATGGCCGTGAATACGGCGAGTTTGGTCTCGAAGACTTTCTTGAGATCAAGTGCGTGGTGGGTTACGCGAAATAAGCGTTAAAAAAGCAGTTCGATCGAATGAAACAGGCGGCGGCGGTCGGCGTCTTGCGACCGCGCGCCTTCATCGATTACTTCGCGCAGGCACTCGATAAACCACGCGCCCGCGGAACTGATGGGCACGCCGCGCCGCGACGTGATGCTGACAGTGGTTTCATCGACCACTTCCCTCAACGGCAACGCGCGCAAATTGTCCTTCGCGATGCTCACCTCGACGAGCGGCCACGGAAAGATGCTGAGGAAATCGGTCTGCTGAAGCAGGCCTAGCACGATCGCAAACGAATGCGCGAGATGGATCGTGTGCGGCACTTTCATCCCGCGTTTGCGAAACAGATTGTCGGCCATCGACTCGCTGCTCGCCGGGTCCCAGTTCAGCACCCATTCGGCATCCTGCAGGTCGTGTAGCGTGCGGCATTCGGCAAGCGGATGGCCGCGCCGCGCGACCACGGCCGAATGGGTCGAAAAGAGCGGCACGTTATGAAACTCCGATTGCGGCGACGCAGGCGGCGGGCGGCCGATCGAGAAGTCCAGACTCCCGTCGCGCAGGCGCGGCTGCACGACGGCCAGCAATCCTTCGAAAAACTCCAGTTGCACGTCGGGCATCTTCTGCTTGAAGCGGTTGACCGTCTCCGGCAGAAACGTCAGCGCGAGCCATGGCGTCACGCCGACGGACAGCTTGCCCGCCGCTGCGCCGCGCATCGCTTCGAGCTCGGCTTCCGCCCGCGCAAGCTGTCCGAGCACGAGCCGCGCGTGCACGACGAGCGCACGGCCGTACTCGGTGAACGCGACGCCCGACGGGCTGCGTATCACGAGCGGCGCGCGCAGGTCCGCTTCCAGTTCGCGCACGGACTTGGTGACGGCGGCGGGCGAGAGGCCCATCTGGCGCGCGGCCGCCCGGATGCTGCCCGTTTCGGCGATCGCGGCGAGGGTGCTGAGCTGATGCAGTTTCATGGTCAGACGTATGCGGGGTGGCACCGCGGGTGACAACTACCGGTTGTCACCGTAACCGTTTCCCGCCTGTCCGTCAAAGAAACGGTTGGCTATGCTGGTCTCACAGATATTCAAAGGAGACAGCAGCGTGAACACGATGGTCATCCCCGCCGGCATCGCCGACCTCGAAGACGAAATGATCGCATTGCGCCGCCGCATTCACGCGCATCCCGAACTCGCGTACGAAGAGCACGTAACGGGCGATCTGGTCGCCGGAAAGCTCGCCGAGTGGGGCTACAGCGTGACGCGCGGGCTGGGCGGGACGGGTGTCGTAGGGCAACTGAAAGTGGGCAGCGGGGCGCGCAGGCTCGGCCTGCGCGCCGACATGGACGCGCTGCCGATCCACGAACAGACGGGCCTGCCCTATGCGAGCAAGCTGCCCGGCAAGATGCACGCATGCGGCCACGACGGTCACACGGCGATGCTGCTGGCCGCGGCGAAACACCTGGCGCAGGAGCGTTCGTTCGACGGCACGCTGAACGTGATTTTCCAGCCCGCCGAGGAAGGCCTTGCGGGCGCCAAAAAAATGATCGAAGACGGTCTCTTCGAGCAGTTTCCTTGCGATGCCGTGTTCGCGATGCACAACATGCCCGGCCACCCGACGGGCAAGTTGGGCTTCCTGCCGGGCTCGTTCATGGCGTCGTCCGATACCGTCGTCATCAAGGTGACGGGGCACGGCGGACATGGCGCGATGCCGCACAAGGCCGTCGATCCCGTCGTCGTGTGCGCGCAGATCGTGCTCGCGTTGCAGACCATCGTGTCGCGCAACGTCGCGCCGCTCGACATGGCGATCATCACGGTCGGTGCGATTCACGCGGGCGAAGCGTCCAACGTGATTCCCGAGACGGCGGAAATGCGCTTGTCCGTGCGGGCGCTGAAGCCGGACGTGCGCAGCTTTCTGGAGACGCGCATTCAGGAAGTGGTCCACGCGCAAGCCGCCGTGTATCACGCGCGTGCGGAGATGGACTATCAGCGCCGCTACCCGGTGCTCGTCAACGATCACGCGATGACGGCGTTCGCGACTCAGGTCGCGCGCGACTGGGTCGGCGACGCGGGCCTGATCGGGAACATGCAGCCATTGACGGGCAGCGAAGATTTCGCGTTCATGCTCGAACAGTGCGCGGGTGCGTATCTGATCATCGGCAACGGAGACGGCGAGGGCGGCTGCATGGTCCACAACCCGGGCTACGACTTCAACGACGATTGTCTCGCGACGGGCGCCGCCTATTGGGTGCGTCTCGCGCAGGCGTTTCTGGTCTAACGCGTTCGGGAGACGGACATGAGCTATTCAGCCACTTCGACGCCGACGCAAGACGCTGCCGCAATGTCGGCGAGTGCCGACTCGCAGCCGCAGCGTGCGAGCCACGCAAAAGCGATTGCCGCGATCACGCTCGGTAACGGACTCGAGTTCTTCGACTTCACGATCTACAGCTTCTTCGCGACGATCATCGGCAAGCTGTACTTTCCTGTCGAAGGGCAGCTTATGCAACTGATGCTTGCTGTCGGGACGTTCGGCGTCGGCTTCATCATGCGGCCCGTGGGCGGCGTGGTGCTTGGCGCGTATGCGGACCGCGCGGGCCGCAAGGCGGCGATGAGCCTGACGCTGTGGCTGATGACGCTCGGCTCCGCGATCATTGCATTCGCGCCGACGTATGCGTCCATCGGCGTTGCCGCGCCCGCGCTCGTGATTCTCGCGCGGCTGATTCAGGGCTTTGCGCTGGGCGGCGAGATCGGCGCATCGACGTCGCTGCTGATGGAATACGGCAGCGACCGTACGCGCGGCTTTTACGGAAGCTGGCAGTTCGTGAGCCAGGGCTTGAACACGGTGGTCGGCTCGCTGCTGGGCGTCGCGCTGGCCGCGATGCTGTCGACGCACGCACTCGAAAGCTGGGGCTGGCGCGTGCCGTTCGTGATCGGCATGGCGATGGGGCCGATCGGCGTGTATATCCGGCGTCATCTGGACGAAACGCTGCCGATGCCCGCGGCGTCTAACGAAGCGCCCGCGATCGAGGCCGCGGCTGTCGCGCGGCCCGTGCGCGAGATCGTCGGCACGCACAAGGGCGCGATCGCGACGGGCGTCGTGACGACGATTGGGGGCACGGCGGCGAACTACATCGTGCTGTTTTACCTGTCGACTTATGCGATCAAGATTCTGCATCTGCCGATGTCGCTTGCGTTGTGGGCGTCGTGGACGGCGGCGTTCGTCACGGTGATCTGCTCGCCGTTTGCGGGCTCGCTGTCGGATCGATATGGACGCAAGCGCGTGTTGTGGATCTCGCGAGTGTTGCTGATCGCGGCTGTGTATCCCGCGTTCATGGTCATCAACGCGGTGCCGACCGTGCCTGTACTACTGGCTGTCGTCGCGGTGCTGGGCGTGCTTGTTGCGTTTACGGCAGTGCCGAATATCGTGATGCTGCCTGAGATGTTTCCGCGCGAGATTCGCGCGACGGGCATGTCGATTGTGTATTGCCTCGGCGTGTCGATTTTTGGTGGCTTTGCGCAGTTCTTTGCTACGTGGCTGATCCAGTTGTCGGGGAGTACGCTGGCGCCTGCCTGGTATCTGATCGGTTGCGGCGCGGTGTCGCTGGCGGCGTTGCCGTTCATTCGTGAGACGGCGGGAAGGGCGATTGATTGAGGTAGGGGTTGGGTTGGTTTGTCTGCGACGCTGGTTCTTTGCTTTGCTTTGCTTTGCTTTGCTGCTGTCGCTGGCATGCCGCGATTGCGGTTTGTTTTGCCTTTGCGCTGGCATCCGCGATTGCGCCTCGCGCGCGGGCGTTGCCCCTGTGCGGGGCGGCACTTACTTTCTTTGCCGCGGCAAAGAAAGTAAGCAAAGAAAGCCGCTCACACCGCCAGTGCTTGACGTTTATCCACGTGCTCCCGGCGTCCCCGCACTTCGCACAGTAGCGTGCTGACCTATGTTAGTTGCCATCGTATCCGGCAATTGCCTCACCCGCTTCATGCGCCCGCACAATGGCCTTCCATCGCTGGTGATTCAGCGCCCTGTGCGGCAAACATATGTTGGTTCACACGGCGGCGCTTGAACCGTGCAGAGACGTCGCGCAGCGAAGGTGTTCTGAGGCGCGAAGGCCTACATACGTTTGCCGCACAGGGGCGGTGGATAGTCGAGGTCGTATTCCGCAACGCGGGGGCATGAAGCGGTTGAGGCGTTCAATCAGTGCGCTGGCACGGACATGGGTCAGTGCGTTGCCGTGCGAAGTGCGGGGGACGTTAAGGGCCCGTGGGTAACGGTCAAGGTTTGGCGGTGTGAGCGGCTTTCTTTGCCTACTTTCTTTGCCGCGGCAAAGAAAGTAGGTGCCGCCCCGCACAGGGGCAACGCTTGCGCCGCGAGGCGCATCGCGGATGCCCGCGCAAAGGCAAAACGAACCGCACTCGCGGATGCCCGCGCAAAGGCAAAACAAACCGCACTCGCGGATGCCCGCGCAAGGGCAAAAACCCAGCCGTACCCAAACCCTTATTCCACGCTCTTCAAAGCCCCATCATCCGAAGCAGCGGGCTTCACGGCCCGCTCCCCATTGGCATCCCGCGTCTCGGGCATCGCCGCCCACACCAGCAGCACCGCGAGCGCGCCCGCGGCCGCCAGCCCGACGAAGCTGATCACGCTGCCGAACCGGTCGGCAATAAAACCCGCGACAGCCGTCGAAAGCGTCGCGCCAATCCCCGCCGCGAGGCCGAACAGGCCGATCGTGAGGTTGTAGCGTCCCTTGCCGCCCGCGACGTCGGCGGCAATCAGCGGCAGCATCACACCAAACACGGCAGCGCTCACGCCGTCGAGCATTTGCACGGGCACGAGCAGATACGGACTGCTCACGCCCGCGAACAGCAGCGCGCGCAACGGCAGCGCCGAGAAGCCGATCAGCAGGATGGGCCGCCGTCCCCAGCGTTCGGCCGTGCGTCCGACCCAAGGCGACAGCATCGCGACGATCGCCTGCGGCACGATGATGCACGCGGCAATCACCAGTTGAACGTTGTCGCCCATCCCCGCCGTTACTTCGCCCGCCGCGAGATTGAGCATCGCCGCGTTCGACAGATGGAACAGCACCACGCACGCCGCGAAGATCAGCATGCGCCTGTCACGCAAGAGCTGAAAAATCGATTCCTTCTCTTCGCCGTCGTCGTGTTCGTTTTTCGCGGGCTTGTGCGCCGGCACGTGCTGGTGCTGCGGCATCGCGATCATCGACAGCGCGATGAGCGCAGGCGCCGCGAGCGCCGCCGTCAGCCAGAACACCGCGCGCGCCGAGAAGTACTCGCCAAAGAGGCCCATCAATCCCGCCGCGACGGCACTGCCGATCGACGCCCAGCGCGCGTTGCGCCCGAGCCGGTCGCCGAGATCGTGGCGTCCGACGAGCGCGAACGAGATGGCCGCCATCGCGGGCACGAGCATGCAGCTAGCGAAGCCGTGAAAGACCTCGGCGGCCATCACGGGCAGCACGGTCGGGCTCGTCGCGAGCAGCACGGCGCTGAGGATGATCGCAATGATCGCCCAAGCGGCGGCCGCCTTCTTGTTGCGCAGCGCATCGACGGCGGCGCCGCCCGGCACCTGGCTCACCATCGCGCTGATGGTGCCCACGGACAGGGCGAGCCCGATCTCGCCCTGCGTCCACTTGTGCGACGCGAGATAGGAAGCGATGAACGGCCCGAATCCCGTCTGCACGTTGGCGACGAAGAAGTTGAGCCAGTCGAGGGCGCGAAGACTGCGTGCGTTGACCATGAGACGGCTCGTCATCGTGAATTGCGCGCGGTTGAGGCCGCCGCATCGGACGACGTAGGGCCAGCCGTCGCGGCGGACGCGGGTGCTGGAGGAGGCGCGGGCGAGACGGCGTGGATGGGCTTGTCGGGTTCGTAGGATGGCGAAGCCTTGATCTGCGCGTCATTGAGATCCATCAACGGATGCAGCGTCTTGTCCTTCGTGACGAATCGCAGCGCGGACCAGTTCGCGGCAATCGTGCGGCGATCCGCACTGATGATGCCGCTCACGTCGAGCACCACGGCTTGCGGCTGCGCGTTCGCGTCGACCAGCACGTCGACCACGCGGCCGACCTTGCCGCCGTTCGGACGCTCGACGTCCGTGTCCATCAGCTCGACCTGGCCGGGGGGCACGGCGGGCGCTGCCGTGACGCCGGCAAGCGGCATCGCGAGCGAGGCCGACGGCTTGGCCCGGTTGGCCGCCGATAGCTGGTTCGGCGGCAGCGTGATCGTGATGCGCGGACCCTTTGCGTTCGGCGTGAAGCGGAACGCCGTCCATGGGAAGCCTGCCTTGCGGTCGCCGATGCCGAGAAATCCGTGCAGATTGACGATCATCTGGCGCGGCGTGCCGCTCCCGTCCGCCGTCATGTCGACGGCGCGGCCGATCACCTTGCCGTCAGCCTTCTGCACTTCGCTGTCGAGCAGACCGTGCATCGCGTTGCGATCGAGCACGCGGGTCGTGATGATGGGCGCGGCAGGGGGCGGCGGAGGAGGCGGCGGCGGCGCGGGCGCGACCACGGGCGGCGGCGGCTCCGGCTTGTGCGGGCGCACGACGGGCGGACGCGGCTTCTTCGGCTCCTTCGGCCCGGCGGGTTCGACCGGCTCGGGTTCGGGCTCCGTCACAGGTGCGGGGACGGTCAGGTCCGTCACCGTTGCTTCCGTGATGGGCGCGGGCGGCTGCTCCGTCGGACCGAACAGGCTGCAACCCGACAGCATCGCGATGAGGGCCGCAAAAACGGCCAGGAACAATAGACGGCAGGCTGGACGTAGGAAACCGCCATTCATCAAGTGGGACTCCGTGGCCAGGGCGGCAGGCCGATGCAAGGGCTGTCGCAAACGACGATCCAGTGGTTCATGCAGGCATCGAAGCGTCTCGCCGGCAATGCGTTAAAGGCATGGTTTGCCGAGAGTTTAACCCGTGGCGCTGCGCGGCCCTTGTTTCGTCTGCTCGTTTGCTCGAACAGCGGGCCGTGAAACGCACGGCGGCGAGCGCAAATGCACGATGCGAACGCGCCGCAATCCGCCATCGCCGGCTGAATGCAGTGCGGGCTTCAAAGCGCTGTCGGCCGGCGCTTTTGCACGGCATGCGCGCGCTGAACGCGTAGGTGTTAACGCGCGGGTCGGCATTGCACATTGCCGTGTCTCAAACGATATAAGGATCGCGACATGCCCGGCATGTTTTTATTGCGATAGGAGACATATCGCGATTCGCCTAACCTTCGCCTCAGCACAAGAAGAACGACGCGAAGGCGTGTCGTGGACTGGTGAAAACGGAACGCGATGTCGATCGATGATCGTCCGACGACGGATTACCCGCCGTAACGAGGACGACGTGCGTCTGCGCGCCGCGAAATCGTCAATCGCAGCACACATCTACTACTCAACGAGACGAACCCTGATGACGGCGCAGCCGCTGACCGGCCGCCGTTTCAGCATGCTGATAAAGGAGGCACTCATCATGATGGAACCCCAGGCGCAGAGCATCGCGGAAGCCGGGAGCGAGGTGTTCGGCAACACCGGCGACGGGCAGACGACATTCTTCGACCGCTTTTTCGACATCACCGCGCGCGGCAGTACGGGACGCCAGGAGATCATCGCCGGCATCACGACGTTTCTCGCAATGGTCTATTCCGTGTTCGTCGTGCCGGGGATGTTCGGCAAGGCGGGCTTCGACACCAGTGCGGTATTCGTCGCCGTGTGCCTGACGACGGCCTTCGGCTCGCTGCTAATGGGCGTGTGGGCGCGTCTGCCGATTGCGATCGGCTGCGCGATCTCGCTCACCGCGTTCACCGCGTTCGGCCTCGTGCTCGGCAAGGGCCTGCATCCGAACGTCGCGCTGGGCGCCGTGTTCCTGATGGGGCTCGTGTTCACCGCGATTTCGGTGACGGGCGTGCGCTCGTGGATTCTGCGCAACCTTCCCGCGGGTGTCGCGCACGGCACGGGTATCGGCATCGGGCTCTTTCTGCTGCTGATCGCGGCGAACGATGTCGGTCTCGTCGTGAAGAATCCGGGGCCCGGTCTGCCCGTGACGCTCGGCCATATCACGTCGCTTCCCGTGCTGATGTCGGTGGGCGGGCTCGCCGCGATCTTCGGTCTGGTGCGTCGTCGCGTGCCGGGCTCGATCCTGATCGTGATCGTCGCGATCTCGGCGCTTGCGTTGCTGCTCGATCCCGGCGTCGCGTTCCATGGCGTGTTCGCGCTGCCGTCGCTGAGCGCGCCGGGACATGCATCGCTGATCGGCGCGATGGACATCAAGGGCGCGCTGTCGCTCGCCGTGCTGCCCAGCGTGCTGGCGCTCGTGATGACGGCCGTGTTCGACGCGACGGGAACGATCCGCGCAGTGGCGGGGCAGGCGGGCCAGCTCGACGCGAATGGCCGCATCATCAACGGCGGCCGCGCGCTGACGGCCGATTCGCTCAGCTCGATCTTCTCCGGCTTCATGGGCGGCGCGCCCGCCGCCGCTTATATCGAGTCGACCGTGGGCGTCGCCGCGGGCGCGAAGACGGGGCTGGCTGCCGCTGTCGTCGGCTTGCTGTTCCTCGTCGTGATGTTCTTCTCGCCGCTCGCCGCGCTCGTGCCTTCCTATGCGACCGCGCCCGCGCTGATGTATGTCGGACTGCTGATGCTCTCGAGCGTGAGCAAGCTGCATATGGACGATATGGTCGATTCGATGTCGGGCCTCGTATGCGCCGTCTTCATCGTGCTGACGGCCAACATCGTCACGGGGATCATGCTCGGGTTCTGCACGCTGGTGATCGGCCGCGTCGTCAGTGGCGAGTGGCGCAAGCTCAATGTCGGGACGGTGGCGATTGCCGTGGTGCTCGCCGTGTTCTATCTCGGCGGATGGGCGATCTGAGCGTCTGTCTTTCCTGACTGCTTCTGACTTTTCGCGGCGGGCGAATCCAGCCGGATCACCACGCCGCCGCGGACCACGAACGCGCAAACCGGGGACGCCGTCCGGGCAACATCAGCCTTGACACGGCGTCCCCCTGTCCTACACTTAACCCCATGGTTAAGTATCAGGACGCCACACTCGATCGCACTTTCGCCGCGCTCGCGGACCCGACTCGCCGCGCGCTGCTGTTGCGCCTGTCGGACAGCCGCGACCTCTCCATTTCCGAACTGGCCGAGCCGTTCGCGATGTCGCTCCCCGCCGTCATGAAGCATCTCGACGTGCTGGCCGACGCGGGCCTCGTCACGCGGACCAAGACGGGCCGCACGGTTGCCTGCCGTCTGTCGGCGGGACCGATGGAGGAGGCCATGGCGTGGCTGTGTCACTATCAGCGATTCTGGTCCGAGGCACTCGATCAACTCGCCGCCTATGTGGAGGAAGCGTCATGCCCGCCCAACCCGCCCTTACGCTCCAGCGGCACCTCAAGGCGCCCCCGGAGAAAGTCTTCAGCGCCTGGACGGACCCGCAGCAAATCGTGAAGTGGCTGCATCCCGGCGGCTGCAACGTGACCCTCGCCGAAATGGAGTTGAAGACGGGCGGCCGCTTTCACATGATCATGCGCGCACCGGATGGCGAAGAGCACGACGTAAGCGGCGTGTTTCGCGAAGTCGCGATCAACGAAAAGCTCGTCTATACGTGGGCGTTCCGTTCGACGCCGGAACGTGAGTCGATCGTCACATTCCAGCTGCGAGCCGACGGCGACGGCACGTGGCTGACGCTCACGCACGAACGCTTCTTCGACGAGGCCGCGCGCGACGCGCATCGCGGCGGCTGGACGGATGCGCTCGACGGACTCGAACGCTATTTCTCGTGAAGGCCGCAAGCGCTGATCGGCAGTGAAGTGGCCATGCAACTGGAGGAGCAGATGGAACCGCACAAGATCGTCTCACGCGAAGAATGGCTTGCCGCTCATCGCGCGCATCTCGCAGAGGAAAAGGCTCATACGCGCGCACGCGATGCGCTCGTCAAGAAGCGCGGCGCGCTGCCGTGGGTGAAAGTCGACAAGACCTATGCGTTCGATACGCCTGACGGCAAGAAGACGCTGGCGGGTCTCTTCGCGGGACGCAGCCAGCTGATCGTCTATCACTTCATGTTCGGGCCGGATTGGGAGCAGGGCTGTCCCGGCTGTTCGTTCTTGTCCGATCATATCGACGGCGCGCTCGTGCACCTCGCGCATCGCGACGTGACGTACGTCGCCGTTTCGCGCGCGCCGCTCGAAAAAATCGACGCGTACAGGAAGCGCATGGGCTGGCAGTTTCCGTGGGTCTCGTCGTTCGGCAGCGACTTCAATTTCGACTTCAATGTGTCGTTCACGCCGCAACAGGAGGCGCAAGGCAAGGTCTTCTACAACTTCGAGACGCAGGACTACGCGTGCGACGAACTGCCCGGAATGAGCGTCTTCTATCGCAATGAGAACGACGAGGTCTTTCATACGTTTTCGGCGTTCGGTCGAGGCGGCGAGCCGCTGATCGGCACCTATACGTTGCTCGATTATGTGCCGAAGGGCCGCGACGAAGACGAGAACAAGATGATGGGCTGGCTGCGCCGTCACGACAGCTACGAAGACGGCGTGTCGGGCAGGACGCTGGCGCAAGAGGGACAGAAGGCGGGTGCTTGCTGTCACGAAGCCGCGCACAAGTGAAGGGCCGGGCATCGAAAGGTGCAACGCGAGAAAGGCGCAACGCGGAACGCCGTGCGCAAGCCCGCGCTTACAGCGACATTTCGAACGCGGGCTTCAGAAAGAGTTCGATGCCCATCACGACGAGGCCCATCGCGCCCGACGCGAGCGTCAGCGTGCCGTATTCGTCGTAGCGCGAATCGTAGAGGCACGCGATCACGAACAGGATCGCGAGCAGATTGGTCAGCCAGTCGAAATTGAGTGCAAGCAGCATTGCGTGATCGGAGCTCGGGCCGTTAGAGCGAGGTCGTCATGAACCTCATCGGACATTGCCGATTCTAGCGACGCGAGCTTACGGATACGCAACAGGCCAGCTTACAGCGTGTGCGCGGGGCAACGCTTGATGCGTGCGCTTACGCGCCGTTCATCATGTCGTGCCCGATCCACTCGGTCACCGACGTGCGCGTCGGTTTCCAGCCCAGCAGGTCGCGTGCGCGGGTGCCGCGCACGCGGCTATTCGAGCCGAGTCCATACGACGCCATTTCATAGCCCCATTCTTCTATCGCGTGATCGAGGGGCCAGTCCTGCGGCGGGCCGAGATGCATCGCTTTCGCGATCGCGCCGCTCATGTCCTTGAACGACGCTTCGCCGCTCTCGACGAAATAGAACGTGCCCGCCGGGCTCTTGTCGAGCGCGAGCCGATACAGTTCGACGACATCGTCGATGAACACGTTCGACCAGATGTTGCCGCCGCTGCCCACGTGCCGCACGACGCCGCTCTTTTGCGCCTGGCGCACGAGGCGCGGCAGCTGCACGCTCGCGCTGCCTTTGACGGCGCCGTGCCCATAGATCAGCGTATTGCACAGCACCGACGAGCGGATGCCGCGTTGCGCCGCGCTCAGCACCAACCTCTCGATTGCGACGCGCGGCGCCTTGTCGGGTGTCGGCTCGGGCAGCGCGTCTTCTGTGTAGATCTTCGCGTCGCCCCGTTCGCCGCCCGACGCGTCACCGACGATGCTCGAGCCGCTCGTATGCAGAAAGGGCTTGCCGGATGGCTTGCGGGAGCCCGCGAGCCCCTCGATCAGCGCCTCGACCGCGCCGCGATGATCGCTGCTCGCGGCGTTGATGACGGCGTCGGCGGCCTTTGCCTGGGCGATCAGCAGGTCGCGGTCGTCGAGCGTGCCGACGATGGGCTCGATGCCGAGGCGCTTCAACTCAGCCGCATGTTCCGGGTTGCGGATCAGGCCTGTCACATGATGCCCCGCGCGCACGAGGCCCGCTGCAATCGATCCGCCAATAAAGCCGCTCGCGCCAGTGACGAAAATGTTCAACACGCTCTCCTTCGAACAACTGGAATGACGACAGTATGGTGTCGAGCGAGTCTTGCAAAAAGCGCGCGAGTTTCAAATCAATCTTGATCTGGAATCAACATTCACGGACGTCCGGCGGCGGGCATCTGGCGGTCGGCCGTCACGAAACGGGCGCATCGCGGCCTTTTTTGATTGCTTGCCAACGCGCGAAGCCGACGTGTATATACAAGTTATCGGCATGGAACGCGGCGCGGCCGGGCGCGACACGGCTGTCGCCGCAAGGCCCCCGCCCTGCGAGAAACATGCCCGCAAAACCGCGTCAGCTCTAGTGGAAAGCCCTTATCGGTTTTTGCAAGATTTGAGTTGTATAGACAAGCTGACGCGGCTACACTTTGTCGAAATTGTATAGACAGGAACTTACATCATGATCCTTACGCCCGGCTCCCTGACCTTGCCCCAACTGCGCCAGATCGCACGCGAACAGGTTACGTTGCAACTCGATCCCGCGAGCTTCGCCGCCATCGACGCCTGCGCTCAAGCCGTCGCGGACATCGCCGCGAAGGGCGACCCGGCGTACGGCATCAACACCGGTTTTGGCCGTCTCGCGAGCACGCACATTCCGCACGATCAGCTCGAACTGCTGCAGCGCAATCTGGTCCTGTCGCACGCCGTCGGCGTCGGCGAGCCGATGTCGCAGCCCGTCGTGCGCCTGTTGATGGCGCTCAAGCTGTCGAGCCTCGGCCGCGGCCATTCGGGCATCCGCCGTGAAGTGATGGAGGCGCTCATCAAGCTGTTCAACGCCGACGTGCTGCCTGTGATCCCCGTGAAGGGCTCCGTCGGCGCATCGGGCGACCTCGCGCCGCTCGCGCATATGTCGGCCGTGCTGCTCGGCGTCGGCGAAGTGTTCGTGAAGGGCGAGCGCGTCCCGGCGACGGAGGGCTTGCGCCTCGTCGGCCTGAAGCCGATGACGCTGCAGGCGAAGGAAGGTCTCGCGCTGCTCAACGGCACGCAGGCATCGGCGGCGCTCGCGCTCTACAACATGTTCGCAATCGAAGACCTGTACCGCGTCGGCCTCGTGGCGGGGGCGCTGTCCGTCGATGCTGCAGCGGGTTCCGTCAAGCCGTTCGACGCGCGCATCCACGAACTGCGCGGCCATCAAGGCCAGATGGATGCGGCCGCTTCGTATCGCGCGCTGCTCGACGGCTCGGCGATCAATCTGTCGCATCGCGATTGCGGCAAGGTGCAGGACCCGTACAGCCTGCGCTGCCAGCCGCAGGTGATGGGCGCCTGTCTCGACCAGATGCGCGCCGCCGCGCAAGTGCTGCTCGTCGAAGCGAACGCCGTCTCCGACAACCCGCTGATCTTCCCGGACACGGGTGAAGTGCTGTCGGGCGGCAACTTCCACGCGGAGCCCGTCGCGTTCGCCGCCGACAACCTCGCGCTCGCCGCATCGGAAATCGGCGCGCTCGCCGAGCGCCGCATCGCGCTGCTGATCGACGCGACGCTGTCGGGCCTACCGCCGTTCCTCGTCAAGGATGGCGGCGTGAACTCGGGCTTCATGATCGCGCACGTGACGGCTGCCGCGCTCGCATCGGAGAACAAGACGCTCGCGCACCCGGCTTCCGTGGATTCGCTGCCCACGTCCGCGAACCAGGAAGACCACGTGTCGATGGCGACGTTCGCCGCGCGCAAGCTCGCGGATATCGCCGACAACACAGCGAACATCCTGTCGATCGAACTGCTGGCCGCCGCGCAAGGCGTCGATCTGCGCGCGCCGCACAAGACGAGCCCGGCGCTGCAAAAGGTGATGGACACTGTGCGCGGGGAAGTCGCGCATTACGAGCTCGATCATTACTTCGCGCCCGATATCGCCGCGATCACGAAGCTCGTGCAGGACGGCACCATCGCGAAGCACAGCCCGTTCTCATTCATCTCCGAGCAACGCTAAACCATCCGCATCGCGGCACAGCGAAAGAGATGAGATGCCCAGCATGAACGCACCCGCCTACCAGGGAATCAAGGACTTCATCCTCGCCCGCATTCACGCGGGCGAATGGAGCGAAGGCCATCAGGTTCCGTCGGAAAACGAGCTTGCACGCGAGTTCAACGTCGCGCGCATGACGGTCAACCGCGCGCTGCGCGAATTGACTTCCGAGCAGGTGCTCACGCGCGTTCAGGGCTCGGGCACGTTCGTCGCGCGGCCCAAGTACGAGTCGACGCTGGTGGCGATCCGCAGCATCTCCGACGAGATCGTCGCGCGCGGCCATCGCTATCACGCGAACGTGCTGAACGTGGGCGCCGCGATTGCCGGCGACGAGCTTGCCGCCGAAATGCAGGTGAGTGCGGGCAGTCCCATCTTTCATTCGCGCGTGCTGCACTTCGAGAACGACGAGCCCGTCCAGCTCGAAGAACGTTGGGTGAATCCTGCTGTCGCGCCCGAATACGCGTTGCAGGACTTCACGAACACGACGCCTAACCAGTATCTCGTGCGCGTCGCGCCGCTGCAGCGCGTCGAATACCGCATCGAAGCATCCGCGCCGGAAGCCGACACCCGCCGACTCCTGACGATGGACGACGCCGAGCCTTGTCTCGTGTTGCACAGGCGCACGTGGTCGCAAGGCGTGGTCGCTTCCGTGGCCAACCTTTGGCACCCGGGCAACCGCTACCGGTTCACCGGCCATTTCTGATTTCGTTTCCGTTCAATCTTCGACTCCATTACCGAGTTATCAGCGCTTCCGAGGGCATCATGAACAACCCGAAACACATCGACCCGCGTCTCGACCCGACCCGCACGATCCGCGCGCCGCGCGGCAGCGAGAAAACCTGCAAGACCTG
>NZ_JAGIPX010000056.1 GCF_017814945.1 Paraburkholderia sp. LEh10
CCGCGGCAAAGAAAGGAGGTGCCGCCCCGCACAGGGGCAACGCCTGCGCCGCGAGGCGCTATCGCGGATGCCAGCGATAGTGGCAAAACATAAGGTGCATCGCGGATGCCAGCGCAAAGGCAAAAACAAAACCGCATCGCGGATGCCCGCGCAAAGGCAAAACATAAGCCGCATCGCGGATGCCAGCGCAAAGGCAAAACCAAAACCAACCGCGTCGCAGACAAAATCAACCAGCCCGCAACAACACAGGGATCGACTTCGACGTCGGCGTATTGCACACGTCGGCCACACTCGACAGCGGCACGAGCGGATTCGTTTCCGGATAGTAAGCACCAAGGCAACCGCGCGGAATATCATACTCAACCAGCAGAAAGCGCTCCGCGCGCCGCTCGATGCCGTCGTCCCAGATCGTTTCCATATCGACCCAGTCGCCCGCCTTGAAACCAAGCATCGCGATATCGGCCGCATTCGCGAACACAACCCGGCGCTGGTCGTAGACACCGCGATAGCGGTCGTCGAGCGCGTAGATCGTGGTGTTGTACTGGTCGTGCGAACGCGTCGTCATCAGCGTCATCGCGCGTTCGCCATGCAGCCTGCGCGCGCGCTGGATCGGCGTGTCGCGCTCGATCGCGTGCACGACGAAGTTCGCCTTGCCCGTGCCCGTCTGCCAGTCGCGTTCGCGGGAAGCCACGCGCAAATGGAAGCCGCCCGGCTGCGCGATGCGCTTGTTGTATTCGTAGAAGCCGTCGATCGACCATTCAATCGCGTCGCGGATCTTCGCGTAGTCGTCCGCGTAACCGAGCCAGTCGACTTTGTTGCTGCCGAGCGTCGCGTGCGCAATCTGCGCGACGATGCGCGTCTCCGACACGAGGTTGTCCGACGCGGGCTTGTTCATCCCATACGATATGTGGACCATGCTCATCGAATCCTCGACGCTCACGCCTTGCGCGACGCCGTTCTGCAGGTCGATTTCGGTGCGGCCGAGCGTCGGCAGGATCAGCGCGTCCTTGCCGTGCACGAGATGGCTGCGATTGAGCTTGGTCGTGATGTGAACCGTCAGGTCGCACGAACGCAGCGCGTCCCACGTGCGCGGCGTGTCGGGCGTCGCAATCGAGAAGTTGCCGCCGAGTCCGATGAACACCTTCACGTGGCCTTCGAGCATCGCTTCGATCGTCTCGACGACGTCGTAGCCGTGCTCGCGCGGCGGCTCGAAATCGAACACCTTGCCGAGGCGGTCGAGAAAGGCCTGGCTCGGCTTTTCCTCGATGCCGACCGTGCGGTTGCCCTGCACGTTCGAGTGGCCGCGCACGGGGCACAGGCCCGCGCCCAGGCGGCCGATATTGCCGCGCATCAGCATCAGGTTCGACAGCATGTGCACGGTCGCCACCGAGTTCTTGTGCTGCGTGATGCCCATGCCCCACGTCGAAATCACGCGCTTGCCGTTCGCGTAGATGCGCGCGAGGTTCTCGATGTCTTCGCGCGCCACGCCCGATTCCTCGACGAGCGCGTCCCAGCGTTCTGCGCGCAAATCGGCGGCGAACGCTGCAAAGTTTGCGGTGTGCTCTTCGATGAACGCAACGTCGAGCACGCGCTCCGCGTCCTGCTCGACGGCAATGTCGTCGAGTTCGAGCACGCGCTTGGCCACGCCCTTGATCAGCGCGAAGTCGCCGCCTATCTTCGGCTGGATGAACGTCGACGCGATCTTGACACCCGACATCATCACCATGTCCGTGACGTGCTGCGGGCTCGCGAAGCGTTCGAGGCCGCGCTCGCGCAGCGGATTGATCGACACGATGGTCGCGCCGCGCTTCGCGCATTCGCGCAACTCGCCGAGCATGCGCGGGTGGTTGGTCGCGGGATTCTGTCCGAAGATCAGCAGCGTGTCGGCATGCTCGAAGTCGTCGAGCGTCACCGTGCCCTTGCCGATGCCGACCGTGGCCGGCAGGCCGCGGCTCGTCGCCTCGTGGCACATGTTCGAGCAGTCGGGGAAGTTGTTGGTGCCGTACATGCGCACGAATAGCTGGTACAGGAACGCGGCCTCGTTGCTCGCGCGGCCCGACGTGTAGAACGCCGCCTGATGCGGGCTGTCGAGGCCCTTCAGATGCTTCGCGATCAACGCATAGGCGTCGTCCCACGAGATGGGCCGGTACTTGTCGGTCGGCGCGTCATAGACCATCGGGTCGGTCAGGCGGCCGTGCTGTTCGAGCGTGTAGTCGTCCTGCTTCATCAGCGCGTCGACGGTGTATTGCTCGAAGAACGCGGACGTCACACGCTTGGTCGTCGCTTCCGCCGCGACAGCCTTCACGCCGTTTTCGCAGAACTCGAATGTCGACGCATGCTGACGGTCCGGCCACGCGCAACCCGGGCAGTCGAAGCCGTCCGGCTGGTTCTGCTTGAAGAGCGTCCTGTAGTTCCCGCCCGCGACCTTTTCCTTGATCAGATTGATCGCCACGTACTTCAGCGCGCCCCATCCGGCGGCCGGCCCGGTGTACGGTTCGATGCGGCCTGGCTTGGTGGTGATCTTGTCCATATTCTGTTCCAACGTGGCTTGATGTTGAGCCAAGAGTAGTGGGGAATACGCGTAGCCGGCATGTACACAATGCATGAAACAAAAAGAGTACAGTTGCGACTGTTATCGGCGAAAACGGTCGTGCGCGGCTAACTGTGCTCAAAAGAGGTGCGCCGCGCCCGTCCGCCGTGCTGAAGTCAGAGGCATCCATTGAAGCTCTACGAAGAACTGGCGAAGGAGATCGAAGGGCAGATCCGGCGAGGCGTATTCCGGCCGGGCGAGCGTGTGCCCTCCGTGCGGCAGACCAGCCAGCACCGGCAGATTTCGATCACGACCGTGATTCGCGCGTATCTGCTGCTGGAGAGCAAGGGCATCATCCAGAGCCGCCCGCAATCGGGCTATTTCGTGCGGCTCGGTACACACGCCGCCGCCGCGCCCATGCATGAACTCGACGTATCAAGGCCGATCGCCGTTTCGGCGCAGGTCGACGTGAGCCGGCTCGTGCTGTCCACGCTGCGCTCGATCGGCAGCGACGAAGCCGTGCCGCTTGGCTCGCCGTATCCCGATCCAGGCCTCTTCCCGTTTCAGAAGATCAACCGTTACGCGCATGCGATCGGCCGCCGCAAGACGCAATGGGGCGTCACCGACGAACTGCCGCCTGGCAACCCCGACCTGATCCGGCAGATCGCGCGGCGCTATCTGGAGAATGGCATTGCGATCGATCCGAACGAGATCGTCGTGACGGTCGGCGCGACGGAGGCGATCAATCTGTGCCTGCAGGCGGTGGCAAAGCCGGGTGATACAGTCGCCGTCGAATCGCCGACGTTCTACGCGATGCTGCACGCAATCGAGCGCATGGGCATGCGCGCGATCGAAGTGGCGACGCATCCGCGCGAGGGCATCGACGTCGGCGCGCTCGCGCAGATTCTCGACAAGCGCAGGATCGCCGCGTGCATGGTGATGCCGAACTTCCAGAATCCGCTCGGCTTCCAGATGCCCGACGAGAAGAAGCGCGAACTGGTCAAGCTGCTCGCGAAGCACGACGTGCCCGCGATCGAAAACGACGTCTATCACGAACTGTATTTCGGCGATGTGCATCCCGGCGCGCTGAAGAACTACGATCGAAAAGGGCTCGTGCTGCATTGCGCATCGTTTTCGAAGACGCTCACGTCCGCGTACCGGATCGGCTGGGCGATGCCGGGCCGCTATCGCGAGCAGGTCGAAAAGCTCAAGTTTCTCAACACGCTGACCACGCCGTCGATTCCGCAGCTGGCGATCGCCGAGTATCTGAAGCAGGATGGCTACGAGCACCATTTGCGCAAGCTGCGCAAGGGCTTCGCACAGCGCGCGAAGCTGATGACGACGCTCGTCACGCGCTTCTTTCCCGAAGGCACACGCGTGTCGCATCCGACGGGCGGCTACGTGCTATGGGTCGAACTGCCGCGCACCGTGGATTCGATGCAGCTCTACAAGCTCGCGCTCGAGCACGGCATCACGGTGGGCCCCGGTTATATGTTCTCGACGACGAACGGGTATAGCCATTGCATCCGCTTGAATTACAGTTACGCATGGTCGCCGGAAATCGAAAACGCGCTGGTGACGATCGGCAAGCTGGCCGCCGCGAGCATGCGCCACCCGGCGACGTCCTGAATGGGCGCAGACGTGAAAGCGCGCGAATGGGAGATTCGACTTGAACCCGAACGACTCGGCACACGACAAGCATCGCGACGACGATGACGACGACAACGAACTCGACCCGACCGTCGAACTGCTATTGACGCTGCTGTGGGAAGCCGCGCACGAGCCATCCGGCAAGCCGTGGTCGCTCGCGAAGCTCAGCAAGCGCGCCGATCTGCCGATGAGCACGTTGCGGCGCTATCTGACGCAATTGCAGTCGGCGGGCGTGCTCGACGTGCAGATGGACGACGAAGGGCGCGGCACCGCGGCGCTCACGGCCGAAGGGCGCGAACTCTGCGAGGCGCTGTTCGGCGAGCCGTGAGCGTGCGCAAACTTGACGCGATGGGCGGCGTCTACGGCGTGGCTTCTTCGGATGCGGGCAGGAAAGAGAAGCGCGTCGCGATCAGCATGACGCAGGTGAGTATCGCGATGCCCGTCAGGATGCCCGCGAGCCGCAGCATCGCGGGATGCGGGTCGGCGGACCAAGCGTGGTCCTGCACGAAGACCATGATGAACGCGATCGTGAACTGCCGGCCGATGTAGCTCGCGCCCTGCTTGCCCGTCTGCACGTGACAGCCCGCCCACACGCCCGCCGCCAGCGCGAGCAGGCACGGCACAACCTGGCCGTGCATCAGCGGCAGCAGCGCGATGCCGACGGCGCCCGCGATCAGGCAGCCGACCACGCGCTGCACCATCTTGTCGGCGACAGGTTTCTGCGAGCGCACGACGATCGAAGTCGGCGGCAAGATCATCACCGCAATCGTCGTCACAAGTGCCTGCGCGAAGCCCGGCAGCTTGAGCGCGTAGGTGAGCGCAGTGAGTATCGCGATCGCGATGCCCGCCTGCACGGCGAGCACGGCGCGCGCATGGCGCAGCGTCTCGAAGGTCGGCCGTCGATCGTTGGCCGAGGCAGCCGCCGCCGCCACGACTTTCGATGCAGGATGCCGCCGCTCGTACCACTGGATGCCGACGTGGAACGCGCCCGACACGGCGAGGCACGCGAACGTGCCGACACACACTTCGGCGACGCGCAGCATCGCGAACGAAGCCGTCGGGCCGAACTTCAGCAATTCGTGCGCCTCATACGTGACCATCAGTGACGTGATGCCGCCGAGCACCCACGCGTACGATGCCGACGAACCGTTTGCGCGATACACGCACAGTGCGCCGATGATGCCGAGCACGGGCACGAAGAGCCAGGGCCGGTCGCCGATCATCGGCCCGATCAGCGCGCCGAGCAGGGCGCCGAGTATCGTGCCGAGCACGCGATGCAGCGCGCGTTCGGCGGAGGCCGAAAAGCGCGTCTGCATCACGGCGAAACCGCTGATGGCGGCCCACCACGTATTCGGCAGATGCAGCAGGTGCGCGAGCGCCACCGACAGCACGACCGACATCACCGCCTCGACGCCGAACAGCGCGCGCTCGTGCGTCGGCTTCCAGGCGGCGATCTCGCGGCCGAGCGCCAACAGCGCGTCGCGGCCGATCTGCATGAACATATGGGTGCGCATGCGTGGCCCCTGTCCGGGCTGAAGTGAAGAAACGGAAGTTAGCGCGTCGCGATTGCGGCCGCCGCGCCCGCCATCATCGTGGCGCTGGTGCGGTTCGCGATCTTGACAGCGCGGCGGCTCCTCAGCAGCGCACGCGCCTTGACGGCGGCGAGCGCCCAGACGAAGTCGACGCTCAGCAGCACGGCGAACGTCGTCAGTGTGAGTTCGAGCCACGCGAGCGTGCCGACGCGCGACAGGTCGACGATGGTGGGCAGCAGCGCGAGATAGAAGACCATGATCTTCGGGTTGCCGAGCGTCACCATCAGTCCCGCGACGAACATCCGCCACGGCGACTGGCCGCCCGGCAGCGCGCTTTGATGGACGGTGGTGGGCGCGAACCACATCTTCCACGCGAGGTAGAGCAGATAGGCGACGCCCGCGAATTTCAGCGCGATGAAGACAAGCGCGAACGCGTGGGCGACGACGGCGAGCCCGGCCACCGCGCAGGTGAGCCACAGCGCTTCGCCGAGCCACATCGCGGCGAGGAACGGGAGCACGTCCCTGAAGCCGTTGGTCAGCACGCGTGCGACGAGGGCTGCGATGCTGGGGCCGGGCGAGCCCGCGGCGACGATCAGCGCGAGCGCGAAGACGAGAAGACCTGAAAGTGCCATCGAACGACTCCTGACAAGAGTGCCTCCGTGCTGGGCATTATATCGGCGAGTCGCGTCCGTTTGATTTCGACGCTCCGGGCCGCGGCAGGTTGGACTGCATCGGCTGACAGTGTCAATATGTCCGCGTGTACTTTGCCGCCGAGCCCGATGCAAGCGCCCGATATCAGCTATAGAACCGCGGTACCCGACGATGTCGAGTCGATTCGCGTCGTCGAGTACGAGGCCGCGCAGCGTTTCGTGAGCGTCGGTTTGACGGGCATCGCGGCAGCGCGCCCGATGGATGCGCCGTTCGTGCTAAGGAAGGTGCGGGCTTCGGAGGTGATTGTCGCGCAGTGCGAGGGAGCCTGCGTCGGCTTCGTGATGTTCGCGATGCTGCGCACGCGGATCTATGTCGAAGCACTCGATGTGCTGCCTCAGCATGCGGGGCGGCGGATCGGTGCGGCCTTGCTCGATCGCGTCGATGCAAGGGCACGCGAGACAGGCGCGACGCATGTCGATTTGTCGACGTTCCGGGACGTGCCGTGGAATGCACCGTATTACGGGAGGCTTGGCTTCAGCGTGCTCGAAGACGATGAGCTTGATGCGGCGCTGCTGCGCATCCGCAAATTGCGGATTGCGCGCGGCGTCGATGAGACGCGGCGCGTGTTCATGCGGCGCACGGTGAAGCCCGCTGCCTGAAGCCAGTTGCACGCACAGCCGACATAAAAAACGCGGCCGAACCATACCGGCCGCGTCAGCGCGCTGCTTACTGCCTGCTGCTTACCTTATGCCGCGATAAGCGCGGCGTGCGTTCAGCTCACCGCTTCCAGCGACGGATAGTCGATGTACCCTGTTTCGCCTTCCGCGTAGAACGTCGCGGGAACCGGCTCGTTTAGCGGCGCGTCCAGTTCGAAGCGGCGCACGAGGTCTGGATTGGCGATATACAGCTTGCCCCACGCGACAGCATCCGCTTCGCCGGAATCGAGCAGCTTCTGCGCGCTTTCCTTGGTGAACTTCTCGTTCGCGATATAGACGCCGCCGAATTCTTTCTTCAGTTGCGGGCCGAGGCGATCGTCGCCGAGCGCTTCGCGCGCGGCGATAAACGCGATCTTGCGCTTGCCAAGTTCGCGCGCGACATAGCCGAAGGTTGCCGCCGGATGGGAGTCACCCATCGTGTGCGAGTCGCCGCGCGGCGCGAGGTGCATGCCGACGCGGTTCGCGCCCCACACGTCGATACACGCGTCCGTCACTTCGAGCATCAGGCGCGCGCGGTTTTCGATCGAGCCGCCGTATGCATCGGTGCGCCTGTTGGTGCTGTCCTGCAGGAACTGATCGAGCAGATAGCCGTTCGCGCCGTGCACTTCGACACCGTCGAAGCCCGCCTTCTTCGCGTTTTCCGCACCCTTGCGATACGCGGCGACGATGCCGGGAATCTCCGAGATGTCGAGTGCGCGGGGCGTCACGTAAGCACGCTGCGGACGCACGAGGCTCACGTGGCCTTGCGGCGCGATCGCGCTCGGTGCGACGGGCAGTTCGCCGTCGAGGAACACCGGGTCCGACACGCGGCCGACGTGCCACAGTTGCAGGTAGATCAGGCCGCCTGCCTTGTGGACGGCGTCCGTGACGAGCTTCCAGCCTTCGACCTGTTCGTCCGACCAGATGCCCGGCGTGTCGGCGTAACCGAGACCTTGCGGCGTCACGGACGTCGCCTCGGAGATGATCAGGCCGGCGCTCGCACGTTCGGCGTAGTACTTCGCCATCAACGCGTTGGGCACGCGCACGTTGCCGGCGCGCTGACGCGTGAGCGGCGCCATCACGATACGGTTCTTCAGCGTCAGGTCGCCAATCTGGAGCGGGTCGAAGAGAGTCGGCATAGTTCCATTCCTTGTGGGCGCATGGCCCATGTGTGTCAAGACTGCATTCGGAAAAGCGAAGACGCGGGCGCGCCGCTCAGAGATCCGCGCTGATGTGCGCGAGAAACGCGTTAATCACCGCTTCGTTGCGCTTGAAGAAAACCCATTGGCCTACCCGCGTCGACGTGATCAATCCCGCGCGCTGCAACGCGGCCAGGTGCGCTGACACGGTGGACTGCGACAGGCCGCAGCTTTCGTCGAACTGGCCGGCGCATACGCCGTGTTCGTACGAAAGCTTCTGCGACGGAAAGTGCTTTTCCGGCTCTCGCAGCTGCGCAAGAATCGCGCGACGCGCCGGATTGGCCAGCGCCTTGTGGATCGCGTCGACGTCGATTTCGGTGGTCTTCGGGTTGGTCTTCGTGCTCATAAAACGGCGGGCAGATTCTCTGGCCGGTGTGTCGGCGTCTGCATCGTGGTGGAGCGAATCTTATATCGCGTTTTTGCGATATGCAACGATGGCCTTACTCGGTGTGTGGTGATGCTGTCGATACACTTCGCGTCGGCATTGTTCTGGAACGACCTCATCACAACCGGCATCGCGGGCAAGATGGCCGCGATCGGGCAGGGCGTTCAGGGCGGTATGCTGATCTGGATCGGCTTGAACCGGCTTGTCACGCTGCCGGTCACGATCATGTTAGAGGGTGCGTTGTTTTATCTTCTCGGAAGATAGATAGCCGCGTGAATCGCGGCTGCTGCAATGTGCGGAGAGAAGCGCGAACGCGCCTTCAGCTCGACCCTGCAGACTCGTTGCTGGCGCCATATGTTCCGCATCAAATGCGGAGTAGGCCCTGGAAGCGAGGAGGTACCGCTATCAGCATTGAATAATTGCCGGATGGGACAGACTCGGACGTGATGACTTTGTGCGTACGCCCAATGAACATCTCTTTGATGTTGAAAAGGCGACGAACGAGTGCGTTTCGGGATCGCACTCCGCTCTGATGCCAGCAAAATTCGTATCCCAAGTTCTTCAATATCGAAATCGATTCCGAACTGCCTTCCTTAAAATCGCTTTCATGCTGCTCCAGTACGATGAGTGGCCAGTGCTTCGTTATTGTCCGTAAGCCGCCTTTGAGTACCTTGGGCTCGAAACCTTCGACGTCCATTTTGATAAAGCAGGGACCTTGGTCTCGATAGTCAAGATCATCAAGCCTATCAACCTGAACATTGACGCATTCCGCGCCAGCTTCGGCTTCAATCTGGTCCGTGACAATGACGGAAGCCCCCATGTTCTTGGGCACCTCGGACAGCCTGAATGTCCCTTTCTTATCTCCTAGACCAATGTTGTATGCGATCACGTTCTTCTTGAAGCTCACATTGAACTGCAGCAGGTAGAACGTAGATGGATCTGGCTCAAAGCATTGAACCGAGTTAAATATTCTGGAAAAGTAAAGGCTGTGATTGCCAATGTTGGCGCCGATATCTAACGCCATTCCTGCGCGAAAGAGATCGCGCAAAGGTTCGAGGAAGCTGAACAGCACATCAAGCTCTTCCTGTTCATGAACCCCGAAAACATGGATAAACCCGCCGATATGTTCGTTGGCGAAAACAGCCATCTTGTGGCCCCGTGCGTGCAGATGCTTGTCCGCTAGCCTATTGAGCCTGTGAAACGACAATCGGTCGATTACATAGCGCAGGTTTCTGGTAGTAACGTGTTTTGTCAAAACCTTTTTATGTAGGATTGGTTCAGCATTTGGCACGGCTTGGGAATTGATGTCCATTTGCTTCTCCATCTAAAACGCTAAGGGGAACGAATCGCCTGGCCGTTCATAGCTGTAAGTCGTGGACTTCTTAGATCAACCGGAAATGTGCCAGCGGTATCGACCGGGGCATTTGGAATTGTTGAAGGAATAATGTTCCACAGCCGCGGACGCTCGTCAGAAAGATGGCTTCACCCGTCAAGCGCTGTAATCTGAATTTTCTGGTAATCGGAACAAATGACATGGTCGTTTTAAGGGTCGATAGAAAAAAAATATCCTCGCAATGACGGGACATTGAGTAAGGCCGAGAGTGCAGGTTGTTGTTGCGTATTTCGCGAATCAAATGATCAGACGAATATAGGCCTCGCGCGGCGAACGATTGATACAGGCGGGGCCGACAAAACACCGGCAGCGTTTAAGAAATAGGGCGGTATCTTCAGTGCAAACGATTCCTGCGCGCCCTTACAGTGAAGAAATTTGCTCCTGGAGCGCTATAACGGAATGATCTTGCTATTCGTCAGAAAATTAATTATTTGTCTACAAATTGCCTTGAAGAACGGGTACTATTTGCTCCGTCTAAAAAAGCAGTAAGAACAATTTGCAGCAGGGGCTTCCATTTGATTCATCGATGAAACGTTTGCGTGGCGCAGTCCTGGCTGTTCCGACCCGCCGTTCGTTGTGCATCTGAATCGTTCCATGAGCTCCCCTTCGTGCGCCGGCAATTTTTTCCGGTGGCGAATCGAGTACGCTCGCGAACTTATCGCTGTTTAGACAAAAAAATCTGCATAGGCGGAATTCGTAGCTTTTTTCTGTTCGAGCGTTAAATGCACCAGAAAAAATGGATATTTAAAATAGGACTGCAAATTAATCGGTGATTTGCCGCTCATAGCACGTCCTCTTGGATTTTCCGCCGAATCTCTATTGAAATCTTTTGCGTCGAAATTTTTCGACAGGGGCGACATTTGCCATGGTAAAACGACGTCAATTTCTTGGTTGTCTGACCGCACTTGGTGGCAGCTACATTTTGAGTGCCTGTGGCGGAGGCTCCGAAGACGCTAGTGGTGCTTCTGTTGGCGCCGACGCCAAGGCAACGGCGCGGGCTGTAAGTGCCTCCGCAAGCGGCACAACTGTGCCGTCGGCTACTTCTATTACAGACAGCACGGGTGCCGTCTGGACGCTGGTGAAGGGTTCCGTCTACAAGAACGGAGCGAAGGCAGGCAATACTTATAATGTGAGCCTGCTGCTCTACTACAACGGTGGCATCTATCACCAGGGTACAGGCGGGCAGTACTATGGATGGAACGGGTCCAACTGGACCTTGTGCAATGATCCGCGCATGGGCGGCACGTCCGCAGACGGCACTTCGCTTCCCTCGTCGCCCTACATCATAGACAAGGTGGGTGCGGTCTGGACGCTCGTCAATGGCGTCATTTACAGGAATGGCTCCACGGTAGGCAATACGTATAACGTGTCGCTCTTGCTCTGGTATGGCGGCAAGATCTGGCATTGCGGCACAGGTGGCCAGTTCTACGTTAATGTCGACGTGCGAAATGTTGCAAGCCAATGGCTCCCCTGCAACGATCCACGCATCGCGATTGCGCCTGCGGCGGGTACGTTCTACGGAATGAACGGGCACTACGATTACACGTACACGCCTGCGCAGCTCGTTTCGATCTTGAAGGCCATGGGATGCACGACCTATCGCGTAGGCTGCTCGAGCGACCCACGTCAGATCAACGCTGTGGTCAAAATCGCGCAGGCCTTTCAGTCAGCTGGACTGTCACTTTTCGTCCTGATTCAACAGGGTGTCTACGATGCCAGCGGGAATGTCTATGCTGGTGAGTCGCCGGCGTACTCAGCCGGTTATGCCGCTGCCAAGGCGGTCGCGACGGCATTGAAACCGTATGGCGTGACAATGTACGAATGCGGCAACGAGCTGACCCGTCAAAACGCTACGGTGATGAACTTCTCCTACGCGGGTTCGTTGGTAATGGATTTCAACAATACCAATTGGCCGGCCATGCGCGGCGCCATGCGCGGCATGATTGATGGCGTGAAATCGGTTCAGCCCTCTGCAAAGTGTGGTATCAATTTTTGTGTTGCGGACATTGGCGCCGCTGACGCGCTGTGGGAAGGCATGCAACCCGACGGCAGCGGCGGCCACCCCAAAGTGCGCTGGGACATTACGACCTGGCACAATTACGATGCGTACGGCGACATTTTCAACATCGGGTCCGACGGTAACGGTCCTACGTTTGACCTGCCGACGTACTGCAAGGCCCGCTATGGTGTGCCTTTCATCATTTCGGAATGGAATACAGGCCCGGACCAAAGCGAGACCTTCCGGGCCAATTACATTACCACCCAACTTGGTGAGTTCTATCAGGCAAGAAAGACGCATAACATCCAGTCGGTGATGTACTACGTGCTGGATAGTGGAAACAACACCTACGGCATTATGATCAACAATACGCCGATCAGCGCTCCCTACAGCGCATTCCAGAACTTTACCGCCAGCCACCCCGACAACTAGGCAGGTGAGCGCCGGTAGTTCATGACTGGCCTTGGTCTGCTTGTCAGCGAGCAGACCAGGGAAGTCGTTGAGGGATTAGTAGCACCTACTTCTTCATAACCATCTTCTGATCGAAATTTACGGCGCACGCCGGCTTCTTTTGGCTGATTTGCGTGACGACAAGGAGACGGTCGTCGCGCAGGTCAGCTTCCCAATTCATCTCGGAAGTTGGTAGCACGATTGCATCTTGACCGCACATCTCGCGTACTGAAGCCACTGCGTTCTTGTAGTGAGTCTGCTTCAGGATGATATAGCCCGCAACGCTGCCCGCAGCTAGAACGGAGTTCGCAACACCCAAGACAATGACGATGTGAAATAGCCTTCGACTTGAAGAGAATCCGGCGATTACCAGGAACGGGACGACATAAAGCATCGGAACGTAGCGAGCCCACCACGATTGAGGGTGAGTCAGGACAATCACCAGCGTTGCGAGCAGAAATATTCTGACGACGTCCGCGTCCTTTCTTCTCCAGAAGAATGAAGCCAGGCACGCGATAAGCATCACACCAAAGAACGGACCGAAGCCGGCGAAACGCGTATCAGCTGTATGCAGAGCAATGAATGCATCGCGCACGCGTGCAGGCGAGGGCATAAAGGTTGGCTCGGCGTCCACGCATGAACTGCAGTTGCTGGGCACAGAAAAATATGAGAGTAAAAGCCTGTGCAAAGGGTTCATGCCAAGAAAATGCGCCGAAGCCTTTCCTCCCATTACATCGACTTTATCTTTTCCAACGACCGGGTAGAAAATATGCCTGCCCGCGATCACGTTCTCGACGTAAGGCGAATAGCCGACGATTGCAACGGCGACGACAGACCAGACTGCCAACTGTCCAATTACTGCTTTATTCTTCCGGAAGAAGTCTCTTTTTTCTCCGGCCACGAACATCGCAGCAAAAAATACCGCGATCGAAATAGATGCGAATACGAGGCCTGTCAGCTTGGATGCAATCAGAAGGACCAGACCTAATCCGAGTTGAACTTTGGAGTACCCTGTGCCTTTGAGTGCAAACAGCAGGTTGACGGAAAAGATAGCCCAGCAGTAGAAATGTGCCGCGTCGACGTAGAGCGTAGTGAACTGCCCGAGCGCTACAGGATTGTAAACACAGGTTGCCGCCGCAATTAAAGCGGCTCTGCCGGATACCCCTGCTGTCTGGAACAACTGCGCCAGTGCGAAGAGCGCAGGAACGCTAAGTAGCAGCGTAAACGACTTGCCGCTGTTGAAGTGTGTCGTCAGAACCTTTGCCGTGTATGCAAAGTACTCAAATGCTTTTGGATAGTGGGTTGCCCAGAATATACCACCCGGTGCGTGTACGCTTGTAACGCCATTCAGGTTGTGGTCCAGCATGAGAGGCGTCGCGATGTGGTAATTCAAGCCGTCGTAACTGAATTCTCGCAGGTAGCCAAAGGAAAGCAGTACTGCTGAGATAAACAGTATCGTCAAGATAGTGGTGAACCATTGAGCATGGGATAAATATCCGTAAATGACTATGGCAACAATAATGCTAGTCCCGACCATTCCTGCCAGCAACTGGCTGTCGATATTAAAGTTATAGAGGATAGCCGCGTACAGTGACGACGCGAACACAAAGGCAACAATCTGGTCGCAAAACTGAGTCCAGTTCACACGCCCTAAAGTGTTTTTAATCGTCATAGACATAGGTGGCCTTCTTCTCTGTTGAGTGAAAAACGGTTACTAAGATTTAACTGCTGGGCCTTGCATAGAAATTCACCGATTCTCACGTCGATGAGCACTCGAGACGACACGACGCACAGCTCGAAGCTGGAGATTGGGATAAGTTGCGACGCTTGATTTGTTTGTCCCCGGCGCGTCTAGTGAAACTTACGACACTCGGCGTGACCGCATGGTTCATTTCTGCTGCTCAGTGTTCGAACCGAGCATCTGTTTCCAACTGGTACGCTGTGCGGATTGTCAGCGTTTATGCGGCTCTGCACAAGACTGACGACACTCTGCGTCGCGGCCTCGACTGGCCGGGTTGCCATGTTGATGTTCGCCGCTTCCGCTATGTTGAATCTGTCCGGCGTGCAATAAAGGGACAGCATCATGGGGCCAGGTTCCACGATATCGGCCATTATCACCCCAATTTAAGCCGCGGGCGTTCAAATCAGGGATCGCAATGACTAGACTCAGTGGAACGCAGGGGTTTGCCAATCGGGGTTTGCCAATCGGGGTTTGCCAATCGATCAATACCGATCCAGGTGTCGTGGCCCGCGTCAGATGGCGTCGGACTTTACAGATGAGGAACATTATTTGCTCACATTGATCGTCGAATGTCTCTAGCCGGCAAGCTTCAGTCGTCGAGGTCCGCATAGGGACGACGTGGACGCGTGCGTGGTTGCGAATTGCGGAGCAGCGGTTACACGACGCAATCCATTACGTTGCGCCTTTGCAAGCGAATGCGCGGCAGTATTTTCATGCCTTATTCGGCGTTGGTCGGAATTTTCCATCGAGGTCACTCATGGCTGCTATCCCTCTATGTGTTGATCTGGACGGCACTCTGACGCACAGCGACCTCCTCATCGAGTCATTTCTGGCGCTCGTCAAAAGGAATCCGCTCTATTTGTTCTATTGCGTCGGATGGTTGCTGCGCGGCAAGGGATATCTCAAGGCTCAGATTGCCGCACGCGTGGCGATCGATGTGTCGCTACTCCCTTACAACGCGCGCCTGATTGATTTCCTGAAGCAGGAGCGCTCAAACGGCCGTGATCTTTACCTGTGCACCGCAGGTGATCAACGATTCGCTGAACAGATCGCTTCCCACTTCGGGATTTTCAAAGGCGTGATGGCGAGCAACGAATCGCACAACCTGTCGGGCACGAATAAGGCTGGAGCATTGACGGCTGAGTTTGGTGTTCAGGGTTTCGACTATTGCGGTAATGCACGCGCAGATGTGCCTGTATGGAAACAGGCACGCAAGGCGATTGTCGTCGGAGGGAAAAGCATCCAGGCTGCCGCGCAGAAAGCGAATCAGACCACAGTCGTCTTTGAAAGCAAACGATCGTTTATCCGGCTCGCCCTCAGAGAGATGCGCATCTATCAATGGGTGAAGAACCTGCTGATCGTCGTGCCGCTACTCGCGTCGCATCGCTTCACGAATATCGATGCGTTGATCGCTGACGGGATTGCGTTCTTTTCGTTCTGTTTCTGTGCGTCGTCGGTGTATCTGCTGAACGATATGCTCGATCTCGATGCGGACAGGCGCCACAGCCGAAAGCGCGAGCGTCCATTCGCTTCGGGGGAGCTTCCACTTGCTACCGGCATTTGCCTGATGTTCGTCCTGCTGGCGGCATCCGCAAGCCTTGCAATCATGCTGCCGACGTCGTTCCAACTCGTGCTGGCAGGCTATGTCGCGATGACACTCGCGTATTCATTTCGTCTGAAGCGGGTGATGCTGGTAGACGTCTTTGTGCTGGCCGCGCTGTATACCACTCGTATCGTGGCCGGCGGGGCGGCTGTCAACGTCGTACTGTCGGACTGGTTGATCATGTTCTCGGTAATGATCTTTCTCAGTCTTGCCATGGTGAAGCGCTATACGGAACTCGACAAAATGCAGCGAGAGGGCAAGGCCGCTGCGGCGGGCCGAGGCTATCTTACTGACGACATGAGCATCGTGCGCTCGTTCGGAACGGCCGCGGGCTATGTCGCAGTGCTCGTTCTCGCGCTCTATATGAATTCTACCGCCGTCACCGTGCTATATCGGCATCCGCACAGGCTGTGGATTCTTTTTTGCCTGCTGCTGTATTGGATTAGCTACATCTGGATGGTCGCGTTCCGTGGTCGGATGCACGACGACCCAATTGTCTTTGCAATCAAAAACCGTTCGAGCCTGTTGATCATCGTGCTTTGCGTACTGTCGGTACTCGTCGCAATTTAAGCGGCGCACAGTGTGATGCACGACAGTGCCGCGGCTGGTCTTTAGCGTGCGACGCGCGCTGTTTGATCGAATGCCTTGCGCACGTCGGCTCTTTTGTTTGATCCCTTTCTTGCGCGGCAAACCCCCACGCCATGTGAAACTGATCCGGAGGATAAGTGAGTATCTTGAGTTTTGGTCTGATTCTGAGCGGCGTCTTGCTAAATGCCATGGCGCAACTGTGGTTGAAGGCAGGAACGAACGCGCTTGGAGCGCTCAACTTCGGGCGCGATGCAGCAGTCTCGACCATTTTCAGAGTGGGATTCGAGCCGCACATCATGGGCGGACTGGCGTGCTACGTATTGAGTGTCGCTATCTGGATTGTGGCCCTGTCGAAGGTCCCTGTGAGCGTGGCGTATCCGATGCTCTCGATCGGATACGTGGTCAACGCGTTAGCCGCCTGGTATTTTTTTGGGGAGTTTCTTTCGGCTCAGAAATTAATAGGCATTGCCGTCATTATCGCCGGTGTATACCTGGTTGCAAAATCGTAGGACAGCAATACGGAGCCATAGTATGCGAGTACTTGTAACGGGTGCAGCAGGCTTTCTCGGGACGGAGTGCGTCAAGCTGTTCAAGGCGCGCGCTCACGAGGTAATCAGCACTGACAGAACGGGGTCCGTCGATTTGCGTGGCGACCTGGCCGATCCGGCCTTCACGAATTCGCTTCCGGATTGTGACGTCGTGGTCAACTGCGCGGCCGTTCAGTACGTCACGAAGGGCGTACCGCTCGTCTTCAGAAAATCGTTTTTCAACCGGAACAACGTCCTCGCCGCGAAGAATCTTTGCGAACGCTACAGACACCAGGCGCCCCATTTCATTCATGTCGGTACCAGCATGATGTACCGGCAAACCGGGCAGGAACAGTACGACATACACAGTGAGATGGGTGGCGAAGGTGTCTACAGCCGATCGAAGATGGCAGCGCAGGCATTCGTCGACACCATGCCGGGTGCGGCGACCATCATTCCCTGCATCATCGGCGGAGAAGGGCGAGAAGGGCTATTTCGGGGCTTCGTCAAGATGATGACGAAGTTCGGCTTCGTTGCTTTTCCCGGGCGCGGTGATCATAAGATCCACATGGTGCATGTGATCGACGTGGCGAGCCTGATCTATCGTGTCGCCGAAACCCGTGCCAGCGGATTCTTCAACGCTGCGGACCCGAATCCACTGTCGATCCGCGAATGGATCGACGAAATTGCAGCGGAACTCGGTGTGCGGAATGTGCGAAAGATCTCCGTTCCGCTCTTTCCGGTAATGTGGCTGTCGCGGCTTTCGGGGTATCGACTGTTAGCGCGGGAACAATTGTTGATGCTCAAACTTCAGCACGTGTTGTCGATCGACGAATCGTTGGCGATCGACTGGCGACCCCAGTTTTCGAACGGACGAATTGCACGAGACATCGCGGTTCACATCAATCGCAGCGCCGCATCGCAGACGGCTAGAAAGCGCGAAGCATAACTGGCCTCTGAGCCGTCGAGTAAATGCTTTCGTCATGGAGCTTTCTGCTTTGCTGCTTTGGCGGCAAAGCATCGCACATCCAACGGCGACTCTGTTAGCGGGGCTTGTTTCCAATCAGGCCGTCCAGGCGCGATTGTAATGGGCAACGAACTCAAGGCACTCTATGAAAAGGCGTAACAGACGACTTGTACTTCATACCTTGGCGGCACTGGGATTGACGTCGTTGCGACCGCTATGGTCGCCCGTCGTTGCGGCTACGACGCGGCCCAGTTCTGCGGCACGGTCCACAGGACGAAGGATGACCGAGATGATCGGGTCCAATGGCTGGCCCGGCTCGGACAGTGATATTGCAATGTGGAAGAAGATGGGGATCACCTGGGCGCGCGGACCTGTGGGGCCGGGGCAAGCTCATAGTGCGTCGGACGAGATGCGAGTCGACAAGACGGGAAACGGCAATGGAAGCGACCTGCCGCCCGTCATCATTCGTAACAACAGCCAGGGCATTCATACGTTGCTGCTGCTCGCCTATACACCTGCGTGGAATGCGAGCGTGCCTGGCGATACCAAGTCGGCACCCCTCGATGTGAAGGCATGGGAGCGCTATGTGGAAGCCGTGGTCCGGAAGTACTACGCGCCGCCATACAACGTGCGCTTCTTCCAGGTATGGAATGAGGCAGCGGGGAGACTTTCTGGCGGTTCTCCACAGGCATCGTTCTGGCACGGTGCGGCCCGACCGGGCACGGAAGATACCCAGCATGCGCCATATGAACGCGCGATGGAGGACTATGTGGAGAAAATCCACATTCCCGCCGCGCGAATCATCCGCCGCTACGGCGCGTATGTCGTCTATGGCGGCTGGCCGGACCAGGGCGGGCTCGAGACCTTCAGCAAGTGGCTCGAGTACAGAAGTCCACGATATAACCAGCGGATGCTCGACTGCGTGGACTACCTGGATACACATTACCTTGCGGTCAAGGACTTCGATTACCTTTACGAACGCTATGTGAAGCAGGGCCCCGCTCGCGGCTTGTGGCAGACGGAGATCGGTGACAGATACATGAGCGACGATCACTACCTGCCGCGTTATTTCTTCGATTTCGCCGTGTGGGCGCTCGATCGGGAATGGAACGACCCGAACAAGTATGTATCGATGGTGTACCACTGGGACGGTTATGAACCGTTCCGCCTGACGCATCGAGGGCCGCCCGCCAGAACGTACAACGTCTCCGGACAGAGTCTCATCGTGTTGAATCAGACAGTCGGCGGCGCGCTGTCGCGGTTCCCGCAGAAACTGCAGTTCGGTCCCGAAGCATCCGGCAGCGCGTTGTACTCGGGCAAACAGATCGTGATGCAGGTGCGCGCGCTGGCAGGCTGGCGCACCGTCGATGCGCCCGGTCTGGCTCCGCCTTCGTCGGGCCGCGCAACCGTACAGTTCGTCGACGCGCTGTCAGGTTCGGTGTCCCCGGCGACGGATACCGAGTTGAAGTGGGACGAAGAGGCCCTGAGAATACGGTTCAACGTGCCGGATCATGTCAATGGTCATGGCGGAAAAGGGACCCCGAAACATCTGGCCTATCTCGTGGTGCGTCCGCAGTAACCCGACTGCCGCATGATCTTTCCGGCTGCATGGCGCAGGCGCCGGCCGATTTCCGGCGCTGCGTCCGAACGTGCGCGTGCCGGGCAAGCTAACCTTTTTAATCTGCGGTCGTTCGATGTACGGCAGCCGGCCGCTGACGGAATACGGACACGCAGGCCAGAATGAACAGCACAAGTGCGATGGATGCGCCATACCGGCTCATCGCAAGACCGCCGTTTGCAATCGGCTTGTCGAGGAAATCGCCGACGACGGCACCGAGCGGCCGGGTCACGATGAACGCGGCCCAGAACAGCAAAGTCCGCGAAAGGCGGGTTGCGTAGTACGCAATGACGAGCACCAGCAGCAGGCTGCCGAAGATCAGCGCAGCGCGGGAATAGCCGAAGCCCGCTGTGTCGGCCGTCCAGTCGCCGAGCGCGGTGCCGAGCGTCTGCGAGAACATGATCGTTATCCAGTAGAACATCTCGGCTTTCGGCGACGCAACCGTGTTGACGGACACGGAGCCCAAGGTCTTATGCCAGACGAACAGCGAAGCGAGCAGCAGGAACAGCAGCAGCGCGCTTCCGCCCGCATAGCCGATGCCGAGCGAACGGTCGGCAAAATCGGCGAGCGTCGTGCCGACCGTCGTCGTGGCGATGACGGTGATCCAGTACAGCAGCGGATTGAATCGGTCCGCCTTGATCTGCGCGACGACGGCAACGACAAAAATGATCGCGAAGACGACCGTGCTGACGAGATAGCCCAGGTTCATCGACATCGACGCGGCATCTCCACCCGTTTCGCCGAGCGTGGTGGCGGCGATCTTGATGATCCAGAACGCGAGGGTTGCCTCGGGGACTTTCGCGACAAAGAGGTTCGATTTTTTCATTGCATCCGGCTCGGGTGTTGATCGGGAAGGCGGCGCAGAAAGCCCGCAGCGCAAAGTCGACAGGCTAGGGGGCGTCTCCTTAAGAGAGCCTTACCTTTGCCGGATACGCCGAGCCACGTCGATTCGCTTGATGGCCGCCAGATAACCTCAGCATTTCCCCCGGATTACATCTTCGACATGTCGCGCAAGAGCGCCTTTGTTTCGGCTACGCTCGACGCTCATGCTGGCTCGACGCCGAGGCAGCGCTCATATTTCCCGTCTGGAGAAACCCGATGCTGGAACGCGCACGGCTGCTCTGCTCCCGCGATGCAGACAAAGGAAAACACAAGAGCGGATGGCGCGCGAAGGCAATGCGATCGTTTGCTCACGCTGTCTTGCGCCATGCGCCGTTATGCATGATGTTGTCGCTTGGCGCATTCGCGAGCGCGAGCTTCGCGCAGGACAACGTCGTAGCCGCGCATGACAATGCCGCCGCGCCGATGCCTTCGACGGCAAACTGCGTGGCGTGCCACGGCGCGCTGGGCGCCGGGTCCGACACGGGCGCGCCGCGCCTCGCCGGCAAGAATGTGGATTACCTCGCGCATGCGCTGTCGATGTTCAAGGCGGGCACGCGCGCGAGCGCGCCGATGCAGGCCGTCGCACGCGGCCTGTCGGATAGCGACATACGCGCGCTGGCCACTTACTTTGCCACCCAGCATCCACCTGTCGTGAAGGCTTCGCTGCCGCCATCGCATGCGCTCGTCATGGCTGGCCAGCAACTGGCCGAGATGGGTGCGGGCGCAAGCGTGCCGGCGTGCTTCAGTTGTCACGCGGCGGGCGGAAAAGGCACTGGCGCGAGATTTCCGGCCATTGCGGGCGAGCCCGCGGCTTTCACGATCGCGCGGCTGCACGAATTCCAGACGCGCGCGAAGGACGGCGTGCCGAAGCCTGGAACGATGACGGCCGTTGCGGCTTCATTGAACGACACACAGATCGACCAGGTCGCTGCGTATCTGTCGGTGACGGGGCCGTGACGGAGCGCGCCCACGCACGCCAATGCGCTTGCACGGGCACGCGGAGCTTTTCAACGCGGCTGTTCGAGCGTCATTCGATGCTGTCGCTGCCGTGCTTCATGGCCGCCATTGCACTGGCAGAGGCATGGCGATGACGGATCGCATAAAGCGCGTTGTTGCGCGCGATGGTTTGCGCGCTGCCGCACCGCCTCCCGAATGTGGGGCTTTCAACTCTCTTGCCCGATGATCTATAACTGAAAGCCGGGCGCGGCGTGCACGACGACATCGCCGGCACGCGCCTTCGACATCGGCGCCGCAGCAGTCATCCGGAGACTTGACATGACCTCAAGGCAAGGGCGGCGGCGCTTTCTCGGCGCTGCGCTGTGCGGAGCCGTCGCCGCGTGCGGCGGCTCCAGCGATTCAGCCAACGGCGGTAATAGTAGCAACTCAGGCAGCAACTCGGGCAGCAGCGCGGATGCGCCCGTGCCCGCCGCGCAGATCGACGCCGCGATCGCGCAGCTCGACACGCTCGCGAACAACCTGATGACGTCGACGGGCGTGCCCGGCATGTCGGTCGCTGTCGTGCGCAATCTGCAGACGGTCTATGCGAAAGGCTTCGGCACGCGGCTCGTCGGCTCGGGACTGCCCGTCGATTCCGACACGGTGTTCCAGCTGGCGTCACTGTCGAAGCCGATCGGCTCGACGGTGGTCGCGCATCAGGTGGGCATCGGCACGGTTTCGTGGGACACGCCCGTGCGCGCGCATTTGCCGTGGTTCACGCTGTCGGACCCGGACGTGAGCGCGCAAGTCAGCATCGGCGACCTGTACGCGCACCGCTCGGGCTTGCCCGATCACGCCGGCGATTTGCTGGAGGACATGGGCTACGATCAGACGACGATCTTGCAGCATTTGCGCTATCTGCCCCTCGCGCCGTTTCGCCGCTCGTACTTCTACACGAACTTCGGTCTGACGGCGGGCGCGATCTCGGTGGCGTCGGCGGCTGGCCGCGACTGGGCGACATTATCGGAGCAAACGCTCTATCAGCCGCTCGGCATGACGAGCACGAGTTCGCGCTACGCCGATTTCATCGCGCGGGCAAACCGCGCCACCGGCCACGTGAAGCGCAACGGCCAATGGGTGGCCGGCCTCGGCTCGATGCCCGATGCGCAATCGCCCGCGGGCGGCGTCAGCTCCTGCGCGAACGACATGGCGAAGTGGCTCGCGATGATGCTCGGCAACGGCGTCTTCAACGGCAAGCGCCTTATCGACGCAACGGCGCTCAATGCGGCGATCAGCCCGCAGTCGCAGACGGCTCCCGCCGGCGGCGGACAGAGCGCGGGCTACTATGGCTTCGGCTTCAACGTCGGCACGACGGCGGCGGGCCGTGCGAGCTACAGCCATTCGGGCGCATTCGCCGCGGGCGCGGCGACGAACTTCGTCGTGGTGCCTTCGACGGGCTGTGCGATCGTGGCGCTCACCAATGGCTTTCCGATCGGCGTGCCCGAAACACTCACCGCGCAGTTCTTCGATCTCGTGCAGTTCGGCGCGATCCAGCGCGACTGGTTCACGCTCTATAGCGACGCGTTAGCCGGCCTCACCAGGCCGACGGGCTCGCTCGTCGGCGTCGCGCCGCCCGCGTCGCCGTTTCCGGCGCGCGCGCTCTCGACATACACGGGCAGCTACAACAACGACTACTACGGGCCGGCGCAGATCAGCGACGCGGGCGGATCGCTGCTCCTGACGCTCGGTGCGACGCCGTTGCGCCTGCCGCTGTCGCATTGGGACGGCGATACCTTCACGTTCACGCTCGTCAACGAAAACGCCGCGCCCGGCACGATTTCGAAGGTCTCGTTTCTGAGCAATCAGGTGACGCTCGAGTACTACAACGCGGAAGGGCTGGGAACGTTCACGCGTTGATCGTCCGCGTTGCGTGTGCCGTCCGCCATCGCGACGATCACGCGCGCTGCGGCTCGGCCATCTCGTTCATCAGGCGGATCACCTCGCCGCGCACCCAGCGGTTCGCCTGGTCCTGCTCGCCGCTGCGATGCCAGTACAGATGCCATTCGACATTCGCCAGCGGAAATGGCAATTCGAGAATGCGCGCGTCGTAGCGCTGCAGCAGCTGTACGGGCGCCGTTAGTGCGAGATCGGTGCGCAGTGCGATCAGCGGCGCGACCATGTAATGCTGCACGCGCATTTGCATCTGCCTGCGCTTGCCCAGCTTGTGCAGCTCCGCATCGACGAGGCCGCTGCCTTGGCGGCGGCTCGATACCTGAATGTGGCCGAGCGCGAGATAGTCGTCCATCGTCAGCGTGTCGCCCGCGAACGGATGATCGTGACGCAGCATGCACGCATAACGGTCGCTGCCAAGGGGCGCCTGGTGCAGTTGCGGATCGTGGACGAGGGGCACGTCGATCGCAAAATCGATCTTGCCCGTTGCGAGCGCGGCGGCCAGTTCGCTGCGCGGCGTGAAATAGCTTTCGATGCGCATGCCGGGCGCCTGCTGCTGCAACACTTCGCCGAGCGCGGGCAACAGGATCGCCTCGGTCAGATCGGGCATGCTGAGGCGAAACGTGCGCTCCGCCGCGGCGGGCACGAATACGTCGCCTTCCGTTGCGCTCGTCTCCAGCAATTGCAGCGCTTCGCGCACGCGGCCGATGATGTTCTCCGAGAGTGGCGTCGGCACCATGCCCGACGGCGTGCTGACGAAGAGGGGATCGTCGAACGCCTTGCGCATGCGCGCGAGCGCGTTGCTGACGGCGGGCTGCGTGATGAACAGCATTTCGGCCGCGCGTGTCAGGTTGCGCTTGTCGTAGATCGCTTCGAATACGACGAACAGGTTGAGGTCGAGCTTCGGCGGACGCATCGCATAGTCTCCTTTAGCGCTTACTCCCGGCTCACGCAACATGGTTGCGCGGCCCGATATCATAAGCGACGGTGGCGCGGCGAGGCGTCCTCGTGCAGCGCTGGAAACGATCAATCGCGCGGCGGCACGTTCAGATACGCGGCGCTCGCGCCCAGCGTCTCCTTGCCCTGCGCAATCTCCATGCGCGCGATCGCCTGCAGGTGCACTTCGTCGGGACCGTCCGCATAACGCAGCGCGCGGCCCCAGGTCCAGTGATCGGCGAGCGGCGTATCGGGGCTCACGCCCATTGCGCCGAACACTTGCATCGCGCGGTCGCAGACGGTGGTATGCAACTGCGGAATCAGCGCCTTGATCATCGAGATTTCCTTGCGCGCCGCCTTTGCACCCACTTCGTCGATGAGCCACGCTGTCTTCAGCACCAGCAGCCGCGCCTGATCGATTTCGATGCGCGACTTCGCGATCCATTCGCCGACAGCGCCGTGCTGATGCAGATACTTGCCGAACGTCTTGCGCTCCTGCGAGCGCGCGATCATCAGCTCGAGCGCAAGCTCCGCTGCGCCGATCGAGCGCATGCAGTGGTGAATGCGCCCCGGCCCGAGCCGCGCCTGAGCGAGCGCGAACCCGCTGCCTTCTTCGCCGAGCAGATTCGACGCGGGGACGCGCACGTTGGTGAACGTCACTTCGCAGTGTCCTTCGGGCGAGATGTGATTCATCACGGGAATGTTGCGCAACACTTTCAGGCCCGGCGTATCGGCGGGCACGAGAATCATGCTTTGCTGCCGATGGCTCTCCGCTTGCGGATCGGTCTTGCCCATCACGATGTAAATCTTGCAGTCCGGATGCGCGGCGTTCGTGATGAACCACTTGCGTCCGTTGATCACATAGCCGTCGCCGTCGCGGCGAATCGACGTCGTGATGTTCGTCGCATCCGACGATGGCACGTCCGGCTCCGTCATCGCGAACGCCGAGCGGATCGTGCCTTCGAGCAACGGCATGAGCCACCGCTCGCGCTGCGCGGGCGTCGCGAACATGTGCAGCAGTTCCATGTTGCCCGTGTCGGGCGCGTTGCAGTTGAACACCTCGGGCGCCCACGAAATGCGGCCCATGATCTCCGCGAGCGGCGCGTATTCGAGGTTGGTGAGGCGCGTGCCCGGCTCGTCGTCCTTCAGATGCGGCAGGAACAGATTCCACAAGCCTTCGGCTTTGGCTCTCGCCTTCAGCTCCTCCATAAACGAGACGGGATAGCGGCCCGCGTGCACTTCTTCGAGCCACTGGCGCTGGCGCGGCACGATATGTTCGTCCATGAAGGCGCGCACGCGCTGGCGCAAGTCTTCAACCTTTGGGCTGTAGCCGAAATTCATGATGAGTTCCTGTGTAAGGTGCTAGATGGTCAGGCCGCCATCGACGACGATGCATTCGCCGTTCGTATAGCTCGCCGCGTCGGACACGAGATACAGCACCGTGCCCGCCATTTCGTGCGGCTCGCCGTGGCGGCGCAGCGGGATGTTGTTGATCCAGTGGTCGTAAATGTCCTTGTTCTCGAACAGCGCGCCGGCGAATTTCGTTTTCGTCAGGCCGGGCAGCAGCGCGTTCACACGGATGCCGAGCGGTCCGCATTCTTTCGCGAACGCCTTCGTCATGTTGACGACAGCCGCCTTCGTGATCGAGTAGATGGCTTGCCGGTCGCCGGGCTGCAGCGCATTGACGGACGCCGTGTTGACGATTGCGCCGCGTCCTTGCTCCTTCATCAGCTTGCCCGCCTCCACCGACATGAAGAAGTAGCCGCGCAGGTTCACTTCGACGGTCTTGTTGTACGCGGCGAGATCGGTGTCGAGGATATGGCCGAAGTACGGATTGGCCGCCGCGTTGTTGACCAGAATATCCAGCCGGCCATGCTTTTCACGGATGTGCGCGAACGTCGCGGCGATGTCCTCCATGCGTCCGACGTGGCACGCGAGCGCTTCCGCGCGGCCGCCCGCATCGCGGATCGCGGCCGCCACCTGTTCGCATTCTTCGAGCTTGCGGCTCGATACGATCACGTGCGCGCCCTGTTCGGCGAGCAGCTTTGCAATCGCTTCGCCGATGCCGCGGCTTGCGCCCGTCACGAGCGCGATGCGGCCTGTGAGGTTGAAAAGGTCGGTGCTCAATGTTGTCTCCTTGAGGTCTTTATCGATGGCTGGGTTCGACGGCTATGCAATCAGTTCCGCGGCGAGTTGCGCGAGCGGCTCGACCATTGCGCCGACTTCATGTGCGTCGGCACTCGATGCGTTGCCCTGCAGCGCGCGCGCCTTTACGCCCTGCGCAATCGACGCGAGCCGGAAGAAGCTGAACGCGAGATAGAAAGGCCAGTTGTCGATCGCGGGCAGGCCGCGCAGCTTGCAGTACTGCGCGACGATCTCTTCTTCGTCGGGCACGCCGAGGGCGGCGCGATCCTGCCCGCGCAGCCCCGTGATGTGGCCTTGCGACGGCAGCCGCAGACACATGCAGAAGTACGCGAGATCGGCGAGCGGGTTGCCGAGCGTCGACAGTTCCCAGTCGAGAATCGCACGCACTTGCGGCTTGTCGTTCGCGAAGATCAGGTTGTCGATGCGGAAGTCGCCGTGCACGAGCGACGGGCGTTGCATATCGGGCGTATCGGCGGGGCAGTGCGCAGGCAGCCAGTCGATCAGCGCTTCCATCGGCGCGATGCGTTGCGTTTCGGCGGCGCGGTACTGCTTGGTCCACACACCGATCTGGCGCTCGAAGTAGTTGCCGGCGCGCCCATAGTCGCCGAGTCCGACCGCTTCGGCATCGACATCGTGCAGCGCCGCGAGCGTCTGCACGATCGCCGCGTAGTACCCGCGCCGCGCGTCGCGGTCGAGTTCGGGCAGTGCGGGGTTCCAGAAGATGCGGCCTTCTTCGTAGCTCATCAGATAGAACATGCTGCCGATCACGTCGCGGTCCTCGCACAGATGCCATGCGCGCGCGACGGGCACGGGCGTCTCGGCAAGCGCGTGCAGCACGCGGAATTCGCGGTCGACGGCGTGCGCGGACTTCAGCAGTTGTCCGGGCGGCTGGCGGCGCAACACGTAACGGCCGCTTTGTGCGTCGAGCAGAAAGGTCGGGTTGGATTGGCCGCCAGCGAACTTCGTCGCGCTTAACGGGCCGCGAAAACCTGCTACGTGCTGCGCCAGGTAACGCGCGAGCCGGTCGGTGTCGAGAGGGGTGTCGTGATGATCGCGAGTCATGTCGTTCGATGCGTTGCCGTGGACTAACCATAGGTTTGATATGCGCGACGCTGCGGGTCGTCGAGATGGCCGATGCCGTTGAAGCTCGACAGGTGCAGCGCGTCGCGATTGAAGAAGTAGTGGCTGACGCTGCTGTTGCGGATCTGCATGTTGAGCGCGATGGCCGTCGCGGCGGGCGCCTGCAGGATCTGTTGCGTCAGCGCGGCGATCACGCCGCCGGAGCTGACCACCAGCACGCGCTGGCCGCTGCCTTGCTGGATCGCGGCGCGCGCGTCGGCGACACGCTGCTGGAACGCGCGCCACGTTTCGGGCACGCCGCCGTCGAGCGCGCCTTCGGCCCACAGATGCAGGACTTGCCGCAGCGCCTTGAAAAAATCGCGCGGACTGCGGGTGGCCTGTTCCGCGAGCTGCCGATGGGTTTCGCCGAGCGCGCGAAAGAGCGCGTGGAAGTCGTATTCGTCGAGACCCGGATGGATCTCGCATTCGGCGGGAAGCGCGCGCAGGCCGTGCCGGATCGCGTCGACGGTTTGCGCGTGGCGCCGCAAGGTGCCCGACATCACGCGATCGAACGCGATATCGCGCTGCGCAAAGTATTCGCCGAGCCAGATGCCTTGCCGTTCGCCTACGTCCGACAGCCGGTCGTAGTCGTCAGCGCCCAACGACGCCTGGCCGTGCCGTACCAGAAAGAGTTCCGCCATCGCGTGTTTCGCCTTGGAAGAGGTGAAGCCAGCATAGCGGCGGGTGATGCATTCCTGAAGTTTATTTGGTGAATCCGCGAGTATTCATTGAAATTATGCCGAGCATGTTACGCAACTAACTGTCTGCTGCCGATAACCCTCCGTATTTACCGCGGCGCTAGGCGGCGAGCCGCCCGCGTTTGCACCGCGCGATGCGCCGTACGCAAGCAGCGCACGACGCGTAGTCCGCTCAACGGTTGCCGTCAAGCAGGTCGTTGAGCAGCGTATCGAACGCAGCTTGCGCGTCTTCGAGTTCCTGAAGGGCGGCGTCGAACGTCTGCAGCGCGATCTGCGACGGGCGGCCGGTTCCGGCCGGAGGGAACTGCGATTGCAGCGCGGCGAATGCGGTCTGAACCTGCTTCGTTGCGTTCAGTACGCGCTCCATTGCGCGGGTTTCTTCGGCTCGCGCCGCTGCGTGGTCCATGCCCATGCTCTCCGTGATTCATTGTGTGCCGTGATGGCGAGGCGCTCACTATGCCACGAGTCGCGGCATCTCACGCGTTGCGCGGGACGCGCGCCGTCATCAAACGGGCAAGCCGCCTGGCGACTTGACCTCTCGCAGTGACAGCGACGATTCCACTGATGTGACGCCCGGCAAACTGCGCAGTTCGTCGCGCATGAATGTGCCGTAATCGTCGAGATCGCGCGCGACCACCTGCAAGATGTAGTCGGCGCTGCCCGAAACGTTGTGGCAGGACAGGATGCGCGGTATCGCCTGGATCTCGCGCTCGAAGCGCGTTGCCGTGGCGCGGTCGTGCACGGCGAAGCGCACGTACACGAACGCGACCACGCCTAGCCCCAGCGCAGGGCGTGAGAGCACTGCGCGATACCGCTCGATATAGCCGTCGTTTTCGAGCCGTTTGAGTCGCCGCGCGCATGGCGTTTCACTCAGCCCGACCGTTTCGGCGAGCTTCGCGTTCGACATGCGGCCGTCGGCCTGCAACGCGGCGAGGATTGCGCGATCGGTCTTGTCGAGGTCATTCATGGCGAGGGGAAATCCGTGGTCGGATGTGTGATTTTAGGGCATTCCTCCAATCGATGGCTTTTAATGGCCGAAAATCGCCAGCATTCTCTAGCCGGCCGAATGCATCATGAATGCCTCGACACGTGAGGTTTCCATGGTTTCCGCTCATCTTCTGATCATGTATGTCACGGCTCTCGTGGTGGTGTTCGCGCTGCCCGGTCCCGACATGGCGCTCGTGCTTCAGACGAGCATCGGACGCGGCGCGCGCAACGGTTTTGCGGCCGCCGTCGGCCTCGGCCTGTCGCGCGCGACGCATGTGACGCTGTCTGCCTGCGGCGTCGCCGCGCTGCTGCGCAACGCGCCGTGGCTGTATGAAGTGGTCCGCTACGGCGGCGCGCTCTATCTGGCGTGGGTGGCCGTGCAGATTTTCCGCTCGCCGGTGTTCGCGCTGCCGTCGGGTGGCGCTCAGACGGACGACGACAGCGCGCTGTGGACGGCGTTCGTCAAAGGGCTGTTCACGAACTTGCTGAACCCGAAGGCGTTGTTGTTCTGTTCGGTGCTGTTGCCGCAGTTCGTGCGTCCGGAGGCAGGGCCCGTCGCGTCGCAGGTGCTCGAACTGGGAATCGTGCTGGTCGCGATCGGCGCGTGTTTCGACGCGCTCTATGCGATCGGCGCCGCGCGCATCGCCGGGTGGGTGCGCTCGCATCCGCTCGCGCAGACGCTGCAGCGCTGGACGTTCTCCGCCGCGCTGATCGGTTTCGCGCTGCGCCTTTCGCTGGACTGAGCGGCGGCCGTCACATGCTTATTTGCGGATCATCGCCGCGCGCTCCGGCTTCTGGTCGATGACCTTGCGGCGATGCTTGTCTTTCATCTTCTTCCACCCTTTGCATTCTTCCCTGGTGCGCAGACAGCCGACACAAAAGCCGGTTTTGCTGTCGAACTTGCAGACGTCGATACAGGGCGATTTGACACTCATGTGGTCGATCTCGATCGTTGACGGCGGGCGAGCGACGACTGTCGCACGGCGTGCCATCGACGGGCAAAGTGATTGTGTCAATAAAGGCGATAGACTGCCGGGTTAAAACGAACCCCGGCCTGCGCATCGGCTGATTGCGCGTGCCTTGACCATCAATCCGACCGTACCGATGAAGACCCTGTTGCTCTACGTCGTGACCGCCATCGCCGAAATTGTCGGCTGCTATCTGCCGTGGCGCTGGCTCAAGGACGGCGGCCCCGCGTGGCTGCTGCTACCTGGCGCGCTGAGCCTCGCGCTGTTCGCGTGGCTCCTGACCTTTCACGGCACGGCGGCGGGCCGCGTCTATGCCGCGTACGGCGGCGTGTATGTGGCCGTGGCGGTTCTCTGGCTGTGGTGCGTCGATCACGTGCGGCCGAGCGCCTGGGATCTGGCGGGCGCCGCGCTGACGCTCGCGGGCATGAGCGTCATCGCGTTCCAGCCGCGCGTTTGATGCCGCCGCGGGGACGGTGCCCGCGTGCACGGCGCACACGCGAACCGGCCGACTCCGCCCGCCCGCGTGTTGCGACTCGATGTGGCCGTCTCAGCTATTCGGCTTGCCGAGGAAGTCGAGCTTGCCGAGCTCGACGCCGTTATGACGCAGGATGTCGTATGCCGTCGTGATGTGGAAATAGAAGTTCGGCATCGCGAAGCCGAGCAGATAAGACAGGCCGTTGAACTCGACAGGGCCGCTGCGCATCTTCAAGGTGACGCCGCGCGTTTCCGAGCCATCGATCTGCGCGGCGTTGAACTCCTTCAGATATTCGATCGTTTTTTGAATGCGGGCGTGGAGCTCGTCGAACGTGAACTCGACGTCATCGTACTTGGGCGCTTCGACACCGGCGAGACGCGCCGCGCAACCTTTCGCGGTGTCGGTTGCGATGTGCACCTGACGAGCCAGCGGATGCATGTCCGGAAAGAGACGCGCGCCCGTCAGCACGGACGGATCGATCTGTTTTTCCGCTGCGTGCGCCTGGCCCTTGCCAAGAATATTTTGCAGGTTCGTGAGGCCGCGAATCAGCACGGGGATGGATGCCTGATACATCGAGATGGTCATGGAGGGTCCTCGAATTCGGTTTTTCGCACGCTCTTCGGCACGCGGTCGCATAGCGTAACGCAACAGCGCAAAAGCTGCTGGAGCAGCGTAACCCGCACGCGGCGATCTTCAAAGCTAGCCGTTCGGCCAGGTGTCGGACGCGCCGGAACTGTGTTCGAATCGTTTTGTCGGACGGTTGACGTGGGCTCGCGACGCTCATGGCACTCATGGCGCTCATGGCTTCCGGCGAAACGCGGCGGCCGCGCAGCGCTGCTCCGTATCCGTCTCACGCGCGCCGTGTCCAACGCGTGGTTTCTGGCCATGCCCAGGGAGAACCTAACCATGACGAAGCATCCATTGCCCGGTAGCGAGCGCAAGATCGCGCCTGGCTCGAAGGTGGTTGCACAGTGCGATCCGTCGGAAACGATTCAGGTGGTGGTCGTGCTGCGCCGCAAGGACGAGCAGCAGTTCGCCGAGTTGATGAAGAAGATCGAAGCGGGCGCGCCGGACGCGAAACCGCTGTCGCGTAAAGAACTCGAGCAGCGCTTCGGCGCTGCCGCACAAGATATTGCAAAGCTGAAAGCCTTCGCGGTGCAGCACGGTCTCGCATTCGTGCGCGAAGACCCGTCGGCGCGGACCGTCGTGTTGAGCGGCACCGTCGACCAGTTCCAGAAGGCGTTCGACGTCCAGTTGCAGCACTACGAGCATCAATCGCTGGGCCGGTTTCGCGGCCGCACGGGCGTGATTAGCGTGCCCGACGATCTGCATGGCGTCGTGACGGCCGTGCTGGGCCTCGACGACCGCCCGCAGGCGCGGCCGCATTTCCGCATCCGTCCGCCGTTCCGGCCCGCGAGGGCGCAGCAGGAGACGTCGTTCACGCCTTTGCAGCTCGCGTCGCTGTACCAGTTTCCGCAGGGCGACGGCAGTGGTCAGTGCATCGGCATCATCGAGCTGGGCGGCGGCTACCGCACGGCCGATCTCACACAGTATTTTTCGAGCCTCGGCGTGAGCGCGCCGAAAGTCGTCGCCGTCGGCGTGGACCAGAGCAGCAACCATCCGACGGGGGACCCGAACGGGCCGGACGGTGAAGTCACGCTCGACGTCGAGATCGCCGGTGCGATCGCGCCGGGCGCGACCATCGCCGTGTACTTCACGGCCAATAGCGACGCCGGCTTCATCGACGCCGTCAGCCAGGCGGTGCATGACACGACGAACAAGCCGTCGGTGATCTCGATCAGCTGGGGGGCGCCCGAAAGCGTATGGACGGCGCAATCGATGAACGCCTTCAACGACGTGCTGCAATCGGCGGCGGCGATCGGCGTGACGGTTTGCGCGGCATCGGGCGACAGCGGCTCGAGCGACGGTGTCGGCGACAGTGGCGATCACGTCGACTTTCCCGCGTCGAGTCCCTATGTGCTCGCGTGCGGCGGCACCCGCCTGCAGGGCTCGGGGCAGACGGTCACGCACGAAGTGGCGTGGAATGACGGCGCGGACGGCGGCGCGACGGGCGGCGGCGTGAGCGGCACGTTCGCCGTGCCGGCGTGGCAGGAAGGTCTGTCCACGTCCGGGGCGCAGGGCGGCAAGCGCGCGCTGACGGGCCGCGGCGTGCCCGACGTCGCCGGCGATGCGTCGCCGCTCACGGGCTACGACGTGATCGTCGACGGCAACAATACGGTGGTCGGCGGCACCAGCGCCGTCGCGCCGCTATGGGCCGCGCTGATCGCGCGTATCAACGGCGCGAAGGGCACGCCTGTCGGCTTCGTCAATCCGAAGTTGTACAAGGCTTCGGGCGTCTGCAACGACATCACGCAGGGCAACAACGGCAGTTATGTCGCAACCACGGGTTGGGACGCCTGCACGGGCTTGGGCAGCCCTAATGGTGTGAAGGTGGCGGCGGCTTTATAGTCTGGAGAGCGGGCGCTCGCGGTCCGGGCGTCGTGTTTTCGGCGGCGATGAGCGCGTCGCAACAGTGGGCAATACATATAAGCATTCGATGGAGCGATCATGACGAATACAGAATCAGCTTCCGGCAGCATGCAGTCGCCTCACGATTCTCACGCCGCGCACGAGCCGGCGGCTGAGAGCTCGCCGCACAAGGCCGGCGACCAGCCGTTCTTCGATCCCGTCGCGTACGGCAACGGGCCCGACGACTCGGTCACTGACAGCAGCGAAAATGCCGCGGTCACGAAGCATTCCATCACGATCGGCGGCAAGAAGATCAACTACACGGCGACGGCTGGCCATCTGGTGACGGTCGATCCGTCCAGTTCACTGCCCAGCGCGAAGATGTTCTATGTCGCGTTCACGCAGGACAACCAGAAAGAAGAAACCCGCCCTGTCACGTTCTTCTATAACGGCGGGCCGGGGTCGTCATCGGTGTTCGTACTGCTCGGGTCGTTCGCGCCGCGGCGGATCAGGACGTCGATGCCGAGCTTCACGCCGCCCGCGCCGTATCAGATGGAAGATAACCCCGACAGCCTGCTCGACAAGAGCGACCTCGTGTTCGTCAACCCCGTCGGCACCGGCTACTCGGCCGCCATCGCGCCGCGCAAGAACCGCGATTTTTGGGGTGTCGATCAGGACGCGGACTCGATCAAGCAGTTCATCAAGCGCTTTCTGACGAAGAACAACCGCTGGAATTCGCCGAAGTTTCTGTTCGGCGAATCGTATGGAACGGCGCGCAGTTGCGTGCTCGCCTACAAGCTGCACGAAGACGGCGTCGATCTGAACGGCATCACGCTGCAGTCGTCGATTCTCGACTACACGCAGGCGGGCAACCCCGTCGGCGCGCTGCCGACGGCCGCTGCGGACGCGTGGTATCACAAGAAGCTCGGCATCGCGCCGAGGCCGACCGACCTCGGCCAGTTCGTCGAAGAGGTCGCGCAGTTCGCGCGCACCGACTACCTGAACGCATTGCGCAAGTTTCCGACCACCGACAATGCCGTGGTCGAAAAGCTCAGCGAATACACGGGCATCGACAAGACCACGCTGCTCGCCTGGAGCCTCGATATCGCCGGGTACGACAGCCGGGGCAACTCGCTGTTCCTGACCACGCTGCTCAAGTCGAAGGGGCTTGCGCTCGGCGCGTATGACGGCCGCGTAACGGCGATCGAGACGGGCATTGCCGGCAAGATCGATCCGAACTCAGGCGGGAACGATCCGACGATGACAGCTGTCACGGGCGTCTACACGACGATGTGGAATGTGTATCTGAACGAGCAGTTGAAGTTCACGTCGAACTCGGCATTCACGGACCTGAACGACCAGGCGTTCAAGTACTGGGACTTCAGCCATATCGATCCGACGGGCGAGCAGAAGGGCATCGACAGCAAGGGCAACATCATCCTGTACACGGCGGGCGACCTCGCGGCCGTGATGGCGCTCAACGTGGATCTGAAGGTGCTGTCGGCAAACGGCTTCTACGATTTCGTCACGCCGTTCTACCAGACGGTGCTCGATTTGCAGCAAATGCCGCTGTTGAGCCAGCAGGTGCGCGACAACTTGTCCGCGCGCTTCTATCCGTCGGGGCATATGGTGTACCTCGACGGCGGCTCGCGTACCGCGCTGAAGGCCGATCTGGCTGCGATGTACGAGTCGACGGTGAGCAATACGGAGGCACTGGGGCGCGTGCGCGCGTTGCAGGCACTCACGGCTGCAAAGATGCATTGAGGCTTGTGCTGGCCGCGGCTGCGAATCGAGTTTCGCGCCGCGGCTTCACTGCTTCACTGTTATTTCGTAGCCGTATCGGCATCGCAATGAGGGCGTCGCAAAGCGTTGCACGGCGCCCTCGACGCCGCCCGCCTCAGAAAAGCCAGGCGATTCCACCCGGCGGCATTTACGTCAGGCGTGTCTAATGTGTTTTAATCATCTTGCGAATTAACTCTTCCGCGTCCTCAAGGGCGCGCTGATTAATGAATGCAAGTATGACGACCGCGCACGCCCAGGCGCACAGCACCCGTCGAATCGAATCTCCCGTCCGTCGCCCGCTGCGCATCGCGGGCTCGCGCGAATGATGCACAAGCGCGGCGTCGCGCTGGCGGCGATCGCGGCCGGCTTGCATCTGCAAATGGGGCCTGCGCTCGCGCAAGATGCGTCGATGCTCGACGAACGCGTCACGCAGGAAAACATTGCGACGACGATATGTCGGCCGGGCTATGCGGACACGGTTTCGCCGCCGTTCGACGACATGATGGATCACAAGGAGCGGCTTCTCACCGAGCGCCGCATCGGCGTGGAGCACGGCAGACGCTAGGCGCTGGATCGCCGCGTGCCGATCGTGCTGGGCGGATCGCCAGAAGCGCCCGACAATCTCGACCTTCTGCCTTGGGGCGGACGTCGCGGCGAGCGCCGCAAGGAACTGCTGACGGCGAAGCTCAAGCGCTGCGTCTGCGAGGGGCGCATGACGCTGAGCGACGCGCAGGCGGCCATCGCTGGCAATTGGTCCGCGCACTATGCGGGCTTCGGCAGCGCGCCCTGCGACGGCGACCGTGGGATGGCGCCAACGGGCAACGATGGTTCGTGAAACTCGATCGCCGGATGCTGTCGAGTGCGCTCGCTCGGGCTCAACAGGAACAGGCAACAAGCATCTATTTCGGAGAATCACGATGATGAAATCTTTGGTCGCCGGCATGGTCGCCGCGCTCGGCTGTTTCGCCGCGAGTCACGCCGCGTTGGCGGCGTCGTCATGCGGCAAGGACGGCGCGCTGCGGATTCGCGGCGATGTGCCCGGCGCGATCAGCTACGACGTATACAGCCAGTTGCAACCGCTCAGCGCCCACCGTCTCGCGCTCTTTCAGGACGCCGGCACGGTGAAGCGTCTGGGTGACGGGCTCGACGTTTGCGAAATCGCCGACGACGGCGTGTCCGATCCGGGCGCCGTGCTCGTGCACGTGCCGCAAGGCAAGATGGCGTGGTGGGTGAGCGCGGCGAGCGTCGAACGCGTGGACTGAGTTTCCCGCACGCGCGGGCGCTGTTTGCGCTGCGCCGGAATCATGTTTGAACCCTGCTTAACCAGTTTGCTCCGGGGCACGAATCTGGCTACGCTGACCATCGGGACGACACATCCCGAGGCCGTTCCGTCACGGTGATCGGTGCAACGCGCAGCGCGGCACAAAGGCGCGGCATCCGCTGCATGACCATCTACAAAGCAGGAGCGTGGCGCGTATGAAGATCATCGTGTGGAATATTCCTGAAGCCTGCTCCGAGCAGGAAGTGCGCGATTTTCTCGGCCACGAGCTCGGCCACTATGCTAAAGACATCGAAGTGTTCGAGCAGGGCACGCCGAACGCTTACGCGAAGGTCGAGGTCGACGCGGACGAAGCCTATGTCGCCGACGTCATCGCGCAGCAGTTCAACGGCAAGCAACTGGGCGGCGTCTCGCTGCAGGTGAGCGCCGTGCCGTTCGGCGGCGACGAGACGCCGCCGCGCAAGTAACGCGCTCGTGAGGCCCGCAGGCAGCGTTCAGTCGAACGGCGTGCAAGGCAGCGCGCGTTTGTGCCGCGTGCTGTCGTAAAAGCGCATGACGGTATCGAATACTGCTTCGCTGACGGGCTTGCCTTCCAGAAAATCGTCGATGTCGTCGTAGCGGATTCCGTACGCGTCCTCGTCTGGACGTTGAGGGCGCAACATCTCCAGGTCGGCGGTCGGAACCTTGTGTGCGAGCGCGTCGCTCGCGCCCAGCGCCTTGGCGAGCGCTCGCACCCGGCGCTTGGTCAGGCCCGCGAGCGGCAACACGTCGGCGCCGCCGTCGCCGAATTTCGTAAAGAAGCCCATCACCGATTCCGCCGCGTGATCGGTGCCGATCACCATGCCGCGCCGCGTGCTCGCCGCCGCGTACTGCGCGATCATCCGCTCGCGCGCCTTGATGTTGCCGTGGACGAAGTCTTGTTGCGAATCGTTTGCAAAGCTCATGCCGCTTGCGGTGAGCGAAGACAGCATCGCGTCAGCGGCGGGGCGGACATCGACGGTCAGCGTTTCATCGGCGCGAATGAACGCGAGCGCGTGCTGCGCGTCACGCTCGTCGTGCTGGATGCCATGAGGCAGGCGCATCGCGATGAAGCGCGCGTCGTATTGCGCGTCGCGCAGCCGCTCCACAGCGAGTTGCGCGAGGCGTCCCGCCGTCAGCGAATCGACGCCGCCGCTGATCGCGAGCACATAGGTCGCGAGCCCGTTCGCGCGCAGATAGTCGGCGAGAAACGCGATGCGCCGCTCGATTTCGAGCGCTGGATCGAAGCCGTCGGCGACATGCAGTTCTGCTGCGATCTGCCGCTGTCGCGCGGCGCGTTCCTGCTGATCCATGGGCGTTCTCCTCGAAAGCCGCGTTCATGTCCATCGATGATTGCATGAACTGCAGAATTGGGTGCGCCATCAAGCGTTGTCTGGTTTAATGTGGCATACCCATAATCAAATCTGAACGATCGAGGCTTTAAATCGACAGTACGGTATGCGCCACGCACTGGAAAAGCCGGCGTGACCGGTTTGTCATTTTCAGCAGCCGGCGCGAGGCGCATCGCCCCTGACGCCGGAAAGCGCCCGACGGCATGCCACGAGCGGCTGCGCGGGTTCAGCGACAGGCAGTGATGTTCGAACAAAAATGAACAGCAAAAAAGAGAACATGATGTTTATTCCGCCTGCACGAGAGAGGGTGGATCTGCAAGACGATGGACGGCGCGATTGTGACGGGGCAAGGTGGACCATTCCGCATGGAACGGCTACGCGCGCGCGGCGCTTCGCGTCGGGAGCGGTCAGGTCGTTGGCCACGTCGTTGGTCATTTCATTGACGCTGTCGTTGGCTGTTCCTGCATCGGCATCGAACGGGTTCGCGAGCGATACGCCGCAAGACCCGGCGAGCCCTGCCGTTGACGCGTCGGCCGTCGCCGCCCACGATGCCGTCGGCGGCGCCGATCCGCGCCGTGCGCTGTTGATGCGCGACGTGTTCGCGCGCAGCGTGACGCGCCGTCTGAATGTGCCCGCCGCCGAACAGCGCGCGTATGGCGGGCGCTTGCAGAACGCGCTGGAGCAGAACGATCTGGGCAATCTGTCAGGCGAGTATGTGGTGCTCGTCGATCGCAATGAGAACGTGCAGGCGCTCTTTGTCTACTTTCGCGCCGTGCCTGTCGACACGTGGCAGATGATCGGCGCGTCGCCTGTCGCGACGGGGCGGCCCGGGCAGTTCGATCACTTCATCACGCCCCTCGGTGTCTTCGAGCACACGCCCGACAACATGGATTTGCGCGCGGAAGGCACGATGAACCAGAACGGCATCCGTGGCTACGGCAAGCACGACATGCGCATCTTCGACCTCGGCTGGGCGCAGGGCGAACGCGGCTGGGGCAAGGGCGGCATGTCGCAGATGCGCTTCCAGATGCATGCCACCGACCCCGACAAGCTCGAGCCGATTCTCGGCATCCGCCATTCGAAGGGCTGCGTGCGGATACCCGCATCGCTGAACGTGTTTCTCGATCACTACGGCATTCTCGACCGCGAGTACGAGGCGCTCGTCGCCGACGGCAAGTCGCTGTGGGTGCTGCATTCGGACCGTGTCGCGACGCCCTGGGCCGGGCGCTATATCGCTGTCGTCGATTCGCAGCGCAAGGCGCGGCCCGCGTGGTCGCCGGTGCCCAGCCGCCAGGTCCGCGCAAAGGTGCCCGCGAACGCCGATACGGCGGACTAGCGGCCGCGCGCCGCGCCGCGAAGCGTATTCACGACCGTGCGAGCAGCACCCCGATCAACGCGACGATGAAGCCCGCCGCTTGCACGGCCGTCAGCGTTTCGCCGAACCCGATATAGCCTTCGAGCGCGGCGAGCGGCGGGGCGAGAAACAACAGCGCGGTCGCGCGCGACGCGTCGCCGCGCCGGACCATCCAGACGAGCAGCGTGACGCTCACGCCCGACAGCATCACGATGCCCCACGCGAGCGACAGCCATAACCCGGGCGACGGAATCCATTTGTGCTCGCCGAGCGCCAGCGCGAACACGAGTGCGACGATTGCCGCGCCGAAGTTCTGCACGGCGCTCGCGCTGCGGATATCCGCGCCCGCCAGCGACGTCTTCTGGATCAGCGTGCCCGCCGTGATCGCGCAGACAGCGAGAATCGAGACGGTCACGACCAGCCACTGCGGCACGCCGCCGTGCATGACGGGCGCCTGGGCCGCTGCGAGCTTCGGTTGCAGCACGAGCGCGACGCCGGCGAGGCCGAGCAGCATGCCCGACCAGCCGCGCGCCGACAGGCGTTCGCCGAACAGCGGCGCGGCGACGGCCGCCGTCAGAAGCGGTTGCAGCGCGCCGAGCAGCGCCATGATGCCCGCGCTCATGCCCTGCGCGACGGCCCAGTAGCCCGCGCCGAGATACACGCCTTGCAGCAGCGCGCCGGCGATCAGGTGCTTGCCGAGCGCGCGGCCCGTCGGCCATGCGACCCGCGCGAGCAGCGCGGCCGCGATGAACAGCAGCGCGGTGCCGCTGAAGCGCGCGAGCAGGAACAGATTCGGATCGGCATAGGGCTTGATTGCGCGGGCGACCACGAACCCCGTCGACCATAGAACGACGAAAACAACGGCATTGAACACGACCAGCATCGGACAGCCCGGACCACGGACAAGAGGCTCGCAGTATCGGAGCAAGCGTATCCGGCTGTCTTGTTCGAATCTGCACTGGCTCGAAGCTGGGCGGGCGCGTCGCGGACGGGCACCCGCTGCGGCATCGGGTGCTCAATCGGGCAATCGTTCAATACGCGAGCAGCACCGCGATCGCGCCGAGCAATCCGCCGCAAATGGTGCACGCCCACAGCAGCGCGCGCGTGCGACGGTATTCGACCAGCACGTCGCTGACCAGTTGCGCCTGCTGCCGCGCTGTCGCCGCCGCATGCTGATGCTGCAGATAGCGCACGGCCAGTTGCGGAATACGCGGCGCCAGATGCGCGAGATGCGGCAATTCCTGCGCGATGTGCCTAATCCAGCCGCGATGATCGCGCTCGCGGCGCGCGAGCTTCAGCAGCACCGAGCGCGCGATCTTCCACGAATCGACGCCGGGATGCAGCGCGTTCGCCAGCATCTCCGCCTGCTCGAACGTGCGCTGTGCGGCGGCAAGGCGCGGCGGCACTTCGCCGCCGAACGGATGCACGGCAAAGAGCAGATGATGAAACAGCGCGCCCGCCGAGCGCTCATGCGACTCTGCCGCGAAATGCGCTTCGGCGCGCGTGCGCAGCTCGGCTTCGAGCTTCTCGGGGCGAGTCTCTTGCGACACGTGCCCGGCCTCGTGATGCAGATGCGCAAGCCGGCCGTAGTCCTGGTCGAAGAGGGCCGTCGAGCCGTGCACGAAGAACTCGCGCTCATGCGTCGACAGGCTCGACATCACCGCGAAGTCAGCGAGCACGATGCGTCCCAGCGTGTCCGGCTCGATGCTCACGCGCACGCGGCGTGCATCGAGCGTCGCGTGGAAGAAGCCGTGCTCGAACGCCTGTTCAGTGACCACTTCGATCAGATGCTCGGCGAGCGGCACCAGCTTCACGCCGCGCGCCGACAGGCCGGACAGATCCAGCGCGGGCAGCGACTCGACATGGCGCATCGCGAGCGTGCGGTCGGTGCACAGCTCCCAGATTACAGCGGGGATCGCGAGACGCTTGTCGTCGGCGAAATGATGGGCGGTCTGGCTCAGGTTCGCGGCTTCGGCGCGCAGATCGAAGCGGCGCAGGATTTCCTGCGTGAAGGTGTCGGCGATGTCGCGCAGCCGCAGACGCCGCGCCTGCTTCGACAGCTTTTCCAGCCATCGCGCGACCCAGCGCAGCAACGCCGCTTCGTCGGCGATTTCCTGGACCTGCGCGGTGCGCACGAGCTTGATCGCGATGTCGCAATGTCCGTCGATCGGCTCCGCAAGGCGCGCGACATGGGTCTGTTCGGCGAAGCCGTTTCGCGCGGGCGTCAGATCGATCGAGGCGAAAAGCGTCGCGACGGGGCGTCCGAGCGCCGTGGCGATCGCGTGCTCGACCTGGTTCGGCGGCAACGGCGTTTCGAGGTGGCTGACGGCGTCGATTGCATCGTGCAGCGTGCCCGTCGCGAGTTCGGGATGGCGCGCGAGCGATTCGGCAAAGGCGCTCGCGAGCGGGCCGAGATTAGGCAGCGCGCGATGCACGCCGGCGCGCCCGCCCGGCGACGCGTGCACGCGCGCGGCAAGCGTGACGATCCAGTGCAGCTTGTGCTGCTTGGGCGCAGCGAGCCAAACGATACGCGCGCCGTAGCGCAGCGCGTGAAACAGCAGTCGTAGTCGGCGAAACAGTGGGGGCATCGGCGGTTCGTTCGACGGAGCGCGTGTCGGGGCGCGTGTCGGGACGTTTAACAGGGCGCGTGTCGGGGCGTTTAACGGCGCGCAATTCGGGCCGCGCGCCAAGACCGCTCAGATTAGCAGGGATACGCCGCCCGGAACACCGGTATGGATGCTCTCTCTCTCTCTCTCTCTCTCTCTCTCTCTCTCTCTCTCTCTCTCTCTGCGCGCGCGCGCCGCCGCACGCGCAAGGCATCTGCAGGTAGCGCGCAATCGATGCGCAATCGATTCGCAAGCGATTCGTCACGTCCTACCTCCGCGCCGGGAGCGGGTGCGTAATACAATACGCCGGGCTAGCCCAATCCCAGAACACACGCTCGCCGCCTCGCGGCGGCCAACCCACCGATGCTGGCAGAACAACGTCATCAATACATCCTGGCTAAGGTCACCAAGACGGGCGCGCTGTCGGTCGCCGAACTGGTTCGCGAACTGAACGTATCGCGCGAGACGATCCGCCGCGATCTGAACGCGCTCGCCGAGCGCGGCCTGATCGTGACGACGCATGGCGGCGCGTTGTCGAGCGACCGGCGCGAGCCCGACCTCGACACCCGCGAAGCCGCGAACGCGGGCGCGAAACGGGCAATCGGCGAGCGCGCGGCGCTGCTGGTGCCGGACGGCGCGTCCATCATCATCGACTCGGGCAGCACGACGCACGCTGTCGCGCGCGCGCTGACGGATCGCCACCGCCTGACCGTCTACACGAACGACTGGCGCATCGCGCTGCTGCTCGGGCGCCGCAATGACAACCGCGTGACGCTGCTCGGCGGCGAGCTGTCGGACAACGAAGACGCCGCGTTCGGCCTCGATACGATTCACCAGCTATCGCACTATCACGCGGATTTCGCGCTGATCGGCGCGGGCGGCATCACGCCCGACGCCCAACTGTCCGACTACTCGCGCATGGCCGCCGAAGTGCGCAGCCGGATGATCGGCGCGGGCAACATGGTCATTGTCGTCGCCGACAATTCGAAATTCGGCCGCGTGACGCCCGTGCGCATCGACGGACTGGAAAAAGCGCGCTACGTGGTGACGGAACTCGCACCGGACCGCGCGCTCGCGAAGGCGATCACTGCGCGCGGTCCGGAAATCTTGATCGCGTGAGTGTCACGCCTCGCGTTGCTGCCTTTCGTTCACTTCACGCTGATGCCGAGGCTCGCCAGCGTCCGGCCGATCGCGGCGACGGCATTGTGCATCTCGTTCGTGTCGATCGAACCGATGCAGCCGACGCGGAACGTCTCCACCTGCGTGAGCTTGCCCGGATACAGGATGTATCCGGCCTCGCGCACGGCTGCATAAAACTGCGCAAATTGCCACTTCGGATCACGCGGCGCATGGAACGTGACGATCACGGGCGCCTGCACGTCGGCGGGCAGGAACGACTCAAAGCCGAGCGCCTTCATGCCGTCGATCAATGCCCCGCAGTTGCGCGCGTAGCGCGCGCCGCGCGCCGGCTGGCCGCCTTCGGCGATGAACTGGTCGAGCGCCGTGCGCAGCGCGGCGAGCACGTGCGTCGGTGGCGTAAAGCGCCATTGTGTGGTTTTTTGCATGTATGCGAACTGGTCGTACAGATCGAGCGCGAGCGACGGCGAACGTCCCTCGCACGCTTCGAGCACGCTGCGCCGCACGATCACGAAGCCCATGCCGGGCACGCCTTCCAGGCACTTCCCGCTCGCCGACACGAGCGCGTCGATGCCGTCCGCGCGCAGGTCGATGGGCAGCGCGCCGAACGAACTCATCGCGTCGACGATCAGGCTCTTGCCGTGGCGCTCGCAGACGGCGGCGATCTCGTCGAGAGGATTCAGCAGGCCCGCGCTCGTTTCCAGATGCACCTGCGCGATGTGCGTGATGCGCGGGTCGCGGTTGAACGCGTCTTCGATCGCGGCGGCGCTCACCGGCTGGTCTTCGCGCAGCGGCAGCTCCACATACGCGATGCCCATGCGCTGCAGCACCTTGACGATGCGCGCGCAATACGCGCCGTTGTTCGGCACGAGCACGCGGCCGTCGCGCGGCACCAGCGTGCCCAGCGCAGCTTCGACGGCAAACGTGCCGCTGCCCTGGAGCGGCACGCAGACATACTCGTCGCCGCCATGCACGATCTCGACCAGATCGGCGCAGACGCTTTGCGTCATGCGGTTGAATGCGGCGTCCCACGAGCCCCAGTCGCGCAGCATCGATTGACGCGTTGCCGGCGAGGTCGTCAGCGGTCCCGGCGTAAGCAGGATCGGGTCGTTTCCAAGAATCACACAGCCTCCTTAATATTGGTGAAATGCGCCTTGCCGGGCGCCCATTGCGTTGTCCGTTGTTTTGCATATTATTGGCTATTTGTGTCATTTTGTGGAAATCGTCAGAATCTTCACGTCGCTGTCACAAAAAGAGACGATCCTTGCCGTGCCCATTCAGGCAAGGCGCCCAGCAACGCTAATGGTCGGAGGGATGTCTTGGCGCAAGCGCCGCAAGAAAAGTTGTCAGCAATCTGCAATTCGCACGGCTTCGGCTGCGAATCAGCCGGGCGGCTCTTCCGAAGGGCAGTCCGGACACCACGACTATCGGGATACCCACAGGTTTTTTGCCTTTCGGAGAGAACGACATGAAAAAGACGGATCACCTTCGCCCGGCGGGCCGTATCGGTCGCATTGGCCAGACGGCTCGCAAGCTGCTGCCCGCGCTCGTCGCGGCAGCCGCGTTCGGCGGCGCGATGTCCGCGCACGCGGCGGGCGCGGTCGTGCTGTATACGGCTGACGGCCTCGAGAATCTCTACAAGGACGTGCTGCCTGCGTTCGAGAAGCGGGAAAGCGTAAAGGTCAACATCGTGACGGCGGGCAGCGGCGAAGTCGTGAACCGCGCGACCGTCGAGAAGGACGCGCCGAAGGCCGACGTGATCGTCACGCTGCCGCCGTTCATCCAGCAGGCGGCGCAGTCGGGCCTGCTGCAGAACTACGAGAGCGTGAACTACAAGAACGTGCCCGCTATCGCGAAGGCTTCCGACGGTGCGTGGGCGACCTTCGTGAACAACTATTTCTCGTTCGCGATCAACCCGGAAGTCGTGAAGACCCAGCCGAAGACATTCGCCGACCTGCTGCACCCCGACTACAGCGGCAAGATCGCGTACTCGAACCCGGCGACGGCGGGCGACGGCATGGCCGTGATCATCCTGACCACGTCGCTGATGGGCGAAGACAAGGCGTTCGACTACCTGAAGAAGCTGGAGCAGAGCGCCAAGTTCCACACCAAGGGCACGGGCTACCTCGACGTGCTGCTCTCGCGTAACGAAATCGCGGTCGCAAACGGCGACCTGCAGATGGACCTCGACGACGCGGCCAACGGCGGCCTGTCGCTCAAGCCGATCTTCCTTGCAGCCGAGACGGGCGGCCAGCCGACCACGTTCCAGCTGCCGTACGCGATCGGCCTGATCAAGAACGGCCCGAATCAGCCGCAAGGCAAGAAGCTGATCGACTATCTGATGTCGGTGGAAGTGCAGTCGAAGGTGCCGGACATCTTCGGCATTCCGGGCCGCACCGACGTGCCGCTTTCCGGCAAGAACGGCGCGGCTGTCAAGCAGGCGATCGCGGGCGTCAAGCTGATCCCCGTCGACTGGAACCAGGTGATGGCGAAGAAGGCGGAATGGACGGCCCGCTGGAAGAGCGACGTGATCGGCAATTCGGGCAAGCAACTCGAAGTCGTCAAGCCGAAATAATCACGGCGTCTGATGGAAGTCGCGCGGCGTGACAATAGACACGCCGCGCGAGATGCATTTGGCGCGCGCGTGCGCCATTCAAAGTCACCAACGTAAGAGGATGGACCCGGTGAATACTGCGACCCTTGCTGGTTCCGGCGCGCTGGACGCGACGCCGCGCGCGGATGGCGCCGCTCAGACGGAGGCGCCCGGCGGCGTGCAGATCGAACACCTGACGGTGCGCTTCGGCGCGCGCACGGTGCTCGACGATCTGTCGCTGACGATCGAGCGCGGCGAACTGTTGACCGTGCTCGGCCGCAGCGGCTGCGGCAAGACGACGTTGCTGCGCTTCATCGCCGGTTTCATCGAGGCGGACGGCCTCGCAGGCACGCTGACGGTCGCGGGCCGCGACCTCACGCACGTGCCGCCGCACAAGCGCAATCTGGGCCTGCTGTTCCAGAGCTATGCGCTGTTCCCGCATTTGTCGGTGTTCGAGAACGTCGCGTTCGGCCTGCGCGCGCGACGCATCTCGACAAAGGAAATCGCGCGCCGCGTGGCCGATGCGTTGAAGCTCGTGCAGCTCGGCGACGCCGGCCACGTGATGCCGGCGCAACTATCGGGCGGCATGCAGCAGCGCGTGGCGCTCGCCCGCGCGCTCGTGATCGAGCCCGACGTGCTGCTGCTCGACGAGCCGCTTTCCGCGCTCGACGCCAATCTGCGCGCGTCGGTGCGCTCGGAGCTGAAGGCGCTGCATGAGCGCCTGCCGAACCTGACCATCGTCTGCGTGACGCACGACCAGGACGACGCGCTCGTGCTGTCCGACCGCACGCTGCTGATGCGCGAAGGCCATATCGCGCAGCTCGGCACGCCGCAGGAACTGTACGACAAGCCCAACGACGCGTTCGTCGCGCGTTATCTCGGCGCGGTCAATCTGCTGCCGCCGAACGTCGCGTTTGCGCTCGGCGATGCGCGCTACGGCGAGCGCGACCGCGTCGCGTGCCTGCGTCCCGAGGCAGTGCGCATCGTGCCGCTCGGCGAAGGCCAGTTGCACGGCACGATTACATCCGTCGAGTGGTACGGCTCAGTGCTGTCCGTGCAGGTCGCGCTCGATGCGATGCCCGACGAACCCGTGCTCGTTTCGATGCAGCGCGGCACTGGCGTGACGCCCGAAAAGGGCGTGCGGATCTCCGTGCGTTACGAGGCAGACGATGTCGTCCTTATCCAGCCCTGACGCGCTCGCCACTGACGCGCGCCGCGCCGCGACGGCCGCGTCGCACGCGGCGGCGAAGCGGCGGCGCGAGCGCCTGTCGCAATGGCATCTGGTGTTCCTCGCCGTGGTCGTGCTCGGCCCGCTCGTGATCTATCCGCTCGTGCGTCTCGTGCTGCTCAGCCTGACGGGCGAGCACGGTCTGAGCTTTCGCGCGTACGCGGCGTTTTTCCGCAATCCCGAGACGAGCGGCGTGATCGGCACGACGCTGTGGATCCTGTTCCTGAGCGCGGGACTCGCGTCGATTCTCGGTGTCGCGCTCGCGTCGCTGCTGTTCTTCAAGCCGTTTCCTGGCGCGCGGCTCGTTACGCGTTTTCTCGAACTGTTCGTCGCGTTCCCGTCGTTTCTCGTGGCGTTCACGCTGATCTTTCTATATGGCTCGCAAGGCTCCGTCAGTATCGGCCTGCAACGGCTCTTTCATCTCGAAGCGCCGCCGCTCGACTTTCTGTTCGGCATCGGCGGCGTGATTCTCGCGGAAGTGGTGTTCTACGCGCCGTTCGTCGTGCGCCCGACGCTCGCATCGTTCGCGATGCTCGACATGCGCCTGATCGAAGCCGCGCGCAGTCTCGGCGCAAACGGCTGGATGGTCGCGTTTCGCGTGATCGTGCCGCTCGCGTGGCCGGGCATCGCGGCGGGCACGATCCTGTGCTTCCTGCTGACATTGAACGAGTTCGGCATTCTGCTCGTGCTCGGCAGTGCGCATCTGATCACGCTGCCCGTGGCGATCTACAGTTCGGCCACCGTCGATCTCGATCTGCCGACGGCCGCAGCCGGCGCGGTCGTCATGCTGGCGATGTCGCTGTCGTTGTATGCGCTGTACCGCCAGGTCAACAGGCGCAAGGTGGGAGGAGCGAAATAATGTCCGACGTCGATCAAACCGTGCTGCCCGCCGTGCATCATCGCGCGCGGCCTGTTCAACACGGACTCGTCACGCGCATCGCGGGCGGTCTGTTCATGGCGTTCGCCGCATTGCTGTGCTTCTGGCTCTTCGTGCTGCCTGTGATCGTCGTCGCGCTGTCGAGTGTCGCCGCGCACTGGTCGGGCACGATCCTGCCCGACGGCTTCAGCATGCGCTGGTTCGAGCGCCTCGGCGGCAGTGATTTCGACGCGCTGATGACCAGTCTGCAGATCGGCTTCGGCGTCGCGATTCTCGGCACGGTGCTCGGCCTGTGGCTGGCGCTCGCGCTCGAAGGGCGCGACCGGCGGGGCATCGGTGCGCTCGTCGATACGATCGCGATGGTGCCCAACGGCGTGCCGAGCGTCGTGCTCGGTCTCGCCGTGCTGATCGCGTATCACAAGAAGCCGCTCGATCTGTCGAGTTCGGCGGCCATTGTCGTGTTCGTGCAGTTGGCGCTCGTGTTGCCGTTCTGCTATCGCTGCGCGGCGGCCGCGCTGCGGCCCGAGCTGACCGTGTTGCGCGAAGCGGCCGCGAGCCTCGGCGCGCCGCCGTCGACGGTGCTGCGCCGTGTCGTGCTGCCGCAACTCGTGCCCGCGATCCGCGCGTCCCTCGCGCTGGGCTTCGCGCTGTCGCTCGGCGAACTGGGCGCGACGCTCACCGTCTATCCGCCCGGTTTCGCGACGGTGCCGATCGTGGTCGTCGGCCAGGTCGAGCGCGGCTACTATCTGCCCGCGTCCGCGCTGTCTCTCATTCTGCTGCTCGCGTCGCTTGCCTCGCTGCTTCTGATTGCTGCCCGCGTGCCGCGCCGCCGCGTGGATTGAGCAACGACGTTTCCTGATTTTCCCCGAGGCGTGCCTGTGCCGGCACGCCGCACCTGACGGCCGCATCTCGATGTGGCAAAAAATGTCGAAATGACCGAAAATATGGAAATTGGGCCAAATGACCGGATCGACGTGGTGAGGCGGCACTCGCTGACGGCGCTGGTGCGCGACGAGATCGAGCGCAATATCGTCGACGGCATGCTGGCGCCGGGCGACAAGCTCAACGAAGCCGAATGGGCCGCGCGTCTGCAAGTGTCACGCGGTCCCGTGCGCGAGGCGTTTAGGGCGCTGGAGCAGGCGGGGCTCGTGCGTAATGAGAAAAACCGCGGCGTGTTCGTGCGGACGGTTTCGCTGGACGAGGCCGATGAAATCTATGCGGTGCGCGCGGTGCTCGAAGAGGCGGCGTGCCGGATGCTGGCGACGCGTATCGACGCCGCCCAGCTTGCCGCGCTGCGCGCGCATGTCGATGCGATGCGCGCCGCGCGCGATGCGGGCGACCACGGCGCGTACGCGCGAGCGAATGTGGCGTTTCACGATGCGATTGTGGCGTCGGCGGGCAACGGCAAGCTGTATGAGACGTATAGCCGGCTGGTGGGCGAGTTGAGTCTGTTCCGGCGCACAGCGCTCAGCGTGCGGGCCGACGCGATGGAGCGTTCGCTCGCCGAGCACCGCGCGATCCTGTCGGCGCTCGCGGCGCGCGATGCGGACGAAGCCGCGCGGCAGATGCTCGCGCATGTGGACGGCGGCAGGCAGCGCGTGCACGAGGCCGGCGAGCCGCGCGCGCCGAACCAGACGGACGATGGCGATGACGCCCTGAGCGCGCGCCTCGCCTGAACGAATCAAGAACACGCGTCGGCGACGCGTAGGGAAGAGAACGATGGCAATCCGATCCGAACGAAGTGTTGAAGTGAATGGCCGCAGCTACCGGCTGCCCGTGAAGCCGACGGTGGTGGTATGCGTCGACGGCTGCGAGTACGACTATCTGGAAGCGGCGGTGACGGCGGGCGTGGCGCCGTTTATCGGCAAGATGCTGCGTGACGGCGCGGCATTTCGCGGCGACTGCGTGATTCCGTCGTTCACGAACCCGAACAACCTGTCGATCGTGTGCGGCGTGCCGCCGTCCGTGCATGGCATCTGCGGCAACTACTTCTGGGACCCGCAGGCCAACGACGGCAAGGGCGCCGAAGTGATGATGAACGATCCCGCCTATCTGCGCGCGCCGACGTTGCTCGCGGCTGCCGCCGACGCGGGCGCGGCCGTCGCCGTCGTCACGGCCAAGGACAAGCTGCGCCGCCTGCTCGGCAACAAGATGAAGGGCATCTGCTTCTCGGCGGAAAAGGCCGACAAGGCAACGCTCGAAGAGAACGGCATCGACGGCGTGCTCGATCTGGTCGGTCTGCCGTTGCCCGATGTGTACAGCGCGGGTCTGTCCGAGTTCGTGTTCGCGGCGGGCGTGCGGCTCGCGCAGACGCGCGAGCTCGATCTGATGTACCTGTCGACCACCGACTACATCCAGCACAAGTGGGCGCCCGGCACGGAAGGCGCGAACGCGTTCTACGCGATGATGGACGGCTACCTTGCGCAGCTGGACGCGCTCGGCTGGGTGATCGGTCTCACCGCCGACCACGGCATGAACGCGAAGCATGATCCGCAGACGGGCGAGCCGAACGTGATCTATTTGCAGGACGTGATGGACGAATGGCTCGGCGCGCGCGCCGCACGCGTCATCCTGCCGATCACCGATCCGTATGTCGTGCATCACGGCGCGCTCGGCTCGTTCGCGACGATCTATCTGCCGCGCGACGCGAATGCACGCCAGGTGATCGAGCGCCTTGGCGGCCTCGACGATATCGAGGTCGTGCTCGACAACAAGACGGCCTGCGAGCGCTTCGAATTGCCGAACGACCGTGTCGGCGACATCGTTGTCGTCAGCAGGAAGAACACGGCGCTCGGCACGCGCCGCGATGAACATGACCTCTCCGGCCTGACGGTGCCGCTGCGTTCGCACGGTGGTCTATCGGAGCAGGAAGTGCCGTTGATCTTCAACGGGCGCATCGACGAAGCACGCGTCGCGGGCAAGCGACTGCGCAATTTCGATGTGTTCGACATCGCGCTCAACCATCTGGCGGCATCATGAACGCAATCTTGCAGTCCAACGATCATCCCGCGTTTCGCGCGGAAGCGCTGCGCCTGAAGGGCGAGCGCGCAGCGCGCCCGCGGACGCTCGATGTGTTCGATCCGTACACGGGCATGCGCGTCGGCACGGTGCCGAAGGCGAGCGTCGACGATGTGCGTACCGCGTTCGACTATGGGGCCGCGTATTGCGCGAGGCTCTCCCGCTATGAACGCTCGCAGATTCTCGAGCGCGCGGGCATGCTGTTGCGTGAACGGCTCGAAGAGGCATCCGATCTGATTTCGCTCGAAGCCGGCTTGTCGAAGCAGGACTCGCGCTATGAGATCGGACGTGTCGCCGACGTGCTGAAGTTCGCGTCGATGGAAGCGTTGCGCGACGACGGTCAGAGCTTCTCGTGCGATCTGACGCCGCATGGCAAGAAGCGCCGCGTGTTCACGCAGCGCGATCCGCTTGCTGGCGTGATCGTCGCGATCACGCCGTTCAATCACCCGATGAACCAGGTCGCGCACAAGATCGCGCCCGCTATCGCGACGAACAATCGCGTGATTCTGAAGCCGTCGGAAAAGGTGCCGCTGTCGGCGTTTTATTTCGCTGATCTTCTTTACGAAGCGGGCCTTCCCGCGCCGATGCTGCAAGTGCTGACGGGCGACCCGCGCGAAATCGCCGACGAACTCATCACGAATCCGCTCGCCGAACTCGTGACGTTCACGGGCGGCGTGGCGATCGGCAAGCATATCGCTGAGCGCGCGGGCTATCGTCGTGTGGTGCTGGAGCTCGGCGGCAACGATCCGCTGATCGTGCTCGAAGACGCGGATCTCGAACGCGCGGCGGCGTTGGCCGTGCAGGGCTCGTACAAGAACTCCGGTCAGCGATGCACGGCCGTCAAGCGGATGATCGTGCAAACGAGCATTGCTGCCCGCTTCACGGAACTGGTGGTCGAGAAGACGCGCGAATGGACATATGGCGATCCGTTCGATGCGTCGAACCGGATGGGCACGGTGATCGACGAGGACGCGGCGCGTCTTTTCGAAGCGCGCGTGAATGAAGCGGTCGCGCAGGGCGCGCGCCTGTTGACGGGAAACCGGCGTGAGGGCGCGCTGTATTCGCCGACGGTCGTCGATCGGGTTGAGCCGTCGATGACGCTGATCCGCGAGGAAACCTTCGGCCCCGTCTCGCCGATCATCACGTTCGACACCATCGACGACGCGATCCGCATCAGCAACGGTACGCCGTTTGGTCTGTCGTGCGGCCTGTGCACGAACCGGCAGGACGCGATGACGCGCTTCATCAACGAGCTGCGCGTTGGCACGGTGAACGTGTGGGAAGTGCCCGGTTATCGCGTGGAGCTGACGCCGTTCGGCGGCATCAAGGATTCGGGTCTCGGCTACAAGGAAGGCGTGCAGGAAGCGATGAAGAGCTTTACGAATCTCAAGACCTTTTCTCTTCCGTGGGAATGATGTTGTGGCACTGAGTCTGGACGACATTCGCGGACTGTTCGAGGCGCACGGCCAACTTGCCTATAGCGGCGAGCCGGTGACGCAGCTCGAACATGCTCTGCAAAGCGGCGCACTGGCCGAAGCGGACGGCGCAACCGACGAGTTGATCGCGGCGGCGTTCCTGCACGACCTCGGACATCTGCTGAACCGGCAGGGCGAGACGCCGACCGAGCGTGGTATCGACGATCTTCATCAATATTTCGCGTTGCCGTTTCTACGGCCGGTGCTGCCCGAAGCGGTGCTCGAGCCGATCCGTCTGCATGTCGACGCAAAGCGCTGTCTGTGCGCAATCGATGCGGCGTACTTTGGGAAGTTGTCGGCGGATTCCGTGCGCAGTCTGGAACTGCAGGGCGGCATCTTCAGCGACGACGAGGCGAAGGCGTTCTTGCAAAAGGCGTATGCGGAAGATGCGCTGCGTTTGCGTCGCTGGGACGATCTTGCGAAGGAGGCGAATCGCCCGACGCCTGATCTCGACCATTATCTGAATGTCGTATCGCGCGTGATGGAGAGGCATGCAGTTGCTTCTTGACGCATGTCTATATGTGGCCTTGACTGTGATAGCCGGCTTGTATGTCATGCGCGTTACGGATATCAAAAAACCGCTTGCAAGCGCTGAGGCAAGTGTCTAGAATTCCCGTCTTTCGCGCTGCGGCCAACGCGGCGCGAGGGAAACGAGGAAGGCGGGAAAGCCAGCAGTGACAGGGTTTTTCAGCGAAGTCGGCGGGTTGGGAAGTAAAAAAACCTGTTGACGAAATCCAGAAGGTTCTTCATAATCTCCTTTCTCTGCTGCTGACGCAGCAACGCGGTGAAAGCAAGGCGCTTCCTGCGAATGTTCTTTAAAAATCAACAGCCGAT
>NZ_JAGIPX010000057.1:0-52218 GCF_017814945.1 Paraburkholderia sp. LEh10
TTGCTTACTTTCTTTGCGGCGGCAAAGAAAGTAAGTGCCGCCCCGCACAGGGGCAACGCCCGCGCCGCGAGGCGCTAACGCGGATGCCCGCGCAGGGCAAGGCGGAACCGCATCGGATGCCCGCGAAGGGCATAGCTCACCGCATCACGGATGCCCGCAAAGGGCAAGGCGACCCGAATCGCGGATGCCCGCGCAAGGGCAAGGCGACCCGAATCGCGGATGCTCGCGAAGGTCAAGGCGACCGCATCGCGGCATGCCCGCGCAAGGGCAATGCGACCCGCCTCGCGGATGCCCGCGAACGGCAAAGCGAACCGTTCGCGCATCCCGATGCAAGATCAAAACCAAACCGAACGCTCGCGCAAGCAGGTAAACAGCGCATCCCGCGCCCACGCGCTTGGCGTTAGACTGCATATGCATCATGCCAAAACCGCTGCGCGCCCATCAGCGCGACCGCAGTGCATGGCCGCGCAGCAGCACAACAACGAGGTGACAGTATGAGCTTCAGCGTCAAACTTCCCGCCGTTTCTGTTGTGGTTTCCCTCGCATGCGCGGCGCTTGCGCTCGCCGCATCGACACTCCCCGCGCACGCGGCAACGCCGATCACCGTGACGTCGCAGGCGGCCACGGACGGCCCCATCCGCTACACCGTAAAGGTCACGTCCAAACAGTTCGGCAACTCCCAGGAAACCCGCACGATCCGCTCCGGCGAATCGGATGACTTCACCTGGAAAACCGTTCCACCCGGCGGACCCGTCGCAGCCGACGGCGATTGCCCCGACTTGTCGTCGCTGCCGCTCGACACGAACGGCGCGATGATCCGTCAGACGCAAATCCGCTTCGCGCCCGTCGTCGCCAAGGACGGCACCGCCACCGTGCAGATGAATTTCCAGGCACAGACGCCCAAAGGCACGAAGACGGTGTCGAGCAACGGCAAATCGCTCAAGTGTCCGAACTACGCAAGCGTGAGCCAGGTGCTGCGCTTCACGATGCCGACCAACGGCAGCACGAAGACGCTCACGCTCTCCGACGGCTCGCAGGTATCCGTGTCGGCGAAGCGCTAGCGCGGCGCGATTCGCGCCGCCCGAGCGCGCCATCTCACGCCGCGTGCAATGCATGCGGCGCGCATGTATTCGTTGGGGTTCGGTGCGTGGCGCGTGGCGTGCGGTCCGTGCCGCGGTCCGTTCATGCGTCGCGGCGCCCCGCGCCACGCTCGACGAGCCGCGACGCCAGAAACCGGTGCTCCGGCGAAAACAGCCGCCGGTATGTGAGCAGCACGGCGCCCACGGTTCCCAGCGCCGACGATGCCGCGATCAGGAACATGATCACGATCTGATAGCGCACGGCCTGCAGCGGCGATTGCCCCGCCAGCACCTGGCCCGTCATCATGCCCGGCAGGCTGACGACGCCGACGACGGCCATCTGGTTGAGCGTCGGTATCATGCCCGCGCGCACGGCCTGGCGCGCCGGCCTTTGCGCCGCTTCCCACCGCGTCGCGCCAAGCGCGAGCGCCATATCGACGCGGTCTCTGCGCGCCGTCAGTTCCTCCGTCATCCGCTCGATGCCGAGCGACACGCCCGTCAGCGTGTTGCCGAGAATCATGCCGAGAATGGGAATCGCGTATTGCGGCTCGTACCACGGGTGAATGCGGATGACGGCGAACAGCCCGATCGCGGCGACGAGCCACGCGCTCGCCCAGATCGACAGGATGCTGTCGGCGCGCTGTCCCGCGTACGTGCGCGAGCCGCGCCCCGCGCCCGCGAAGCCCGCGATCAACGTCATCACGATCATCAGCGGCAGCACCACGTACCAGCGGTTGTACGCAAAGACCCAGGCGAGCACGTAGCCGATCGCGAGCAACTGGACGACGGTGCGCACGGCGGCCCACGCGAGCTTGCGTTCGAGATCGAGCTTCAACGCAACCGATACCGCGCCGTTCACGACGATCAACAGTGTCGCGAGCGCGACGTCCCAGAGGCTCAGGTCTTGCAGCATCATGGTTTCGGCTCGGTGGCGCGAGCGGGCATATCGCCGTGCGTATCGGGGTGCGTATCGGGGTGCGTATCGGGGTGCGTATCGCGGTGCATATCGCTATGCGCATTACCGTGCGTATCGCCGAGCACGCCGGCGCGCATCGTCAGATGACGGTTGCTGACGCGTGCGGCCTGCGCAAGATCGTGTGACACCCACAGCCAGGCGCGAGCCTCGTGCGCGGCGTCGAACCATGCGCGCACCAGCGCTTCGATCGCGAGCGCCGACTCGGGGTCGAGCGACGCCGTCGGTTCGTCGAGCAGCAGGACGTCGGGCGCGAGCTGCAATACGCGGATCAACGCGGCGATCTGCGCTTCGCCGCCCGACAGGTCGCTTGCGCGCCGGTCGAGAAAGTCGCCCGCGCGGCCCGCCTGCGACGCGAGCGCCGCAGCCCGTGCGCGGTCGAAACGCACTTCGCGATACGCGTGCAGCGTGTACGGATAGCGCAGGTTGTCCTCGACGGTGCCATCGAGCAGCGCGGGCCTCTGACGGATATACGCGACGTGGCGCCGGTAGCGCGGAATCGTTGCGCGCGCAATGCGCCTGCCGCGCCAGCGCACCTCGCCGCCATCGAGCGGATCGAGCAGCGCGAGCGCGCGCATGAACACGCTCTTGCCCGAACCGGACGGGCCGGTGATCGCGATGCGCTGGCCGGCTTCGATTGCGATGCTGGTTGTGTGCAGCAGCGTCTGGCCGCGCGCCGCGTCGCGCCGCACGATGTCTTTTGCGTGGACGAGCGGTGCGTCCGTCGTGTTGGTCTGGTGGGGCATGGGCAATGGAATCTGTCGCAGTGCATCATGATAGCGAACGGCTCGCCGAACGGCTCGCCGAACGGCTCGCGCGGGCACAGCACGTGCTGCGCTGAAGATTGACGTATGCATTCTCTGCGGAGCGCTCATGGCTGTACTGCACTCGACCGGATTATCCGTCGGCAGAAGGATAGGCAAGATCATCGCGTGGCTGGTCGCCGCGCTGCTCATTCTGATCGCGGTGCTCGCGGTATTCATTCTCACCTTCGACTGGAACCGCGCGCGTCCTTACGTCGACGACAAGGTGAGCGAAGCGATCGGCCGGCCATTCGCGATCGAAGGTGATCTGAAAGTGGGCTGGCGTCATTCCGTCGGCGAAACGGGTTGGCGCTCATGGGTACCCTGGCCGCGTTTTTCCGCGCGGAACATCACGATCGGCAATCCTGACTGGGCGAAGCAGAAGCACTTCGCGACGCTCGACGAAATCGACTTCCAAGTGAAGGTGCTGCCGCTGCTCACGCATGACATCGTGATTCCCTCGATCAATCTGGTGAACCCTTCCGTCGATCTCGAACGGCTCACCGACGGGCGCAACAACTGGACGTTCAAGCTGAAGTCCTCAGCGCCGTCTGAATGGAAGCTCGACCTGCACGATATCGAGCTGAACAAGGGCAATATCGCGCTGTCCGACGAGCAGAAGAAGATCGACATGCAGGCCGTCGTCGATACGCTCGGCCAGCCGATCCCGATTGGCGAAGCGCTGAAGCAGCAGGAAGAAGCATCGCGCAAGGCATCGGCGGACGTGGTAGGCAGGCACGGCGCAAAGCAACTGAGTGCGCAGGCGCAAGCGGCGGCGGCTTCCGAGGCGTCGGGCGCGTCGTCGGCTGCGCCTGCCGTGCCTGCCGCATCCGCCGCGTCGGTACCGGCCGCGCCCGCCGCGACGGCGGTTGCAGGCGGCGGGGCTTCCGGCGCGAAAAGTGCGTCCGCGGCCGTCGCTTCATCGGGTGCGCCCGCGAGCGCCACGGGCACGGCGGTCGCGCAACGTCAGAACGCGCCGCACTATGGGATCGGCTGGACCGTGAAGGGTACGTACAACCGCTCGCCCGTCTCGGGCAGCGGCAAGCTCGGCGGCGTGCTGGCATTGCAGGATACGTCGCGGCCATTTCCCGTGCAGGCGGACGTGAAGGCGGGCGACCTGCGCATCGCGCTCGTCGGCACCGTCACGGAGCCCGCGCATCTCGCCGCCGTTGATCTGCGGCTGTGGCTGCAGGGCACGAGCCTCGATCATCTGTACCAGCTGACGGGCATCACGCTGCCCGAGACGCCGCCCTATGCGACGGAAGGGCATCTGATCGGCAATTTCAGGCAGGGCGCGAGTGTCTTCAGGTATGAAAATTTTACAGGCCGTGTCGGCGGCAGCGACCTGAACGGCACGCTCATCTACACGCAACGCGCGTCGCGTCCGTTGCTCGAAGGCACGCTGGTGTCGAACCTGTTGCAGTTCAAGGATCTCGCGCCGGTCATCGGCGCGGACAGCAACGCGAGCAAGGCGAAGCGCGGCGACGTCGCGCGCCAGCCGTCGGGCAAGGCGCTGCCGACGGAAACATTCAAGACCGACCGCTGGAAGGCGATCGACGCAAACGTGAAGCTGACGGGCCGCCGCATCGTCAAGGACCCGGCGCTGCCCATCACCGACCTGTACACGCATGTCGTGATGACGGATGGCGTGTTGTCGCTGGAGCCGCTGAAGTTCGGTGTCGCGGGCGGCACGCTCGCGTCGAACATTCATCTCGACGGCAGCGAGACGCCGCTTAAGGGCCGCTTCTCGACGCAAGCGCGCCACCTGAAGCTCAAGCAACTGCTTCCGACCGTGAAGACAATGCAGAACGCGCTCGGCGAAATCAACGGCGATGCGGCGCTGTCGGCGACGGGCAATTCGCCGGCGGCGCTCGCGGGCACATCGAACGGTGAAGTGAAGCTGCTCGTGACGGATGGCACGATCAGCCGTCTGCTGATGGAGGCGGCGGGCCTGAATGTCGCGAACGTCGTGTATGAAAAGCTGTTCGGCAATCGCGACGTGCAGATCAATTGCGCGGCCGGTGACTTCGTCGTGACGGACGGGGTGCTCGATTCACGCGTGTTCGCGCTCGATACACAGGACGCCGTCATCAACGTCGATGGCAACGTGAACATGAAGGACGAGACGATGGACCTCGGCGTGCATCCGCACACGAAAGGCTTTCGCGTCTTTACGCTGCGCTCGCCGCTCTACGTGAAGGGCACGTTCAAGAATCCTCATGTGGGCGTGAACGCGATCGCGCTTGCGGCGCGCGGCGGCGCGATGGTCGGGCTCGGGCTGATCAATCCGTTCGCCGCGCTGATTCCGCTGATCGCGCCGAGCAACAACAAGCCGCTGCCATGCCAACAACTGATGGCGGCGATCGACGCGCAGCATCCTTCGGCGCCGCCGCCGGGACAACGCGAAAAGACGAGGGGACCCGCGCTTCCGCCGGGCACGCCGGGCGCATCCGCCGTCGCGCCTGCGGCGCCCCCGGCGCCGCCGAAAAAACCTGCCGCGCCATCGGGTGGCGCGGCGCTGCCGGGGCCCGCGAACGCGGCTGATTACAAGGGAAGTTGAGACGCGGAACCGGCCAGCTGCATGCCCCGGACACATGCGTCAAACGCACGCGATTAACGACGTGCCGCACGCTGCGTCCGTGCGCTTTCCTCAACGGCATGATGACGGGCGCATGCGCATCGTTCAATCGCACGGTCTCCGCGCAAGAAACGCCACGGCCGCGAAGTTTCGCGGCCGTGTCTGATGATGTGTGGTGAGCAATCTATCGGTGAGCAATCTATCGCAGCGAGCGTGGTGTCGCATCGCCAGCGGCATCCTGGCGCCGCACGCCGCGCCGTGTTCCTGCCGCCGCGCGTGTCGCGCCGAATTCCGGCAGAATGCGCGCTCGCGCGCGGCTCGCGAACACGAGAAAGCCGAAGCCGTCGGCCTCGTACCAGTAGCCACCGTTTTCCAGTCCGTCGAGCGGCTGTTCGAGCGCGTTCGCAATCGATTCGATGCAGCGCCGGCGCAGCTCGGCGACAGCGGGATAGGGCGGCTGCGCGCCGCGCACACTGCATAGCAGGACGTCCAGTCCCGGCAGCACATGCGCGTAGAGCACCGGCTCATCCTGCGCGCGGGCGCGCGCAATCTTGGTGTCGAGTTGACCGAAGGGCTTGAAGTGCCGCAGCACAGCGAGGAACGACTCGTCGCCGTCCACCTTCGCGCGCCTGCGCTTTTTCGGGAAGGACATAAAAACTCGCCTGAAAAAGAATTGCAAGAAACGCAGCGTCCTCATGCGACCACTCCCGGCTTCGCGCGCCGCACGTCGATCTTTTATAGCATACGAAAATGCCGGATACACGGTGATTCGTCTGTCTCACTCCATCGTCCCGTGCAAGCCAGGCCGAATCGCGTCGCCGTGCGCTTTCGCATCCCCTGTGCATCTGGTGTCAATAATAGACTCACCCGCGCTGCGCGTGTTTCCGGCACCTTAAAAAAAGACATTTTTATGTGCGCCAACGCTTCCTCTGCGCGCATTGAAATATCCGCCGCGCCCGTCGATAATGGCCGCGTCCCAGATACGGCGCGGCTTTGCGCGCGCCGCACGGCGATGTGACGATTCGATGTGCGCAGCACATGAGTGAAAGTATCGATAGCGTTCGCCGCGCGACATCGGTACGACGCAGCGCACATCGACGATGCATGCGCGCGCGTCATGATTGATGCCGGTTGCGCGTGCGGGTTTCACAATGCCCGGAATGAAGCGGAAAGCGGCGGACAATCTGCGGACAAGAGGCGGATAAACGGCGGATAAACGGCGGACAAGCGGCGGACAAGCGGCGGACAAGCGGCGCATCGCCGCGTATGCAGAGCTGCTGTCTGCCGCCGGCGATCATGCCGCCGCCACTCAACGTATTTCGCTGTATTGCGCCGTATTGCGCTCCTGTTGCCGCACTGCGCCACGCGAACATGAAACTATTCACCAAGGGCCTACTGCTGATCGCGTTGCCGAGCACCATCGAACTGGCGCTGCTGGGCGTCGTATTCGACATGCAGGCGCAGACCGACCAGGCCGTCGAGCGTTCGTCGAGCAGCAAGCAGATCCTGTATGAAGCGGCCGCGCTCGACAATCCGATGCTGCGGCAAGTGGCGCGCGTGCGCGCGGGCATCGCCGTCGGCGATCCCGTATTCATGGACCGTCATTCCGCATGGGTCGATCTGGGCGACGGGCTCACGCGTCTCGAGCAGGCGGTCGCCGATACGCCCGCGCAGGCCGCGCGCGTGCAGCGCATGCGCGAGGCCGTCGACAGCTATCGCCAGCAGACGCTGTCCGTCGCCCAATCGTTGCGCACGGGCGCGACGATGAAACCGTTCGTCACGCTCGAAGGCGGCGAGTTGCCCGCGCAGGTCGTGCGTTTTCGCGACGAGTTAAGCCAGTTCATCGACGAAGCGACGCGGCTCGACGCCGGGCGCAACGCCACGCTCGCAGGCACGCGCCTGCGCCAGCAGTACGCGCTCGTGGCCGCCGTGTTCGGCTCGATGCTGATCTGGGCGGCCACCGCGTTTGCCTTCGCGCGCGGCATCGGACGGCGGCTCGACGTGCTTGGAGCCAATGCGCAGCGGCTTGCAACCGGACAGCCACTGCCCGTGCCGCTCAAAGGCAACGATGAAATCGCCGCGCTCGATGCCGCGCTGCATCGCACGAGCGGTCTGCTGCGCGCGGCCGACGACAGTCAGGCCGCACTCCAGGCGTCGCTACAGGCGCGCGCGGCGGAGCTGGCGAGCGTCAACGACACGCTGCGTCAGGAGACGCAGGACAACGAGATGTTCATCTACAGCGTGTCGCACGATCTGCGCTCGCCGCTCGTGAACATGCAGGGTTTCTCGAAGGAACTGCAGGTTTCGTGCGACGAGCTGCGCGCGGCCATCGTCGAGGCCAGCCTTCCCGCCGACGAGCACGAGCGGCTCGCGCGTCTGCTCGATGGCGACGTGCAGGAAGCGCTGCGCTACGTGAGGGTATCGGTGACGCGCTCGGCTGCCATCATCGATGCGCTGTTGCGCATCTCGCGCGCGGGGCGGCTCGAATATCAATGGCAGCGCGTGAGCGTTGGGCGCGCGGTCGCGCGGGCCGTCGATGCGCTGCAACCGCGGATCGACGAGCGCGCGGCGGTGCTCGTCGTGCGCGAGCTGCCGACGGCGTGGGGTGATCCGTTCGCGATCGAGCAGGTGTTCGGCCAGTTGATCGCCAATGCAATCAGTTTTCTCGATCCTGCGCGGCCGGGGCGCATCGAAGTCGGCACGCTCGATGGCCGTCTCGAAGACGGCGCGAGCCCGTCGGCGCCGAAGACGCGCACTTACTTTGTGCGCGACAATGGCCTGGGCATTCCCGCAGCCTGCATGTCGAAGATGTTTCGCGCGTTTCAGCGGCTGCATGGTGACGTCGCGCAGGGCGAGGGCGTCGGTCTCGCGCTCGTGCGGCGCACCGTCGAACGGCATGGCGGGCGCGTGTGGGTCGAATCGGCGGAAGGCGCGGGCTCGACGTTCTTCGTTACGCTGCCCGATCAGCCGATGCGGATCTGACGGCGGCATGGGGTGCTTGCATGGGTGCATCTGGCGTGCATTCGGCGCGCGGAAAGTAGACGTAAGCGGGGACAAGCATAATATCGGCAGTCGGTCGTACCATTGAACGCAGTCGTGTCCAACGCGCGAAGCGTCGCGCAGGTGCGCGCGAGCGCGCCGGAGGGAGCCATGTCACACGGGGAAGCGGCCGGTAACTCGGTCGGCATCGTGCTCGTCGAAGACGACGACGGTCATGCGACGCTCGTCAAGCGCAATCTGCGGCGCGCGGGCATCTCGAACGGATTCATCCGCTTTGCCGACGGCCAGCAGGCGCTCGACTATTTCTTCGGCGAGCCGCCCGCGGGCGGCGCCGCGAGCGGCCGTCCGTCGCGCGACGATCTGGCCAACTACGTCGTGCTGCTGGATCTGAAGATGCCGCGCGTCGACGGCTTCGAAGTGCTGCGGCGGCTGAAAGAATCGCCGTCGACGGCGTCGATCCCCGTCATCGTGCTGACGACCACCGACGATCCGCGTGAAATCGGCCGCTGCTACGAACTCGGTTGCAACGTCTATATCACGAAGCCAGTCGAATATGATGCTTTCATCGAAGCGGTGCGGCGGTTCGGCTTTTTCCTGCAGATCGTCAAGCTGCCGCCGGGACAGCGCTATGCGCCTGCATGATGCGCGACGGCCGCGCACGGCGGCCGCGTTGACCGCGCCGGCGCGCACGGGCAGCGCAGGTGCAAGCAAGGGTTCGCGCCGAAGCAGCGCGGGCCGCGCGCATTTCAATCGACCTCAAATCATTGCATGACTGAAGACGTATCCACGCCCCTCGCAGCGCATGTGCTCGTCGTCGATGACGACGAAGGCATCTTGCACCTCGCGCGCAAGTCGCTGGAGCGCGCGGGCTGCCGGGTCGAGCTGTGCAACAGCGCCGAAGCCGCGCATCGTTTGATCGCCGCGAGCACGCCCGATCTGATCGTGCTCGACTATCAGCTCGACGGCGCGGAGACGGGGCTCGACTTTTTCCGGCGGCTGCGCAGCGAGGGCGTGCGCATTCCGGCCATCCTCGTCACGGGCTTCACGGACGAATCGCGCGTGATCGAAGCACTGCGCTCGGGCGTCTCCGACGTCGTGCCGAAATCGGGCGACTATCTCGACTATCTGCCCGAAGCGGTCGAGCGCGTGTTGTCGCAAGTGCGGCTGCAACGGGCGTCGGCGGAGGCGCTGCTGCTGCGCGAACGCGAGGCGCATTACCGGATGCTGTCGGAAGCGCTGCCTCATCTCGTGCTCACCTGTGACGCAAACGGCGATTGCGATTTCGTCTCGAAGCAGTGGGTCGAGTACTCGGGCCTCGACGGCGCGAGCGCGCTCGGCCTCGCGTGGCTCGATGCCGTGCATCCCGACGACCGCGAAGAAGTGCGCCGCACGTGGCTGAAGACAGTGCGCGGCGATGGCGGCGACTATCGCAACGAGTTTCGCATTCGCCGCCGCGACGGCGCGTATCGCTGGTTCGATGCGCGCATTGCCGCCGTGCGCGATGCGACGGGCGCCGTCAGCAAATGGTTCGGCAGTTGCACGGACATCCATTCGCAGCGCGAAGCCATCGAGGAACGCGAGCGGCTGCTCGCCTCCGAACAGGCCGCGCGGCAGACGGCGGAAGAAGCGAACCGTTCGAAAGACCGTTTTCTCGCGATGCTGTCGCACGAACTGCGCACGCCGCTCACGCCCGTGCTGGCGGGCGTGCGGATGCTCGAAATGACGCCGGACCTGCCCGAACCGGTGCGCGCGGGCGTCGTGATGATCCGCCGCAACGTCGAACTCGAGGCGCGCCTGATCGACGATCTGCTCGACCTCACGCGAGTGGCGAACGGCAAGCTGCGTTTGTCGCTTGAAACGGTCGACGTGCATGATGTGATCGACAGCGTGCTCGAACTGTTTCGCAGCGAGATCCAGACCAAGCAGCAGGACGTGCATGTCAGCAAGGCCGCGCGGCATCATTTCGTGCTCGCCGATCGCGCGCGGCTGCAGCAGATGTTGTGGAACCTGGTGCGCAACGCCGCGAAGTTCACGCCCGATGGCGGCCACATCTACGTACGTACGCGTGACGAAAGAATGCATGTGCAGATTGCGATCGAGGATACGGGCGTCGGCATCGAGCCGGACCAGATCGGCAAACTCTTCAATGCATTCGAGCAGGGCAGCCAGAACATGTCGCGGCAATTCGGCGGGCTAGGCCTCGGACTCGCGATCACGAAGGCGCTCACCGACGCACATGGCGGCACCGTCACGGCTCAAAGCCCGGGTGCGCACTGCGGCGCGACTTTCACGATCACGCTGCCCACGGCCGAAGAGCCGCTCGCCGAGCCCATCGCGCCCGTCGCGGCGAGCGTGCAGCCCGCGGGCGGACTGACGATCCTGCTGATCGAAGACCACGTGGACACGGCCGAAGTAATGGCGCACCTGATGCGCACGCTGGGGCATGAAGTGACCGTCGTCGGGCGCGTGGCGGATGCGCTGGCCGCGACACAGGCCACGCCGTTCGATCTGATCGTCAGCGACGTGGGGCTGCCGGACGGCACGGGGCTCGACTTCATCAAGGCGTTCCGCGAGCGCGGCGACGCGCCCGCCGTCGCGCTGACGGGCTTCGGCAGCGATGAGGATATCCGGCGCTGTATCGAGGCGGGCTTCACGTCGCATCTGACGAAGCCCGTCAACTTCTCGCAACTCGAACATGTGATCGAGGGCGCCGCGGCAGCGAAAGCGCAGAAGAGCGCAGGCGAGGGTAAGGCAAGAACCGGATAGCCGAGATAGCCGATATTGAGCCGTGGAACAAAGGGCCTGCCGCGCAGCAGCGCGCGGCAGGCCCTTTGTCGCATCGCGTGCGCAGCCGCACGCATTGGATGTTGCGCGTCAGGCGCGCGGATGCTTGAGCGAATCGCGGATCTCGCGCAGCAACAGCACGTCTTCCGGCGTGGGCGGCGGCGCTTCGGGCGCGGCGGGCGCCGGGGCGCGCAGCTTGTTGATGAACTTGACCATCATGAAGATGATGAAGGCGAGGATCACGAAGTTGATTGCAACGGTGATGAACGAGCCGTAGCCGAACGCCGCGACGCCAGCCGTCTGCAGGTCCTTGTACGAATCGGGGTTGCCCTTGAAGTTGGCGGGTATGTGGCCCAGCAGGACGAACTTGTTCGAGAAATCGAGCCCGCCCGTCGCCACGCCGACGACAGGCATGATCAGGTCCTTCACGACGGAATTGACGATCGTCGAGAACGCTCCGCCGATGATCACACCGACCGCGAGGTCCATCACGTTGCCTTTGAGGGCAAACTCCTTGAATTCCTTGACTAGGCTCATCGGGTTGTTCTCCTTGAAGTCGATGGCGACATGATAGCCAACGATCGGCACAGCGTGAAATGATTTAGCGCCCGATCGCCACGCGCCGTGCTGAAGGGGCGCGCGTGGCCGTTACGCCGCACGGTGACGGGAGCCGTCCGTGCATGCAAACGGTGAGCCAGCACGATCATCGATCACACGGCTGGCGCGGCGTTCCTGGTGTGTGCCTGAACGCCATTGAGGAGCTGTCTAGACTTGCGCCGCCCGCGCCTGTTCGATATGCGCGGCAAACGTCAGAGGATCTGTGTTCGTTCCGCATAACAGGACGCCGACGCGCTTGCCTTGCAGTTGCTCGCGCAACGGACCGAGCAGCGCGGCCGTCGCGGCCGCGCAGGCGGGCTCGACGGCCAGCTTCAATTGCGCAAACAGCGTGAGCATCGCGGCGCGCAACGCGTCGTCGGTGACGGTGACGAGACGGTCGACATGACGGCGGCACAACTCGTAGCTGTACTGCTCCGTGTGGGGCGCCATCAGCGAATCGGCAATCGAATGCATGTGGCTCATCTTGACGGTGTGATTGGCCGCGAGACTGCGGTTCATCACGTCCGCGCCTTCCGGCTCGACGCCGTACACATGCACGCGCGGATTGGCGAGGCGCAGCGCCGTCGATATGCCCGCCGCGAGTCCGCCTCCGCCGATGGGCACGATCACGGCATCGAGGTCGGGGGTTTGCGTCGCCCATTCGTAGCCGAGCGTCGCGGTGCCGAGCACCGTCCGGTAGCCGTTGAACGGGTGAACGAAATAGCGGCCTTCTTCGGCCTCGATGCGCCGCACGATTTCGAACGCTTCCGTCACGTTGTCGGCCATCACCACTTCCGCGCGATACTGCCGGCACAGCGCAATGCGCGCGGGGTTCGCGGCGTGCATCACGACGACCTTCGCGCTGATTCCCGTGCGCATCGCCGCATAGGCGACGGCGACGGCATGATTGCCGCCCGACACGCACGTGACGCCTGCGCTGCGCTGCGCGGCATCGAGTGCAAGAAGGTTGGTGAACGCGCCGCGCGCCTTGAAGCTGCCGCCCGCCTGCAGCAGTTCGAACTTGAAGTTGACGAGCGTGCCTTCGAGCGTCGGAAAGTCCATCCGGTCGAACACGGGCGTTCGTACGACCCACGGCGTCAGCGCGAAATGCTGCGAGGCGATGTCGTCGAGCGTCGGTATCGGCTCGCCGTCGATCGTGCGGTCGGTGTGCTGCGGCGTGGCGGTGGACATGGCGTGCGTACTCGTTTGTGGGTGAGGTCCGCTTTCGATGTCTTGTCGTTCGATCGTTGTTGTGTGTTGCTGCCCGGGTCAATGCACGTGCGCATCGACCGACATGCTGTGAATGAACTTGCTCAAAAAGCGTTCGCACTGCGCGAGCTGCCCGAGCGTGACGAACTCGTTCGCTTTGTGCGCCTGCTGGATGTCGCCCGGCCCGCACACGATGCTCGGAATGCCCGCCCGCGAGAACAGGCCCGCTTCCGTGCCGTATGCGACCTTGCGCTTGTCCTGATCGGCGGTGAGCGCGCGCACGAGCTGCGTGATGGCGGCCTGCTCCGGGGCGTCGAGCCCCGGCGCCGCGGCGAGCTTCGTGAACTCGATCGCGGCCGCTTCGTGCTCGCGCTTCATCTTCGGCAGCAGCGTCTCGCGCGCGTACTGGTCGATGCGCGCGAAGATCGGTTCGGGATCGAGCGTCGGCAGGTTGCGGAACTCGAATTCGAAGCTGCACTCGGCGGGCACCGTGTTGATCGCGTTGCCGCCCTTGATCGTGCTGGTTTGCGCCGTCGTGAACGGCACGTCGTAGAGCTGGTCGAACGGGCCTTGCTCGCGGAACTGGTCGGCCATGTCGCGGATGAAGCAGATCAGGCGCGCCGCGTATTCAATCGCGTTCAAGCCCTTTGGCGTGAGCGACGAATGCGCCGCGAAGCCGCGCACGCAGCACTGATACGCGTTGATGCCCTTGTGCGCGATGATGGGCCGCATGCTGGTCGGCTCGCCGACGATGCAGCCATCCGGCTTGACGCCGCGCTTGATCAGGTCGGCGATCATCAGCGGCGCGCCCACGCAGCCCACTTCCTCGTCGAACGAAAACGCGAGATGGATCGGCTTCGCGAGCCGGGTCTGCTGCATTTGCGGCACGAGCGTCAGCGCCGCGCCGATAAAGCCCTTCATGTCGCAGGTGCCGCGCCCGTAGAGTTTGTCGCCGCGCACTTCGGGCTTGAACGGATCGCTGTCCCACTGCTGGCCGTCGACGGGCACCACGTCCGTGTGACCCGATAGCACGATCCCGCCATTCGTCTCGCCGTCATGCGCCGGAATGGTCGCAAACAGATTCGCCCATTTGCCGCTGTCGTCGTGCGTCAGCGTCGCGTCGATGCCGCGCTCGCGCAGCGCGTCGCGCACGGTCTCGATCAGGCCGAGATTCGGGTTGCGGCTGACCGTGTCCATCGACACGAGGCGTGTGACCCAAGGGAGCGAGGCCGGCGAAGAAGCGTTGGCGGAAGCACCGGAAGAAGCAGACGATTGTGCGGACAGCGCTTGTTCAGCGACCTGTGACATGACGTTGGGCTCCAGCTTGTGTGTCTTTCGATCATACCCAAAAAACACTTAACTAGCCAAAGCTCATCGGGCGAGCCGCTTGCGCGACGGGGCTTGGCGCGATGCAACAATCTGTTGCGCGGGCTGGAAGCGTCTTCCGTTGCGCATTTACGCGCGCGCCGGCTTCGGCTCCAGCAGCGCGAGCAAGGCGCGTTCATACACGCGATAGACGGGCGCGATGGAGGCGAGCTCGATGCGCTCGTCGGCAGCGTGGATGCCTTCGCATCGCACGCCGAAGCCGCACAACGCGGGCACGCCCAGCGACGCGAGATAGTTGCCGATGTTCGAAGGCCCCGCGACGGCGCGCGGCAACTCGATGCCGGGTTCATCGCCGAGTTCACCAGATGCCGCGTCGAACAACGCGGCGGCAAGCGGATGCGCATCGTCGACCCTGTATGCGGGCCAGCCCGCCATCCATTCGATCGATGTCGCGAGCGACGCGTCGTAGCGAGCGTCGTGCGCGCGCACGATGCTGCTGACGAGGCGCTGCGCGTGCGCGGCATCGAACCCCGGCGTGAGCCGGCAATCGACGCTCAGCTCGCAGCGGTCGGGGACACTCGTGAAGGTGCCATCGCCCGACCGGATGCCCGTGATGGTGAGCTGAGCAGGGCGGCCGAAGGTGCCGTCGTCGGGCAGCGCGGCATCGCTCAACGCCTTCGCGAGATGTGCGCCGCGTATTGCTGCGTTGAGTCCGCGCGTGCTGCCGCTACCCGAATGCGCGGCGATGCCGCGCACCACGAGCCGCGCCCGCGCGAAGCCGCGCGCGCCGACGACGATCCGGCCGATGCCCGGATAGCCGATCAGCACGCCGTCGGGCCGGGGCGCATCGGCCGCGTCGAAGAACGCGCGAGCGCCGCCGAACCGGCCCGTATGTTCATCGAGATCGAACAGCACGCCGAGCGTGCCCGCGAATGCATCCGTGCACCGCGCGAACGCGGCGGCGAGATGCGCGAAGATCGCGACGGCGGCCTTGCTGTCCGCGCTGCCTCGCCCGTAGAGCCAGCCGTTCTCGATGTGCGCGCCCAGCGGCGGATGCGTCCACGTCGATTCGTCGCCGAAGCTCGCCGTATCGAGCGTCGCGTTCAGCAGATAGTGATGACCATTCCCGGGACCATTCGGCGCGCCGCGTATTTCAACGTACACGCCAAGCGGCTCACCGCTGGCGGAAACGAGCCGGCGTGTCGGCACATGACGCGCGCCGAACCACGCTTCGACACAGTCGGCGATGGGCGCGCACGCATCGACGCCGCCGCGGCTCGGCATGCGCACGAGCGCCGTCAGCAGGGCGACGATCGATGACGTGTCGACAGCACCTGCCATGCCGCGTGCTTCACGAAGCGACGGGCTGACCCGCCGCGCCCTTCGCGGGCGCGCCGAGCGCGCGCAGCGTTTCCTTGACGGTCGACACGCGCACCGCGAAGTCCGGGCTGCGCGTTTCGATGCGCAACTTGTCCTGGCCCGCGAGCTTGATGTGCTTGTGCTTCTGGACCATCTCGATGATCCGCATCGCGTCGATGGGCGGATTCGGGATGAACTGCAAGCCGATCACAGCCTCGCCCGCGTCGATCTTCGAAATGCCGAGCGGCTTCGCGGCAAGACGCAGACGATGCGTTTCGACGAGCGCATGCGCTTGTGGCGGCATCTTGCCAAAGCGGTCGATCAGCTCTTCCTGAATGCCGTCGATCGAATCGTTGTGCTCGCAGTTCGCAAGCCGCTTGTACAGCGACAGACGCTCCTGCACGTCGCCGCAATAGTCGGCGGGCAGGATAGCGGGCGTGTGCAGGTTGATCTCCGTCGTCGCCGCCAGAGGCGCCGTCAGGTCCGGCTCCTTGCCGTTCTTCAGCGCCTTCACCGCGTCGTTGAGCATGTCGGTGTAAAGCTGGAAGCCGATCTCGTGAATCTCGCCCGACTGCTTGTCGCCGAGCACCTCGCCCGTGCCGCGAATTTCGAGGTCGTGCATCGCGAGGTAAAAGCCCGCGCCGAGTTCCTCCATCTGCTGGATCGCCTCGAGCCGCCGCTGCGCCTGCTTCGTCAGACCCTGCGGATCGTGCACGAGCAGGTACGAATACGCCTGGTGATGCGAGCGGCCGACACGCCCGCGCAACTGATGCAGCTGCGCGAGGCCAAATTTGTCCGAGCGATGAATCAGGATCGTATTGGCGCTCGGCACGTCGATACCCGTTTCGATAATCGTCGTACAGAGCAGCACGTTTGCGCGCTGCGCGACGAAGTCGCGCATCACGCGTTCGAGCTCGCGTTCGTGCATCTGGCCGTGCGCGACCGCGATTCGCGCTTCCGGCACGAGCGCTTCGAGCATCTGGCGGCGGTTCTCGATGGTTTCGACTTCGTTGTGCAGGAAGTACACTTGGCCGCCGCGCTTCAGTTCGCGCAGCATCGCTTCGCGGATCACGCTGTCTTCCTCGCGGCGCACGAAGGTCTTGATTGCCAGACGCTTTTGCGGGGCCGTCGCGATGACGGAGAAATCGCGCAGGCCTTCGAGCGCCATGCCGAGCGTGCGCGGAATCGGCGTCGCGGTGAGCGTCAGCACGTCGACTTCCGCGCGCAGCGCCTTGAGCGCTTCCTTCTGGCGCACGCCGAAGCGATGCTCCTCGTCGATGATGACGAGCCCGAGCCGCTTGAACTGCACATCCGACGACAGCAGCTTGTGCGTGCCGATCACGATGTCGACACTGCCTTCGTTGATCTGCTGGATCGCCGTGCTGACTTCCTTGCCCGTCTTGAAGCGCGACAGTTCGGCGATGCGCACGGGCCAGTCGGAGAAGCGGTCAGTGAAGGTCTGCGTGTGCTGTTCGGCGAGCAGCGTGGTTGGCGAGAGCAGCGCAACCTGCTTGCCGCCCATCACCGCGATGAACGCCGCGCGCAACGCGACTTCCGTCTTGCCGAAACCGACGTCGCCGCACACGAGGCGGTCCATCGGTTTGCCGCTCGTCATGTCGCCGATCACGGCGGCAATCGCGGCCGCCTGGTCGGGCGTTTCCTCGAAACCGAAGCTCTCCGCGAACTTCACATAGTCGCGCGGATCGAGCTTGAACGCATGGCCTTCGCGCGCGGCGCGTCGGGCGTAGAGGTTCAGCAGCTCGGCCGCCGTGTCGCGGATCTGCTGCGCGGCCTTGCGCTTGGCCTTTTCCCACTGGCCGGAGCCGAGCGCGTGCAGCGGCGCGCTGTCGGGGTCCGCGCCGCTATAGCGCGAGATCACGTGCAGTTGCGCGACGGGCACATAGAGCTTGCTGTCGCCCTGGTATTCGAGGTGCAGGAACTCGGTTTCGCCTTCGCCGAGATCCATCGTCACGAGGCCCATGTAGCGGCCGATGCCGTGCTGCGAATGCACGACGGGATCGCCGACCTTCAGCTCCGACAGGTCGCGCACCATCGAATCGACATTGCTCGCCTGTTCCTGGCGGCGGCGTCCCGCACGGCGCGCGAGCGGCCCGTACAGCTCGGTTTCGGTGATGATGGCGACGCGCTCGCCTGGAATCGCGAAACCGTTTGCAAGGGGCGCGACGCCGAGCGCGAAACGCGCTTCGGAGTTCAGCCAGTCTTCGTAGCTGTCGGCGGAAGCGGGGCGCAGTTCGTTGTCCGCGAGCAGTTGGGCGATCGTCTCGCGCCGGCCCGCCGATTCGGCTGCGAACAGCACGCGGTTCGGCGTCGTGTCGAGATACGCGCGCAGCGCCGACACGGGGTCTTCCGCGTGGCGGTCGATCGCGAGATTCGGCAGCGGCAAGGCCCAGCCGCCGCCCGCGTTGACGGGCAGCGAGAGGCGGGCGAAGGGCTTGGCGAGCGTGAAGAAATCTTCGTCTGACAGGAACAGCCGCTGCGGTTCGAGAATCGGGCGGTCGCGGTCGTGCGACAGGAAGCTGTAGCGCTGCTTCGTATCCGCCGTGAAGCGCCGGATGGCCGCGTCCAGATCGCCGACGAAGGCCAGTTGCGCGCCTTCGGGCAAGTAATGAAAGAGCGTTGCCGTCTCGTCGAAGAAGAGGGGCAGATAGTATTCGATGCCCGCCGACGGCACGCCGTTGCCGATGTCCTTGTAGATCGACGCGCGGCTCGGATCGCCTTCGAACACTTCGCGCCAGCGGCTGCGAAACGCGGTGCGCGCCGCCTCGTCGAACGGAAACTCGCGTCCCGGCAACAGCCGCACGTCCTTCACGGGATAGAGGCTGCGTTGCGAGTCGGGATCGAATGCGCGGATCGAATCGACCTGATCGTCGAACAGGTCGATCCGGTACGGCAGCGGCGAGCCCATCGGAAAGAGGTCGATCAGCGAGCCGCGCACGCAGTATTCGCCGGGGCGAACGACCTGGCTCACGTGCTCGTAGCCGGCGAGCGTCAGTTGCGCCTTGAGTTTTGCTTCGTCGAGCCGCTCGCCCTGGGAGAACGAAAACGTGTACGCGGCCATGAACGACGCAGGCGGCATCCGGTAGAGGGCCGTCGTCGCGGGCACGAGCAGGATGTCGCAGCGGCCTTCGCCGAGATCGTGCAGCGTCGCGAGCCGCTCGGACACGAGATCCTGGTGCGGCGAGAACGAGTCGTAGGGCAGCGTCTCCCAGTCGGGCAGGACGCGCACGCGCGCATCCGGCGCGAAGAACGCGAGCTCCTGCGACAGCCGCTGCGCATCGACGGCGCTTGCGCAGACCACGGCGAGCAAGGGCACCTGCCGCCTGTACGCGAGGTGATAGCGCGCGATCAGCAGCGCGTCGGACGAACCATGCGTGCCGTCGAAAACGAAACGCTGACCGGCTTTGACCAGCGCGACGGGCGTGGGAGAGGGGGACTGCATGGATGCGGCGATGTCGGGCATAAACGGGAAACGGCCTTTGGGTGACGCCAATGAACGACCAGCTAACGATCAGGCAATGCGAAAGCGCAAAGCGAATGGGCAACAAAAACGTGTAAAGCGAACGATCGACCACTGACACGCAACACGTGCCGCCAATGAACGGCCGCGGCGGACGCCTCGGTGGGCCGGTCGCTGGCGGCTCGCGAGCGGCAAGTTTACGCGTGCCGGGGCTCGCGTGCCGAAGACCTATTATAAAATCCGTCCTTCACTTTGACCTGCACCGTGCTCTTTCCGTGACTTCCCGCCTGTTTGCCCTGATTCCCTGCGCCGGCACCGGCAGCCGTTCCGGCGCGAAGATGCCCAAGCAATATCGAACTGTCGCGGGCCGCGACATGCTGCATTATTCGCTCGCCGCGTTCGACGCATGCAGTGAATTCGCGCAGACCCTCGTCGTGATCGCGCCCGACGACCAGCACTTCGACGCGCGCCGCTTCGCGGGCCTGCGCTTCGCGGTGCGGCGTTGCGGCGGGGCGACGCGGCAGGCGTCGGTGCTGAACGGGCTGCATGCGCTGGCCGAGTTCGGTGCGCACGACAGCGACTGGGTGCTGGTGCACGACGCCGCGCGTCCCGGCATCACGCCCGCGCTGATCCGCGCGCTGGTCGGCGCGCTGAAGGACGACGCCGTCGGCGGCATCATGGCGCTGCCCGTTGCCGATACGCTCAAGCGCGTGACGCCCGGCACCGATAACCGCATCGATCACACCGAGCCGCGCGACGGCCTGTGGCAGGCGCAGACGCCGCAGATGTTCCGTATCGGCATGCTGCGCGAGGCGATCCTGCGCGCGCAAGGCGACGGCCACGATCTCACCGACGAAGCGAGCGCGATCGAATGGTGCGGTCATGCACCGAAACTGGTTCAAGGCAGCCTGCGCAACTTCAAGGTCACGTACCCCGAGGACTTCGATCTGGCCGAAGCGATTCTCGCGCGCGGCGCGGCGGGCTAACGGCTCATCTAGCGGCTCACTGCGGCCCACTGCGGGCTCACCGCCCTGACGCGCGCCCGACGGTCACCACAACGCTTTCACGCAACAACGGAACTTCACGCATATGGATTTGAGAATCGGACAAGGCTATGACGTTCACGCACTGGTGCCGGGACGCCCGCTGATCATCGGCGGCGTGACGATTCCGTACGAGCGCGGGCTGCTCGGCCATTCGGATGCCGACGTGCTGCTGCACGCGATCACCGACGCGCTGTTCGGCGCCGCCGCGCTCGGCGATATCGGCCGTCATTTTCCGGACACCGCGACGGAATTCAAAGGCGCGAACAGCCGCGTGCTGCTGCGCGAATGCGCGGCGCGCATCGCGAAGGCGGGCTTCACGATCCAGAACGTCGATAGCACGGTGATCGCGCAGGCACCGAAGCTCGCACCGCATATCGACGGCATGCGCGCGAACATTGCCGAAGACCTTGGCCTGCCCATCGATCGCGTCAACGTGAAGGCGAAGACCAATGAAAAGCTCGGCTATCTCGGACGAGGCGAGGGCATCGAAGCGCAAGCTGCCGTCCTGCTGCTGCGCGGCTGAATGGGCTTTTGCAATGCGGGTCATTTTTGCCTGAGCCGCGCGCGCCCGAGCCTGCGAGCATGACCGATTCCCGGATTCCATCGATGGGCGCGCACTAAAAAACTCGACGTGTGCCGTCGCGCGTTTTTGTCGATATATGCGCTCATCGTGGACCGCATGAAGTCGAGCGGACAGGCAATCACGGCGGTTGACGACCTCGTCAAGCGTGCGGCGCATCCAGGACAACCGGGTCGTGTAAGAGGTCTCAACGGGCTCAGGGCGATGGCCGTCGTGCTGGCGCTGCGTTCGCAAACGAAAAGGAACCAGACGAGCCTGGCCAAACATCAGCGTCGAACAACCAAACGCCACGCAGCGCGTGGCGTTGGCTCAAGCGCGAAACGCGCGCGGCTTACTTGCCTTCCGCGACGATTACTTGCGCTGCCGCGTTGATCACCGACGCAATGCGGCCGACGTCACGCAGTTGCGTCGAACTCATGCCTTCGTTGATCAGCGTATCGAAGTGCGACTTCACGCAGAAATGGCACTTGCCGATGATCGATGCGGCAAGCGCATACATCTCGAAGCGGCGCTTGTCGACGCCGCCGTGCGAGGCATACGCGTTCATCCGCAAACCCGCGGGCTGCGTTTTCAGATCGGCGTTGTCCGCCATTTCGAGGTACGGATACCAGACGTTGTTCATGCCCATCAGCGCGGCAGCCGTCAGCGCGCCGTTGACTTCTTCCGGCGACAAAACGCCCGCTTCACGGATCGCCGCAATGATCTTCGGGCTCTTCGCAGCGAATGCCGCGGCGAGCGCGACGCCGACGGCATCGTTGCCCTCGAGCGACGAGCGCGCAATCGTGCCGTCCAGATTCAGGCGAATGTCCTTCGCGTAGTCGGGGATCCATTCCTTAATCGCTGCAATGAATTCCATTGATATCTCCTATCATTTCGCCGATAAAAAAGCCCGCTGGCCTTTTCAAGCTTAGCGGGCTTTGGGCCGCACGGACTTACAGCGTTGCGCCGCCGACTGCGCGGTTGCACGGGCACAGTTCATCCGTTTGCAGACCGTCCAGGATACGCAGGACTTCTTCCGGGTTACGGCCGACGTTCAGGTTGTTCACCGAAACGTGCTGGATCGTGTTGTCCGGATCGACGATGAACGTCGCGCGCAGCGCAACGCCTGCTTCCTTGTCGCGCACGCCGAGCTGGTCGATCAGTTCGCCCTTCACGTCGCCGAACGCGTAGTGGTTCAGCTTGTTCAGGTCCTTGTGCTCACGGCGCCATGCGAGCTTGACGAATTCGTTGTCCACGCTGCCGCCGAGCAGAACGGCGTCGCGCTCTTCGAAGTCCTTTTGCAGCTTGCCGAATTCGACGATTTCCGTCGGGCAAACGAACGTGAAGTCCTTCGGGTAGAAATAGATGATCTTCCACTTGCCCGGGAACGACGATTCGGTGATTTCTTCGAACGCCGACACGCCGTTCTCTTCGTGGTTATTGAAACCCGGCTTCGCAGCGGTGACGGTGAAAGCTTCGAGTTTATCGCCGACAGTTTTCATGCGGTTACTCCTTGAGAAATGGCAAATGAGATTCGAAAAACAACCTGCTCAAACTACCTGCTGGCTGTAACGAACGCGTTACACAACCGAAACTATAACTCTATTAGTCAATCGCATCAATAGTTTTTGCCTAACGATGTGAATAGATTTTCTCGAATGCATCGATAGTTCAGTTTTGGAGGAATCGTGTTTGCACGGAACGGGGAATAGATTGCCCAAAAATGCAGCAACCCTAAATGGGCGCAGGACGCCGTGACCGGCCTTCACCTGGCTCAGAGGCTCTTGGCGAGCGGAAACTCGATCGTCACTTCGAGACCCGGCAGCGGCGTGCGGTTACGCAGCCGCAGCGCACCGCGATACCGGCCGACGAGCCGCTGCACGATCGCCATGCCGAGACCCGTTCCGTTCGCTTGCGTGCGCGCCGAGTTGACGCGGTAGAACGGGCGAGTGACGAGCGCGAGCTGGTCTTCCGGTATGCCCGGACCTTCATCGACGACCGACAGCTCGACCCGCGAATGCGACACTCGCGTCTCAAGAATGACATGCGGAATGCCGTCGGATTCGGAAAGGCCGTATTTGCGCGCGTTCTCGATCAGATTACCGACGACTCGCCGGATATCCGTCTCGTCTGCCTCGATGACGGCAGACGGCGCAAGCCGGGTGACCAGCCGCATGCCGTCCTCGCTCGACATACGCGCAGCCAGTTCTCCTGCGATCACCGAAAGGTCGACAGGTTCCGGATTTCTCTGAACCGGGCGTGCGTAATCAAGGAAGCGCCCGATAATCATGTCCATCTGTTCGATGTCGTCGATCATTGCGTCCTTGGTCGCCTGATCCGAAGGGCTCATCTCCGTTTCCAGACGCAGGCGAGCAAGCGGCGTGCGCAAGTCGTGCGAGATGCCGGCAAGCATCAGCGCGCGGTCGGCTTCGAGTTGCTCCAGGTCCTGCACCATCTGGTTGAAGCTTCGGTTGGTTTCGGCGGCCACTCCCATGCCGCGCTCGGGCAGCTTCTCGGGCGCCTGGCCGGAGCCGACCTTGCGCGCGGCCATCGCGAGCCGCGCGAACGGCCGGTTCACGAGGCTCGTGATGAACGCCGCGCCGAACAGCGATAGCGCGAGCGCAAAAATGCCCCAGCCGGCCCATTGCAGGCCCGTTACGCTATCGAGCTGATCGCGGTCGAGCGCGACCCAGTAATCGTCATCGTCAATCTTGAAACTGATCCACACGCCGGGAATGTCGTTGACCGACTGCGCGATGATCGTGTCGTCGCCAAGACGCCCGCGAATGTCGTGCTCGATGAGCCGGTTCAACGACTCGTCGGGTTGGAGCTTGTACTTGTCGGTGGTTTCGCGCGGATACACGCGCACGCCCTCGTTGCTCTCCAGATCCTGCAGCAGCGCGCGCCGCAAGTCGGGATCGGAATAGAGAAGGGCGGTGCGCGTGAGCTTCACGATCGCGACGAGTTGCAGCGCGACGCGCTGCGCGCGCGGCTCGCGCTCGATCACGCGAAAGCTCTGGAACCATGCGGCGAGGCTGACCGCGATCAACAGCGCAATCAGCAGAAACGTACGCCAGAACAGGCCTCCGAACGCGAGCGTCAGGAGGCGCCGGTCGATCCGCATGCGGCCATCGTGTCGACGAGGAGAAGCAACCGCAACGGCAGGCTTAGGCTGCACCGTCTGGGATGAAGACATAGCCCAGCCCCCAGACTGTCTGGATGAAACGCGGGCTGCCCGGATCGGGCTCGATCAGCTTGCGCAGACGCGAGATCTGCACATCGAGGCTGCGGTCGAACACTTCATATTCGCGGCCGCGCGCAAGTTCCATCAACTTTTCGCGCGACAGAGGCTGACGCGGATGACGCGCGAACACCTTCAGCACCGAAAACTCGCCCGTGGTCAACGGGATTTCCTGGCCAGCCTTGGTGAGCGTGCGCGTCGCGAGATTCAAAGCGAACTCGCCGAATTCGAAGACTTCCGAAGTCTCCGACGGCGCCCCCGGCAACTCGGACGGCGACTGGCGGCGCAGCACCGCATGAATGCGCGCGACGAGCTCGCGCGGATTGAATGGCTTCGGCAGATAGTCGTCGGCGCCCATTTCGAGGCCGACGATGCGATCGACATCTTCACCCTTTGCGGTGAGCATGATGATCGGCGTGCGATCGTTGCTGCCACGCAGGCGGCGGCAGATGGAGAGGCCGTCTTCACCCGGCAGCATCAGATCGAGCACCAGCAGGTCGAAACGTTCGCGCACCCACAGCTTGTTCATCGAGGGCGCGTTTTCAGCGACATAAACGTTGAAGCCCTGCTCGCCGAGATAACGGCGCAGCAGATCGCGCAGACGCGGGTCGTCATCGACGACGAGGATTTTCGAAGGGTTTTTGGTTTCCATGCTCGGCATCTTAGCGCGATTAGAAAGGGGTGCGCGTTTGCACCAATTAAGACGTAACAGTCCGTTACAAAATTTACCCGGCCTGTGGCACGGCGTAAAGCCTTGGCGCTTACACTCCTTTACTGTTTGCGCCAGTTCGGTAGATACTTCACTCGAATAAAGCTCTCGCACCGGTCTCAAGCCGGAGTCAATACACGTATCTGAGGTTGCCGGTTGTCGCGCCACGAAGGGAACAAGATGAAGGGAGGGGTCTGGCCGAAGATGCGCCTGAGCGTGATCGCGGTAGCCGTTGCGATCGTGTTCGCGAGCGCGCTGGGCCCGAACTCCGCTTTTGCCGATTCCTCCACGGAACGCAACACCGACACGCGCTCACCCCAGCATCCTCACTCGCGCTCGGCACGGCAGCCACACAATCCCAGCGCCGACCGCCCCGCGTCCGATGCGATCATGCGCACGACTGCCGTGCCGCCCGATCTTGACCAGCGCCGACGCGACGGGCACATGACGCCGGAAGAGCGCCGTCTGCTGCGGCAGCATATCGAAGACGCCGTTCGCGAACTGTACAAACGCTGACGCTTTGGCAGTTCCACATGCCGGACGGCGATCCATGTTGGGCCGTAAGGGCTGCGTTTTCATTTGGCGGCAGATTGCGGGCACATCCAGTGAGGCGCACATGAAGCGACGCGAGTTTCTTATGATGGCGGCGACGGGCGCTTCGCTATCGGTGCCGCGCGTGTTCGGCGCGCTTCCCGCCTGCGGCGGCACATCGTCGCAACTGGATGCACGCGCAACGGCACCGGATAATCGCGGCCAACTGCTCATTCTGATCGAGCTTAAGGGTGGAAACGACGGATTGAACACGGTCGTCCCGTTCGCCGATTCCGCTTACTACACATTGCGCAAGCACATTGCGATTGCACGCGATCGCGCGATCGCGCTCGATGAACGCACCGCGCTGCATCCCGCGCTGCGTGGTTTGCTGCCTATATGGCAAAGCGGGCGACTTGCCGTGGTGCAGGGCGTCGGTTGCGCGCAGGACAATCCGTCGCATTTCCGGTCGATGGAAGTCTGGGACACGGCTGCGCGTGCCAATGTTTATCGGCGCGACGGATGGCTGACTCGCGCGCTCGATCACTGGCCCGCGACGCGGCCGCGTATCGTGACGGCGTCCTTCGGCTGTGTGGAAGCGGGGCCTTTTGCCGGCTTGCCGGCCAATGAGGGGCGGGGCGACGCATGGGCGCGCGTCGCTGATCCCGACGACGCGCCGTACGTCGATGGAATGGACGCGGACCCTGGCGCAGGCGATCCCGTTTCGCGCGATGCGCCCGATGCATCGCGTGTGTTGAGTCACGATGCGCGTGGCTTTCGCGAGTCGATTGAAGCCGCGTTGCGCACCGTTGTCGATGCGGCTTCGCCCGATGCCTGCGGCGCGATCCGTTTGACGCTCGACGGTTTCGACACGCACGGCAATCAGCCCGCGCGGCATGCCGCGTTGCTCGGTGAACTCGCGCATGGTTGCGCGACGCTTCAGGCGGAACTGATGCGGCGCGGCCGCTGGGATCGCACATTGATCATGACGTACTCGGAATTCGGACGGTCCGCGCACGAGAACGCGAATCGCGGCACCGCGCATGGCGGCGCGGCTGCGCACTTCATGATGGGCGGCCCAGTGCGGGGCGGACTGTACGGCGCCGCGCCCGATCTTACGCGCCTCGATGCCGACGGCCGCCTGCCCGTCGCAATCGATTTCAGGCGGCTCTACGCGACGGCACTCGGTCCGTTCCTGAGGCTGGACGCGATAGCCGTCCTGGAGGATGACGTCAAACCGCTGCCGTTGCTGCGCGCTTGAGCGCTCAGTGCCGCCGCGCCGCTCGCCATGCCACCCACAGCTTGCGGATCGGCGTGAGCGCGATACGCTGATGCAGCACGTGATAGCCGTCACGTTCGATCTCGTCGAGCAGCGCCAGCGCGAGCGCCGCCAACGCGCGCAGCGTGCTCTGCGAATGGCGCTCGCCGGCGGGCAGCGCATCGAGCGCCCGGCGAATCGCGTCGCGGGCGCGCGTCGTCTGAAAGCGCATCAGTTCGGTGAATGCGTCCGAATACTTGCGGTTGATCAGGTCGGCGGCTGTGACATTGAAGCGCTGCATCTCGTCGATCGGGATGTAGATGCGGCCGTGGCGAGCGTCGTTGCCGAGTTCCACGACGATCTGCGCGAGCATCAACGACTCGCCGAGAGGCGCCGCCCAGGACGCCGCCTGTGACGGATCGCGTGCCGTCGCGCGCGCGACGACTGACGCAAACGTGCCGCCGACGCCGACGATATAGCGGCGCAGATTCGGATAGTCGAGATACCGCGCCTGATCGAGATCCATCTCAAAACCGGCGATCAAGGCCTGCAGCGCCGGATACTCGGCTTGCACATCGGGCAGATGCGCGGCGAGCGCCTGCGACACGGGATGGGTCGGCTCGCCTGCTGCGAGAGCGGCCGCTTCCTTTTGCCACCAGGCGAGCTTCGTGCGACCGACGGTCGGGTCGGTCGTTTCCTTGACGGTCTCCTCGAACTCGCGACGCAGCGCGAATAGCGCCGTGAGCAGCGGCTGCCGTGCGACGGGCGCCTGGCGCAGCGCATAGTAAGTGCTCGAACCGGGAGGCGCTGCTTTTTGCAGGCAGTATTCGTCGAAATTCACTGGATTGGCTTGTGGGAATACGCTCGTGCACGGCTGTGCACGAGGGACCGAAAATTGTAGCATCGACGGTATTCGACAGATGCAGACAAGCGCAGCCCAATCGGTTAGAATCTCGCGCTTACGCTTTCGGACGTGCTTTTCGACTTGGCTTGTTCGCGGTATCGGTGGCTCTGTGACCCAACGGGTTCAGAGTCGGCGGAGCGAATGACAATGCGGTGAAAACGCGACGTCCGGCCGCTGGCGAGACATCGGGCGCTGCACGCTTGAGGCGCCGCCCGGCTGCGAGGATGGCGAAATTGGTAGACGCACCAGGTTTAGGTCCTGACGCCCGCAAGGGTGTAGGGGTTCGAGTCCCCTTCCTCGCACCACTTTTCCGCAGCTGCGTATAGAAGACCCCGCGAGTCGCCGATTCGCGGGGTTTTGTTTTTTGCGTTCAGAAACACATACAAAAAACCCCGCAGAAGCGGGGCATGGCCGATCACACCGGCGATTCGCAACTGCTTAGTGGCAGCGCTTCTCCCAGTGGTGATGTACGTGCACCTTATGGCACTCATGATGATGGTCGTTCGCGAATGCCGACGACATGCCAACGAAACCAACAGCGGCGACCAGTGCCAAAACTACTTTCTTCATTGTTTGATCCTCGAAGTCAGAGAGAAAGAACGAGCGAGGATCGTAGCAAGCCAGCATTACGATCTCCTTCAACTTGTGCGTTATTCGGCTGCGCTTGGCGTTCATCGCGCGGCGCAATTCGACGCACGACATTTCTCATCTGGTTGCACGCACAACCATATTCTCCTATCCTCGCCCAAGCTACCTGCGATCCCGGGCTAGACACAACTGCGCAGCAAAAAGGAGAGTGCAATGGCCGCGACCGATGATCGAAAGCCGTCTTCCATTGGCGCGAGCGCGGGTGCTGAACATGCGCTGCGGGTGCAACTGGCAGGCACGTATCGGGTGTTCGCCATGCTCGGCTGGACGGAGCTGATCTACAACCACATCACCGTGCGCGTGCCGGACACGCAGAGCCATTTCCTGACCAATCCGTTCGGCCTGCACTATACGGAAGTGACGGCTTCGAATCTGGTGAAGATCGACGTCGATGGCAATGTGCTGGATGGCTCGGTGCATCCCGTGAATCCAGCGGGTTTCGTCGTGCATGCGGCGATCCATCGCGCGCTGCCCGACGCGCATTGCGTGATGCACACGCATACGACAGCGGGCCTCGCGGTCGCGTGCTCACAGGTGGGCCTCGAAAACAACAACTTCTACTCGGCGCAATTGCACGAGATGGTCGCGTATCACGACTTCGAGGGCATTACGGTGCGCGCCGACGAAGGGCCGCGCCTCGTCGCGACCCTCGGCGGCAAGCGCCTGCTGATCCTGCGCAACCATGGTTTGCTATCGATTGGCGAAACTGTCGCGCAGGCGTTCGCGAGACTCTGGACGCTCAATCGCGCGTGCGAGGTTCAACTTGCGACAGCCGCGCTCGGTCCTTCGCGCCTGATCAGTGATGACATCGCGTCGCGCTGCACGCGCGACTCGCTACAATTCGATCCCCGGCATGGCGCAGGCGATGACGTGCTGCGCGCGCTGTTGCGCCAGGTCGACAGGATCGACCCGTCGTATCGCGATTGACTCAATGCCCGTTCGCGAGAGACAAGGGCAATACGATGACTTGTGAATGAGCGTTTAAGGAATTACGCAACGACGAAGGCAGCGGCGCGCCATACGCGCCGTCGAACGTGGAACTCGACCTTCGTCTAGCCTGACTATTCCGCGTTACGCGCGATCGCGTTTTCGATGACCTTGTCGAGCGCTTCGCTGAGCGCGGCCTTTTCGCGATCATCGAGGCAGTCGAACAGATCGGTGTTCCACCTGCGCGCGATGGGCATGATCTTGCGATAGAGCGCACGGCCTTCCGTGGTCAGCGATACGAGCACGACACGGCCATCTTCCGCGCTTGCTTCGCGTTGCACGAGGCCTTGTCTGATCAACGCTTCCGCTGCGCGGCTTGCCTGACTCTTGTCGAGGTTCGCGTGGCGCGCGAGGTCCATGATCGAGAATGGCCCGAACGATCCGACCGATGCGATCACGCGCGCTTCAGGCAGCGTCACGTCGAGCTTGGCCATATACCGTTCGCTGATGCCCCGCTCGGAAAGTTTGTTCAGCACGTGCAGACGATACGTCAGAAACTGTTCGAGTCCGGCTTTATCGGAGGCCTTCATGGTCTTCCTGTGTGAGTGGATGCAGTCCCGCGATGTGATTGTTGCTGCATCCGCTCGCGCGGTCAACGCGGGCCGTACCTGAGTCGCGTCATCTGTTCGGCTTCGTTTGCGAGCAGTGTGGCCGCATCGCGAATCGCCACTTCGAGGGTGATGGGTCCCGGCGCCGGCGAGAAGCATCCGCTGAAATGCTCGGCGAGTTTCGGCAGCGCGGAAGGATCGACGGCACCCGACAGCAGCGTGGCGGGCACGCCCGCCGCGCGTGCATGCTGACAGGCAATGAAGGGCGCCTTGCCGTGCAGCGTTTGCACATCGGAGCGGCCTTCTCCCGTGATGAGCCAGCCAGCGCCTTCGAGTGCCGCGTCGAGGCCGATTTCGCGCGCAACGACTTCCGCGCCCGCTTCGAACTCGGCGCCCAGCATATGCAGCGCGAAGCCAAGACCGCCCGCAGCGCCCGCGCCCGCCTGGTTGCGCGCGACACGATTCATTGCCGGTTCGACGAGATCGGCGAAGCGGGCGAGGGCCGCGTCGATGGTCGCGACCTGCTCCGGCTTCACGCCTTTTTGCGGACCAAAGACAGCCGTGGCGCCATGGTCGCCCGTCAGCGGATTGTCGACGTCTGACATGCCGACGAACGTGGTGTCGCTCAGCCGCGCATCGAGGCACGATGCATCGACGCGCGCAACTTGTGTGAGCTGCTCGGGTGTCGCGTCGAGTTCATGCCCTTGTGCGTCGAACAGCTTGAGCCCGAGGCCGACGAGCAGCCCCGCGCCACCGTCGTTCGTGCTGCTGCCGCCGAGGGCGACGAAGAAACGCCGCACGCCTGCGTCCAGCAGCGCACGAATCGCTTCCCCCATGCCGCGCGTGCTGCGCTTTTCGACGGGCACACCCATGCCCACCGGGTCTGTAATCCCAACGATTTCCGCCGTCTCGACGATCGCGCTGCCGTCCGCTAGCAGCCCTGTTGCCGCTTCGCGTGACGGGCCCGCCGCGCCGCGCACCGTCAGCAGACGGCGCTCGCCGCCGCGTGTGAGCATCGCGTCGAGCGTGCCTTCGCCGCCGTCGGCCATCGCGCAAATGCGAATTGTCGCGTCGGCTCGCGCGCGCAGGATGCCCGTCGCGATAGATTGCGCGACCTGCTCGGCGGAGAGCGAACCTTTGAACGAGTCGGGGGCAATGACGACGATGGGCGCGGACGACGTATTCGGCATGGTGTCTCTATCGATTTGGAATGGAAGGCATCACCGCAATGCGATGGGGCGCCCCGGACGCACTTGCGCATGCAACTGCGTATCAGGATGTGGTGAAGCTTATCAGCATGCGGCGCACGACTGAATACACCCGAAGGTATAGGCAGAATTGACTTTGATTCACAGCTGCGGCCGTCTGCCTGGCGCAGCCGATTGAGTTCGCGAGACACACGCGCAGCGCGCCCGAGACTTTCGAAACAGCGAATCACGGCTAGGCGTGCAAATAGTTTGCTAAAATATTTGGCTCTCTGACCCAAACTGTGCTGCCGGCGGCCTCACAGCCCGCGGCGAGAGGCACGCGATCGATGTCACAGGTGAATGAGCGAAGCGAGACGGCGACCCTGCGTAATGGCAAACGCATTACGCAGCGTCGGGCGCGGAACGCAAAGCGGACATCGACAGGCGGCGCACACAAGATAACTGATTCGCTCGAATAATTTTAGGACGATTGAAGCCATGGCTAACGTTGTTGAAAACCTCGGCAAGCTCGAACGCCGCGTGACGATTTCCCTGCCGAAGGACGCCGTGCAGAAGGAAGTGGACACGCGGATCCGTCAACTCGCGAAGAACGTGCGCATGCCGGGTTTCCGCCCGGGCAAGGTGCCGCTCAAGATGGTGACGCAGCAGTACGCGGGGCAGGTGGAAGCCGAAGTGCTGAGCGACAAGGTTGGCAAGGAATTCTTTGACATCAGCCGTGCGGAAAACCTGCGCGTCGCTGGCCAGCCGAGCTTCAGCCCGAAGACGGACGCAGCGGAAGGCGCATACGCATTCGACGCGACCTTCGAGGTTTACCCGGAAGTGAAGCTGGGCGATGTCGCGACGGCTGAAATCGAACGCACGACGACCACGATCAGCGACGCCGAAATCGACCGCACGCTCGACATCCTGCGCAAGCAGCGCGTGCACTACCACGCCCGCGGCGAAGCAGGCGAGCACGGCGACGGTGGCACGGACGTGTCGGCCCACGATGGCGACCGCGTGACGGTCGACTTCGTCGGCAAGATCGATGGCGAAGCATTCCAGGGCGGCAGCGCGGACGACTTCGCGTTTGTCCTGGGTGAGGGCCGCATGCTGCCGGAATTCGAAAAGGCGGCGCTCGGCCTGAAGGTCGGCGAGTCGAAGGAATTCGACCTGGCCTTTCCCGAGGACTACCACGGCAAGGAAGTCGCCGGCAAGACCGCACAGTTCGCGATCACGATGAAGAAGATCGAATGGCCGCACCTGCCGGAAATCGACGGTGAATTCGCGAAATCGCTCGGCATCGAAGACGGCGATCTGTCGAAGATGCGCAATGAAATCAAGGACAACCTCGAACGCGAAGCAAAGCGCCGTACGCAGGCTGTCGTGAAGAACCAGGTGATGGACGCCCTGCTGAAGATCTCCGAACTCGACGTGCCGAAGGCGCTGATCGAGCAGGATCAGCAGCGCCTCGTCGAAATGGCGCGTCAGGATCTCGCGCAGCGCGGCGTGCCGAACGCCAAGGACGCGCCGATCCCCGCCGAAATGTTCGCCGAGCAGGCCGAGCGCCGCGTCAAGCTGGGCCTCGTACTGGCCGAACTGGTGAAGGCAAACGAGCTGCAGGCCAAGCCCGAGCAGATCCGCGCGGAAGTCGACGAGTTCGCGAAGAGCTACGAAGACCCGAAGGAAGTCGTCCGCTGGTATTATTCGAACCAGCAACGTCTTGCCGAGATGGAAGCGTATGTCGTTGAGTCCAACGTCGTCGATTTCGTCCTGAGCAAGGCGAAGGTGACGGACAAGGAAGTGAGCTTCGAAGAGCTGGCAAGCGCGACGGCGCAAGCGTAAGCATCGCTGCAACGGCGTGCCGGCTGTCCGAGCGACGGCCCGCACGCCGTTTTTACGTGCTGAGCATCGGCCGATTCATGCTAAAAGAGCGCTTGTCGGCCGTTTGGCACTTGAAAAGCGCGCGGCCGCACCAACTTGTTCAGAACCGATTATCAGAACATTTCCTGACAAGGATCCATTGCATGACCTTTCGCGCTCAAATGCTGGACACGTTGACCTCGCAGTCGTCGCGGGATCGGGCTCTCGAAGCGCAAGCGCTCGGCCTCGTACCGATCGTCGTCGAAACGAGCGGCCGTGGCGAACGTTCGTATGACATCTACTCGCGCCTGCTAAAGGAGCGCGTGGTGTTCCTGGTCGGCGAAGTGAATGATCAAACCGCGAATCTCGTCATCGCGCAGCTGCTATTCCTCGAAAGCGAAAATCCGGACAAGGACATCAGCTTCTACATCAACAGTCCGGGCGGCTCGGTGTCGGCCGGGATGGCGATCTACGACACGATGCAGTTCATCAAGCCGGACGTCTCGACGCTGTGCATGGGCCTCGCGGCCAGCATGGGCGCGTTTCTGCTGGCGGCGGGCGCGAAGGGCAAGCGTTTCGCATTGCCCAATGCACGCGTGATGATCCACCAGCCGCTGGGCGGGGCGCGCGGTCAAGCGTCGGACATCGAAATTCAGGCACGCGAGATCCTGTACCTGAAGGATCGTCTGAACCATTTGCTGTCGCACCACACCGGTCAACCCGTCGAGCGCATCCAGCGCGACACGGACCGCGACAATTTCATGTCGGGCGACGACGCGCAGGCCTATGGTCTTGTCGACCAGGTCCTGCACAAGCGTCCGTAAAACATCGCTGAAACATGACTGATCCGGAGCGCTTTTCCTCAAATTGGGGGAAGAGCGCCGGCGCAAAACCTTGTGAAATAATAAGACCCGTCTGAACGCCTGCGGCAAACGCCGTCACAGCTTTTGCGCATCCGTCCCGCCCCCGACTGAACGGGGTGGGCAAACGGCGTATCATGTCATTCGAGTGTCCGGAGGCTCACACATTTATGGCGGACAAAAAAGGTTCTAACAGCGAAAAGCTGTTGTATTGCTCGTTCTGCGGTAAGAGCCAGCACGAAGTCAAAAAGCTGATTGCTGGCCCGTCGGTATTCATCTGCGATGAATGTATCGACCTGTGCAACGAAATCATTCGCGACGAAGCAGCGGGCGCGGGTCTGGAGACGGGCCTGTCCAAATCCGATCTGCCTAGTCCGCAAGAAATCCGTGAAATTCTCGATCAATACGTGATCGGGCAGGAACGCGCGAAGAAAATTCTCGCCGTCGCGGTGTACAACCACTACAAGCGTCTTAAGCATCTCGACAAGAAGGACGACGTCGAGTTGTCGAAGAGCAACATCCTGCTGATCGGCCCGACGGGCTCCGGCAAGACATTGCTCGCGCAGACCCTTGCGCGCCTTCTGAACGTCCCGTTCGTGATCGCCGACGCGACCACGCTGACGGAAGCCGGCTATGTCGGTGAGGACGTCGAAAACATCATTCAGAAGCTGCTGCAAAACTGCAACTATGAAGTCGACAAGGCGCAGCGCGGCATCGTCTATATCGACGAAATCGACAAGATCAGCCGCAAGTCGGACAACCCGTCGATTACCCGCGACGTGTCGGGCGAGGGCGTGCAGCAGGCGCTGCTGAAGCTCGTCGAAGGCACGATGGCGTCGGTGCCGCCGCAAGGTGGTCGCAAGCATCCGAACCAGGATTTCATCCAGGTCGATACGACCAACATTCTGTTCATCTGCGGCGGTGCGTTCGACGGCCTTGAAAAGGTGATCGTCGACCGTACGGAAAAAACGGGGATCGGTTTCGGCGCCAGCGTCAAGAGCAAGCAGGATCGCGACGCGGGCGAGGTGCTGCGCGAAGTCGAGCCGGAAGATCTCATCAAATTCGGCCTGATTCCGGAACTGATCGGACGTCTGCCCGTTGTGGCGACGCTCGGCAAGCTGGACGAAGCCGCGCTGATGAAGATTCTGGTGGAACCCAAGAACGCGCTCGTCAAGCAGTATCACAAGCTGTTCAACATGGAGCGCGTCGAGCTGGAGATCCGCCCGGCGGCGTTGCAGGCCATCGCGCGCAAGGCTATCCGCCGCAAGACGGGGGCACGGGGCTTGCGGTCGATTCTGGAACAGGCGTTGCTCGACGTCATGTACGAACTGCCGGCAATGAAGGGCGTGAGCAAAGTCATTATTGACGACAATGTCATTGATGGTGACGGAAAGCCGCTACTGATCTACGAAGACGCGCCGAAGGTCGCGGGTTCGAATTGATCGGCTGCGCGATTTTTGAAAAAAAGCCGTTCATGGCGACGTGAACGGCTTTTTTCGTTTATCGTGTCGTCAGGATGGACCGTTTTTCTGGAGTCACTGAACTTTTCCCACACGCGGAGGCTTGCAATCTTTTTTGGCGGCCTCAACTATCGAACAAACTGATTCCACTCATGGGGAAATGAAATGTCAGGAACCCAACTCCTCCCGCCGGAACGCGTCACACTTCCGCTGCTCCCGCTGCGCGACGTAGTCGTTTTCCCGCATATGGTGATTCCGCTGTTCGTGGGTCGCCCGAAGTCGATCAAGGCGTTGGAAGCCGCGATGGAAGGTGGCAAGCACATCATGCTTGTCGCCCAGAAGACGGCGGCCAAAGACGAGCCGACCGAAAAGGACATGTATGAAGTAGGGTGTATCGCCAACATCCTGCAAATGCTGAAGCTGCCCGATGGCACCGTGAAGGTGCTGGTCGAAGGCCTGCAGCGCGCAAAAACACTGTCGATCGAAGAGCAGGAAACGCAATTCTCGTGCGAAGTCATGCCGCTCGAGCCGGACCACGCCGACAGCGCAGAAACGGAAGCGCTGCGCCGCGCGATCGTCTCGCAGTTCGACCAGTACGTGAAGCTGAACAAGAAGATCCCGCCGGAGATTCTGACCTCGCTGTCGGGCATCGATGAAGCCGGGCGTCTCGCCGATACGATCGCAGCGCATCTGCCTCTCAAGCTCGACCAGAAGCAGCAGATCCTCGAAATGTTCCCGGTCATCGAGCGCCTCGAACATCTGCTCGCGCAACTCGAAGCCGAGATCGACATCCTGCAGGTCGAAAAGCGCATCCGCGGGCGCGTCAAGCGCCAGATGGAGAAGAGCCAGCGCGAGTACTACCTGAACGAGCAGGTCAAGGCAATCCAGAAGGAACTGGGCGAAGGCGAAGAGGGTGCCGATCTCGAAGAGCTCGAGAAGCGCATCACCGCCGCGCGCATGCCGAAGGAAGCCAAGAAGAAGGCGGACGCCGAGCTGAAGAAGCTCAAGCTGATGTCGCCGATGTCGGCGGAAGCGACCGTCGTGCGCAACTACATCGACACGCTGATCGGCTTGCCGTGGCGCAAGAAGAGCAAGGTCAACAACGACCTGTCGAATGCCGAGCGCGTGCTCGACGAAGACCACTTCGGTCTTGAAAAGGTCAAGGAACGCATTCTCGAGTACCTCGCGGTTCAACAGCGCGTGGACAAAGTGAAGGCGCCGATCCTGTGCCTCGTCGGGCCGCCGGGCGTCGGCAAGACGTCGCTGGGCCAGTCGATTGCGCGTGCAACGAACCGCAAGTTTGTGCGTATGGCGCTGGGCGGTGTGCGTGACGAAGCCGAGATTCGCGGCCACCGTCGTACGTACATCGGTTCGATGCCGGGCAAGATCCTGCAGAGCCTGACCAAGGTCGGCGTGCGCAATCCGCTCTTCCTGCTCGACGAAGTCGACAAGATGGGCATGGATTTCCGCGGCGATCCGTCGTCGGCACTGCTCGAAGTGCTCGATCCGGAACAGAACCACACGTTCGCCGACCACTACGTCGAGGTCGACTTCGACCTGTCGGACGTGATGTTCGTTGCGACGTCGAACTCGCTGAACATCCCGCCGCCGCTGCTCGACCGGATGGAAGTGATCCGTCTGTCGGGTTACACGGAAGACGAGAAGGTCAGCATCGCGCAACGTTATCTGCTGCCCAAGCAGAAGAAGAACAACGGCCTGAAGGCCGGCGAGATCGAAGTCACGGAAGCCGCAATCCGCGACATCATTCGCTACTACACGCGTGAAGCGGGCGTGCGTTCGCTCGAGCGTGAAGTGTCGAAGATCTGCCGCAAGGTCGTGAAGATGCTTCTGCTGAAGAAGGCGGATAACGCGGTGACGGTCGACGGCGCCAACCTCGACACGTTCCTCGGCGTGCGCAAGTACGATTTCGGTCTGGCCGCGAAGGAAAACCAGATCGGCCAGGTGACGGGTCTCGCGTGGACGGAAGTCGGCGGCGACCTGCTGACGATCGAAGCTGCCGTGATGCCGGGCAAGGGCAATGTGATCCGCACGGGCTCGCTCGGCGACGTGATGAAGGAATCCGTCGAAGCCGCGCGTTCGGTGGTGCGTTCGCGTTCGCGCCGTCTGGGTATCAAGGACGAGGCGTTCGAGAAGCAGGACATCCACATTCACGTGCCGGAAGGTGCGACGCCGAAGGACGGTCCGTCCGCCGGTATCGCGATGACGACGGCGCTGGTGTCGGTGCTCACGGGCATCCCCGTGCGCGCGGATGTCGCGATGACGGGTGAAATCACGCTGCGCGGCGAAGTGCTGCCGATCGGCGGGCTGAAGGAAAAGCTGCTGGCAGCGCATCGCGGCGGCATCAAGCTCGTGCTGATCCCGGAAGAAAACGTCAAGGATCTGACGGAGATTCCGGACAACGTGAAAAACGCGATCGAAATCGTGCCTGTGCGCTGGATCGACAAGGTGCTGGAACTGGCGCTGGAGCGAACGCCGTCGCCGTTGCCGGACGAGGAGCCGAAGGCGGCAGCGCCCGTCGGTGAATCGAAAGACGCCGGCGCAAGCGATGTCGTGAAGCACTGAGCGTGTCACGCTGAGCGCACTGAATGGCTGACGTCGTCGTCAGCGAGCGAAACCCGCGGCTTTGTCCGCGGGTTTTTTTATGGGTGATTTGAACGCGCGCAACGCAAACGTTCGCGAGTTGCCGCCATCAGGTCTGTCCCCCTCGTCGGATCGAACTGGTTGCACCCGCATCGATCGCTTTGCAGGATTTCGTTATCGGCAGACCCTCGATGAGCCCTTCCAATCCGGCGCGCCCCCGCTTGACACAAGGGTTTCGGCCCATTCTAATGAGTGGCCGGCAATTTCTGCCGTGCCGTAAATAACCGGGCGCATCAAGCGCTTTCATGATTGCCCAACTACATTCTCGGGGGCTTGGAATGAATAAAACGGAACTGATCGATCACATCGCACAACAGGCCGACATTTCGAAGGCGGCAGCAGGGCGCGCGTTGGAGGCTGTGATCGGTGGTGTCAAAGGCACGTTGAAAAAAGGTGGTTCGGTTACGCTAGTCGGTTTTGGCACGTTCGCCGTCGGCAAGCGCACGGCTCGCACGGGCCGCAATCCGCGCACGGGCGCAGCGATCAAGATCAAGGCAGCCAAGGTACCGAAATTTAGGCCTGGCAAAGCGCTAAAGGATGCATTAAACTAATGGGCTCGCTGCTTGATGAGTCTGCCGGTGCAGATCGGCGCACATCAGGCGGCGGCAATCTCGGAGCGGGTGCTTAGCTCAGTTGGTAGAGCGGCGCCCTTACAAGGCGTAGGTCGGGAGTTCGAGCCTCTCAGCACCCACCAGTTCCAGATTGAAGTGACACGCTGCAGCATATGCAGCAGTTAGGAGTGGTAGTTCAGTCGGTTAGAATACCGGCCTGTCACGCCGGGGGTCGCGGGTTCGAGTCCCGTCCACTCCGCCAGTATCCTCGAAAGGCGAACTCCGGTTCGCCTTTTTTATTGCCCGCTGTTGTACTATCGGGCGTTCCGTTTTTGGCATCTGACTTTTGCCTGCTCAAGCATGCTCGATTTCTTCCGCAATCACCAACGTCTGATGATGTTCATGCTCATCCTGGTCATCCTGCCGGGTTTGGGCTTTGTGGGTATCCAGGGCTTCCGCGGCTTCTTTGACGAGAGCGCAAACGTCGCGAGCGTCAATGGCCACAAGATCACGCGCGCCGAATATGACAATTCGTGGCGTCAGCAGCTGGACCGCGCGCGTCAGGTGCTCGGCGGCCAGTTCGACGCGAAAGTGTTCGACACGCCGGAGCGCCGCAAGGAAATGCTCGACGGCCTGATCCAGCAGCGCGTGCTCGCCGACGAAACGCAACGGCTGCACCTGACGGTCTCCGACGAGGCGCTGCGCCGCTCGTTGCTCGCCGATCCCGTCATTGGTTCACTGAAGAACCCGGACGGCTCGATCGACCTGAACAAGTACAAGGAACTCCTTGCGATGCAGGGCATGACGCCCGACCAATATCAGGAGCAGGTCCGCTACAGCATGGCGATGCAGCAGTTGCCGGCCGCGATCACGCAGAGCGCGTTCACGCCGAAGACGCTCGCGCAGCACCTGACCGAACTGGCCGAACAGCAGCGCGAAGTGCAGGGTCTCGCGTTCCGCGCGAAGGAGTACGAGTCGAAGGTGCAGCCGACCGATGCGCAAATCCAGGCTTATTACGATGCGCATCGTGACGACTTTGCGACGCCTGCGACGGCGACGATCCAGTATCTCGTGCTGTCGCCTGCGGCGCTCGCTGCATCGGTGAATCCGAGCAATGCCGATCTCAAGAAGTTCTACGACGACAACATCGCGCACTACCGTACCGTCGGTGAGGTGCGGGCGAGCCACATCCTGATCTCTGCGCCGAAGGACGCAAGCGCCGCCGACAAGGAAAAGGCGAAGCAGAAGGCGCAGGAAATTCTCGCGCAGGTCAAGGCGCATCCGGACCAGTTCGCGCAGATCGCCGAAAAGGACTCGCAGGATCCGGGTTCGGCGTCGAAGGGCGGGGATCTCGGCTACTTCAGCCCCGGCATGATCGCTGGCGGAAAGGCCTTCGACGATGCCGTCTTCAAGATGAAGAAGGACGAGATCAGCGACCTGATCCAGTCTGACTTCGGCTATCACATCGTCAAGGTGACGGACGAGAAGCCGGCGGCGACGAAGCCGTTCGACGAAGTGAAGGAATCGATCGCGAAAGACCTGAAAACACAACTCGCGACCAAGGCGTTCGGCGACGATTCGGAAGGCTTCACGTCGACGGTCTACGAACAAGCGAAGAGCCTGCAACCCGCCGCGGACAAATACAAGCTGCAGCTCCAGACGGCGACGGTCACGCCGAAGCCGAACGGCGCGCTTCCGCCGGATAGCCCGCTGAACAATCCGAGGTTCCTCGCAGCCGTTTTCGCGAACGACGCGGTGAAGGACCGCAACAACACGCAGGCAATCGACGTCGGCGACAACACGCTGATCGCCGCGCACGTCACCGACTACAAGCCGGCGACCGTGCCCGCGCTCGCTGCCATCAAGGACGCGGTGCGCCAGAAAGTCGTTGCGCAGCAGGCCGCCGATCTCGCTCGGAAGGAAGGCGAGGCGAAGCTGGCCGAGTTGCAGAAGTCGAAATCGACGGACGGTTTCTCGTCGGCGCTGAAGGTGTCGCGCAACGAAGCACAGGGCGTGCCGCCGGCCGCATTGAGTGCAATTTACAAGGTCGATGCGCAAAAATTGCCGGCTTACGTGGGTGTTGACCTCGGCGCCGACGGTTACGCGGTTTATCGCGTGAACGCCGTGGTTCCGACTGCCGCGGCCGACGAGAAGCGCCTTGCGGCAGCTCAACAGCAGATTTCGTCAGTCAATGCGCAGGCCGAAGCAGAGGCCTACCTCGACGCATTGCGTGACCGCTCGAAGGTGAAGATGTTCGGTTCACTCGAAACCACGCAGTCGGGCGGCGACTAAGCTATCCGCTGTTCAAAGCCTCTTCCGGCGTTATCGGAAAACAAAAACCCCGCCTAAGCGGGGTTTTTGCTTCGGAGAAGCGTTCGGAAGCGTCACAGGCAGGCGCTGATATCGCCTGTCGCGTCGCTGCCGGCAGCCCGGAAACCGACCCAGGTGCCCGCGCCCTGATAGCTCGGGCGCACGATGGCTGCCGCACCGTTCGGCGGCTGCTGGCCCGGCACATACACATCCATGGCCAGGTCGTTGGCGAGCGTGTCTTGCGCCACGACCTGCTGCTGCGACTTGTCCGCCCATTTCTTGGCGATGCACTGGCCGACGACCTTTGGCGATTGCTGGCTGGTGCCGACGGACTGCACGCCGGCAGGCGGTTGCGCGGCGCATGCGGAAATGGCGACAGCCATAGCGATAATCGGTAAGTATTTCACGTTATCTCCTTCCAGAAATCGCTCTAAGAGAGCCGGTTGTCGAAATCAGGCGAATCTGTCTGATCGACCGTGCCTCGTCGCGTTCGCCATTATTCGGAAACAAGTTGTTAGCGCGCCGTAACCTCGCTGTGACGCGTTCATCGAGATGACGTATGGAGCAGCGGCTTCAGCGCCGGCCACACGTTGTCGAGTAGCACGGGTTGTGCCCGCTGCGTCGGATGGATCTGATCCGCCTGGAACATGTCCGGCTTGTCTTCGATTCCAGCGAGAAGAAAGGGAACCAGTGGCACGCGCAACTGCTTCGATAGCTCGCCATACAAGCCATGGAACTTTTGCGTGTAGTCGGGGCCGTAATTGGGCGGGACGTACATGCCGATCAGCAGAACCTTCGCATGACCTTGCTGGGCCTGTTCGATGATCGTGCGGAGATTGTCCTCGGTCGTGCTGAGGGGAACGCCGCGCAGTGCGTCGTTGGCGCCGAGTTCGACGATCACGATGGCGGGCTTGAGCCGCTGCATCAACGCCGGCATACGCGCGCGACCGCCGCTCGTGGTGTCGCCGCTGATGCTCGCATTCGCAACGTTATAATCGATCCGCTCGCTCGACAGACGTTGGCGCATCAGCGCGACCCATCCGGTATCGCGAGGCAGACCGTATTCGGCGGAAATGCTGTCGCCGAGCACGACGATCGTCGGCTTCGGCTGTTGCGTGTCGCTGCCTGCAGCATTGGCCGCCGCCGTGGCCTGAGTGGCAGTATTGGCAGCCTGAGCGGACGCCGATAACGTCGCGGCGAACACGACAGGAATACACGCTGCCTTCAGCGCCGCGATCAACCCAACGGCGCGCACTTTCAACCTACGCGTCATCATGCAAAAGAAAACCGGTCCAGTCATCGAAGTGCGGGGTCTGTGCAAGAGGGTTAAGGATGCGACGGGCGAGTTGACGATCCTCGACAACATCGACCTGTCGATTCAGGCGAGCAGTCGCGTCGCGATCGTCGGCGCGTCGGGCTCGGGCAAGTCTACGCTGCTCGGGCTGCTCGCCGGGTTGGACAGCGCGACGTCGGGCTCGGTTCGTGTGCTCGGACGCGAACTGACGGCACTCGACGAAGACGGCCGTGCGGCGCTGCGCAACGGCTCCGTCGGCTTCGTATTCCAGTCTTTCCAGTTGATGCCGCATCTGACGGCGTTCGAGAACGTTACCCTTCCGCTCGAGCTGCAAGGCGGCCTGTCGCCACGCGAAATCAATGCGCGCGCCCGAACGCTGCTGACGCAAGTCGGCTTGGGCGAGCGGATGCGGCACTACCCGAAATTGCTGTCGGGCGGCGAGCAGCAGCGCGTGGCGCTGGCGCGCGCGTTCGCGACGCATCCCGCCATCCTTTTCGCCGACGAACCGACGGGCAGTCTGGATGCCGCGACAGGTCATGCCGTCATCGATCTGATGTTCGAGATGAATCGCGCGAACGGCGCGACACTTGTGCTGGTCACGCACGATGTCGAACTGGCGCGCCGTTGCGACACAACCATCACGATCGAAGCAGGGCGCCTGATCTGAGCGCGAGCAACGAGCCGTCAACGGCGAACCGCGACCCGAAGCGGCCGCGTGCGATGCAGCCACCAATGCAAACGGGCCTCCGGATCGAAGGCCCGTGTCGCTCTCATCCGTCCGTCTACGCCGTCAGCGCTTCAACGCCGCACGCGCACGCGCGATCAACGCCGATGTCGACGAGTCATGCTTCTTCTCATCGACGGTCGCGGCATTGAGATCCGCTTCAACGACCTTGCCGAGAATCTTGCCGAGCTCGACGCCCCATTGGTCGAATGAGTTGATGTTCCAGACCGTGCCTTGCACCAGAACCTTGTGTTCATAGAGCGCGATCAGCGCACCGAGCGAGCGGGCGGTGAGGGCCTCGACGAGCAGGGTCGTGGTCGGCCGGTTGCCCGGGAACATGATGTGCGCCACGAGTTCTGGCTTGTCCGGGCCCGCCACTTTCTCGGCTTCTTCACGGGTGCGGCCTACCATCAGCGCTTCGCTTTGCGCGAAGCAGTTTGCGAGCAGCTTTGGATGATGCGACGCGAGCGGATGTTCGGGCGTGAGCACGGCGACGAAATCGATCGGCACGATGGTCGGCCCCTGATGCAGCATCTGGAAGAACGCGTGCTGGCCGTTCGTGCCCGGCTCGCCCCACGTGACAGCCGACGTGGCGTAGTCGACCAGCGTACCGTCGAGGCGCGCCTGCTTGCCATTGCTCTCCATTTCGAGCTGTTGCAGGTACGAGGGCAGGAAGTGCAGCGCTTCCGAATACGGCGCGACGAGATAGCTCTGCGCGCCGAAGAAGTTGCGATACCAGATGCCGATCATGCCCATTAGCACGGGGAGGTTGCGCTCGAGCGGCGCGTCGCGGAAATGTTCATCCATCTCGTTCGCGCCGGCGAGCAGCTCGTCGAACTGCTTCGGACCGACTGCGATCATGATCGACAGGCCGACGGCGGACCACAGCGAATAACGTCCGCCAACCCAGTCCCACATCTCGAACACGTTGTCCTGCGCGATGCCGAACTTGACCACTTCGGCGGGGTTGGCCGACACGCCGACGAAGTGCTTCGCCAGCTCGTTCTCAGGGCAGCCTTTCTGGATGAACCAGTCGCGCAGCGAATTGGCGTTGGTCATCGTCTCGAGCGTCGTGAAGGTCTTCGAGACGATGATGGCGAGGGTCTCTTCGGGGTCGATCTCAGTGAGCACGCGATACAGGTCCGCCCCGTCGACGTTGGAGACGAAATGCGTGGCGATGTCCGGCGTCGCGAGGTGATGGAGCGCGTGCACGACCATCTTGGGCCCGAGATCCGAGCCGCCGATGCCGATGTTCACGACATGGCGAATGCGCTTGCCCGTATAGCCCTTCCATTCGCCGCTGCGGACCTTGTCGGCGAACGCGGCCATTTTCGCGCGCTCGGCCTGCACCTTGCCATAGAACGGCGCCGTCGGGTTGCTGGCGCGCAGCGCCGTGTGCAGCACCGCGCGGCCTTCCGTCGGATTGACGATATCGCCCGCAAACATCGCGTCACGACGCTTCTCGACGTTCGCTTCGCGCGCGAGCTGCACGAGCAGTTTCAGCGTTTCGTCGGTGATCCGGTTCTTCGAAAAGTCGGCCGCGAGGCCGCCGCCGGCGACGGTGAACCGTTCGGCGCGCGTCGGCGCGGGATCGTTCTCGGGTGCAAACCAGTCGCGCAGGCGCGCATCGCGAATCTGTTCGTAGTGGGTCTGCAGCGAGTTCCAGGCGGGGAGCGAAATGGAAGTCATAACCGTCCGTCTAACGAAGGAAAACGAATGGCCGGCCGCGCATCGTGCGTGCCGGGGGGACCCGCAAACGCGCGGTCGGCTGAGCGGTACGGTCGCCGGATGCGCGGCGGCGTGCCTCGTGCCCCGTCAGCGGGCGTCTGCGGTGCGCGCCGCGGACGAAGTGCGGTCGAGCGGCGCAGTCAACCAGTATAGCGGGCCAGGATGACAGCCGGGATAGAGGAGACGGCACGCCAGATAGCGGGATGCTTACGCCTCGTGCAAGCCGTCAATCCCGTAGCGGATAGACGAGCCGGTTCAGCAACTTGCGCACCATTGGCGCGAGTTCGCCCGCGGTCACGCCAGCGGGTCCTTTGCCGCGCGCGGTGAGCGCGTCGGCGGCGAGGCCGTGCAGGAAGACGCCCGCGAGCGCCGCTTCGTAGCGCGGCAACCCTTGGCCGAGGAAGGCGCCGATCAGCCCGCCCAGCACGTCGCCCGTGCCGCCTGTCGCGAGCGCCGCGTTGCCCGTCGGATTGATGGCGACGCGTCCGTCGGGCGCCGCGATCACGGTGCCCGTACCCTTGAGCACGGCGACGCTCGCATAGCGCGCGGCAAGCGCGCGAGCGGCCGCGAGGCGGTCGGCTTGCACCGATTTCGCGTCCGTGCCGAGCAGGCGCGCGGCTTCCAACGGGTGCGGCGTCAGCACGCACGGGTCGCTGGCCGACTCGCCGCGTTGCCTGACGGTATCGGCGAGGTCGGCGTGATCGGCGATCAGGTTCAGCGCGTCGGCGTCCAGCAGTTTTGGTACGTCGAGGGGCAGCACGTCGCGCAGCACGTTGACGGCGCGCTCGCGCTTGCCCATTCCGCAGCCGATCGACAACGCATCCATGTCGGCGAGCGGAAGACGGTCGAGTGGATGCAGCATCAGTTCGGGATGTGGCGGATCGTACGGCGGGTTGCCTGTGCCCAGAAACGCGACGTGGACCTTGCCAGCGCCCGCGTGCAATGCCGCGCGCGCGGCGAGCACGGGCGCGCCGCACATGCCCGTGTCGCCGCCTACGATGGCGATGCTGCCGAATGTGCCCTTGTGGGTCGAAAAATCGCGCGGCGGAAATTGCGGGACGAAGAGGGCAGGCGCATTCAACCGGACGCCCGGCTGGCGGGGCGCTTCGACGCCGATCGGCGCGACGGTAACGTCGCCTGCCAGATCGCGTCCCAAGGCCATGAAGAGGCCCGGCTTTGCACCAATGAACGTGACCGTGTGCGTCGCGCGCACGGCAACGCTGCCATCGACGACATTGCCTGTATCGCTATCCAGCCCGCTGGGCACGTCGAGCGCCAGCACACGCCCGCGCGTTTTCGCGCGCGCCGACAACTGCTGCGCGATCGGTGCAAACACGCCACCCAGCGGCCGCGCGAGCCCAATGCCGAACATGCCGTCGACGACCCACCCATAGTTGTCGAGCGAGGCCGGCACCGCACCCGAGATCGGCACGCCCGCCGCGCGCGCCTCGGCGAGCGCCCAGCGGGCGTCGTCGGGCTTGACGTCGACGGGCATACACACTTCCACCGTCACGCCCGCGCGCTGCAGTTCCGTCGCGACGACCAGCGCGTCGCCGCCGTTGTTGCCGGGCCCCGCGACAAGCCACACCGGCTGGTGCGGGTCGACGGAACCGTCGTGCGCGATATGTTCGAGCAGGAAGCGCGCGCCCGCGTGCCCGGCGCGGCCCATCAGCGTGTGCGGGGGCAACGACGCTTCCGCGCTTTTTTCGAGCGCCCGCAGCTCCGTGACGTTCAATAGCGCGAACGGCCGGTCGTGCGGGTTGACGAGAATGGCGTGACTGGAATGAACAAGGGGCAGAGCGGCATCGGTCATGGCAGCGTACGAAAGCGATGGGGTACGCTCATGGTAGTGGCATTGCGCATGGCGATGCCAGCCTGCGCAATGGTATAGGACAAGTGACCGTCCCTGTTATCCGTTGAAGCGCTCTGGGCGAAGAGCCGCGATCGTGTCGGGCGGCAGTTCGGATGGCGCGCCCGACACGAGGCTTGCGATCAGCTTGCCCGAGCCGCACGCGAGGCCCCAGCCGACGGGCCCATGCGACGCGTTGACGAAAAGCCGCGGGTGCAGCGCGTTGCCCGTCACGGGCAGACCGTCGGGCGACAGCAGCTTCACGCCTTCCCAGGGCAGAGCCGCCGAAATGCGCGCCGAGCCCGGCACCCAGTCGTGCGTCGCCTGGCTGAGCAGCGCGAGCGCTTCCTTCGTCATCGCTTCGGGCAGCGGCTGCTTCGTCTGGCTCGCGCTTTGCAGCACCGCGCCACCCGCGATCCGCAGCCGGTGATTGCTGCGCGTAATCGTGATGCGCTTGACGGCGTCGATCACCGTCGTGTGCGGCGCGAATTCCTCGCGTGCGATCGGTGCGACGAGGTTGTGCAGACGCAGCGGATGCAGCGGCAGGCTCAAGCCGAGCCTTTCCAGCAGCGCGAGGCTGCCGACGCCCGCCGCGACGACCACGACATCGGCGCTGATCACGTCGACTTCGCGCGAACGCGATGACTCGCCGTTCGCGGGCGCGAGTTCGACCGCGGCGCGCTGGTTGTCGAGCCGGATGCCCGTCACTTCGCGGCCGCACTGGAACTGCACGCCGCCTTGCGCGTCGAGCGTCTGCTTGATCAGCTTCGCGAACAGCGGGCAGTTCGCCGTGCCCTCGTCGTCGAACAGCACGCCGCCCGCGAAATGCGGATCGAGCGGGATCGAATGCTCGACCGTCTGACACTCCTGCGGGCTCAGCACGTGATGCGGCACCTCGAACTTGCGCAGCAGGTCGAGCGCGGGCTGCGTGTGCTCCCAGTCCTGCGCGGCGCGCACGAGATACAACTGGCCTTTCGACTGCTCGAATTCGAGGTTGAAGTGATGCTCGATGTCGGCGAGCGACTGGCGCGCCGATTCGATCAGGGGACGCAGCAGCGCGTATTGTTTCTGAAACGCTTCGGGTTCGGCGAGCGCCGAGAGCTTGCGGATGAAATCCCGCACCGGCCCGTTGAATCCCGTCTTCTTGATGACGCCGCTTTTCGCCGACTGGCGATGTTGCATGAAGGTGGGACCGAACCAGACATCGAGCGGTGTGGGCAGCAGCGTGCCGCCGTGGCCGTAAGTAGCGCCTTGCGCGACGGTGGCGTGCCGCTCGACGACGCACACCCGGTGACCGGCCGCGCGTAGCTGGTAAGCGGTGGCGACGCCGACGATCCCGCCGCCAATGACAATGACATCCATGGTTAATTCGTGTTGCTGGCGGTACGCGTGGGCGAGGCGTATTCCGTATGCGTGACATGCGGCGCCGCAGGACTGCCGATGCTGCGCCGATCTGATGAAAGGCGGAATGATAGCAGTCAAACGAGGCTCCCGGCACCGCGTCGTCCGGCATAGGACGAATGACGCGGCGATGGGGCATCGAGCGCGCATCGACGCCATGAAACGCGCGTATTCCGCCTGCCATACACAGCCGCAAATGCCTCCCGAAAAGAGCCGGACGTCGCGCGGACGCGATGCGCGGGCCGCAAAAGCGCATCGGCAGCGCGCGCGGAAGGTGATGCAGGCAGGTCTGCCGGGGCGTCCCGGGTTATAATCTCCGACTTCCTTACGCCTCACGTCGCCCCCACGCGCGACTGTCCGGGCGATTGCCCAAGTCATTCCGAAGCAATCGCGCGCGGTACCCAGCGACGCAACCGATCGACGCAACGTCAAGTCCATGGCCCACTTCTCGTGTTTTCCCGGCGCTTCGGCCCTTTCCGATTTCCGTCAAACCCGCCTGCTCGACACGTTGTCGCGCATCGACGCCAACATCGTCGGCGTGCGCGGCCAGTATCTGCATTTCGTGAACTCGCAGACGCCGCTTTCCACGGAAGACAGCGCGAAGATCGAAGCGCTGATGCACTACGGCGATCCGTTCGAAACCGGCAAGGACAAGGGCGCCGTCGAAACCTTCCTCGTCGTGCCGCGTTTCGGCACCGTGTCGCCGTGGGCGAGCAAGGCCACCGACATCGCGCATCACTGCGGCCTCACGCAGGTGCGCCGTATCGAGCGCGGCATCGAGTACACGGTCGTATTGAAGAGCGGGCTGCTCGGCGGCAAGAAGGCGCTGTCGGACGAGGCGCGCGCGGCCGTCGCGGCGGCGCTGCACGACCGCATGACCGAGAGCGTGGCCGAATCGCGCGACTACGCGATGCATCTGTTCGACGAGCTGCCCGCCAAGCCGCTGCAAACGGTCGGCGTGCTAACCGACGGCCGCAAGGCGCTGGAAACGGCGAACTCGGAACTGGGCCTCGCGCTCGCCGACGATGAAATCGACTACCTCGTCGACGCGTTCACGAAGCTCGGCCGCAATCCGACCGATGTCGAGCTGATGATGTTCGCGCAGGCCAACAGCGAGCACTGCCGTCACAAGATCTTCAACGCCAGCTGGACAATCGACGGCGAAGCGCAGGACATGTCGCTTTTCAACATGATCCGCAACACCGAAAAGCTCAGTCCGCAAGGCACGATCGTCGCGTATGCGGACAACTCGTCGATCATGCAGGGCGGCATGGCCGAGCGCTGGTTCCCGCGCAAGGCGAAGAGCGACGGCGAGCCGGGCGAACGCTACGGCCGTCACGTCGAACTCACGCACACGTTGATGAAGGTTGAGACGCACAACCACCCGACCGCGATCTCGCCGTTCCCCGGCGCGGCGACGGGCGCGGGCGGCGAAATCCGCGACGAAGGCGCGACGGGCCGCGGCGCGCGTCCGAAGGCGGGCTTGACGGGCTTCACGGTATCGAACCTCGATCTGCCCGGCGCGCGCGAGCCGTGGGAAAACGCGCGCGACGCCACGCAGCCGATGGGCCACCGCAACGCCGCCGACCAGTTCGGCACGTACGGCCGTCCCGACCGCATCGCGTCGCCGCTGCAGATCATGATCGACGGGCCGCTCGGCGGCGCCGCGTTCAACAACGAATTCGGCCGTCCGAACCTGGGTGGCTATTTCCGCACTTACGAGCAAAACGTCGCGGGCCGCGTGCGCGGCTATCACAAGCCGATCATGATCGCGGGCGGCCTCGGCAACGTCTCAGATCAGCACACGCACAAGCACGACCTGCCCGCCGGCTCGCTGCTGATCCAGATCGGCGGCCCCGGCATGCGCATCGGCATGGGCGGCGGTGCGGCCAGCTCGATGGCGACGGGCACCAACACGGCAGAGCTCGACTTCGATTCCGTCCAGCGCGGCAATCCGGAAATCGAGCGGCGCGCACAGGAAGTGATCAACGCGTGCTGGCAACTGGGCGAAGACAATCCGATCCTGAGCATTCACGACGTCGGCGCAGGCGGATTGTCGAACGCGTTTCCGGAACTCGTCGATGGGGCGGACAAGGGCGCGCTGTTCGAACTGCGCAAGGTGCAACTCGAAGAAAGCGGCTTGTCGCCGCGCGAAATCTGGTCGAACGAAGCACAAGAGCGCTATGTGCTGGCCATTGCGCCGTCGCGTCTGGAAGAATTCGCGGCCATCTGCGAGCGTGAGCGCTGCCCGTTCGCGGTGATCGGCACAGCGACGCAAGAGCGTCAGCTGAAGCTGATCGACGCCGATCAGTCCGACGACCACGCGCATCAGCCCGTCGACATGCCGATGGAAGTTCTGCTCGGCAAGCCGCCGCGCATGCATCGCGACGTCCAGCGCGTTTCGGCGCCGCATTTGCCCGTCGATGTCACGCATATCGCGCTGCATGAGGCGGCCGTCAACGTGCTGCGCCATCCGACGGTGGCGAGCAAGTCGTTCCTGATTACGATCGGCGACCGCTCGGTGGGCGGCACGACGGCGCGCGACCAGATGGTCGGCCCGTGGCAGGTGCCTGTCGCCGACTGCGCGATCACCACGGTCGATTACGCGGGTTTCCGCGGCGAAGCGATGACGATGGCCGAGCGCACGCCGCTCGCCGTGATCGACGCGCCCGCGTCGGGCCGCATGGCCGTCGGCGAAGCGGTGACGAACATCGCGTCGGCGCCCATCGTGTCGCTGGACAAGCTCAAGCTGTCGGCGAACTGGATGGCCGCATGCGGCAGCCCCGGTGAAGATGCCGCGCTGTACGACACGGTCAAGGCGATCGGGATGGAACTGTGCCCGGCGCTCGGAATCGGCATTCCCGTCGGCAAGGATTCGTTGTCGATGCGCACAAAGTGGGCCGACGCCGATGTCGAGAAGGAGGTGATCGCGCCCGTGTCGCTGATCATCTCGGCATTCGCGCCCGTGGAAGACGTGCGCCGTCATCTGACGCCGCAACTGCTGAGCCAGAAGGAAGCGGGCGACACAGTGCTGATCGCGATCGATCTCGGCCGCGGCAAGCAGCGTCTTGGCGGCAGTATTCTCGCGCAGGTGACACAACAGGTCGGCGACAAGGTGCCGGACGTCGACGATCCGGAAGATCTGAAGCGCTTCTTTGCCGCGATCCAGGCGCTGAACGCGGACGGCAAGCTGCTTGCGTACCACGACCGCTCGGACGGCGGCCTGTGGGCGACCGTCTGCGAAATGGCATTCGCCGGTCACGTGGGCGTGTCGTTGAATGTCGACATGCTGACGCTCGATCCCGACCACGAATCCGATTACGGCGATGCGAAGGACTGGGCGAAGCAGACGAGCGGCCGCCGCGAAGACCGCACGATCCGCGCGCTCTTCAACGAGGAACTCGGTGCGGTGCTCCAGGTGCGCGCGGCCGACCGCGACGCGGTGCTTTCCGCGCTGCGCGAGCACGGCCTGTCCGCGTGCTCGCACGTGATCGGCAAGCCGAACGAGCGCGACGCGATCGAAATTTATCGCGACGCGAAGAAGATCTTCGAGGCGCCGCGCGCCGAACTGCATCGCACGTGGAGCGAAGTGAGCTGGCGCATTTCGCGTCTGCGCGACAACCCCGCTTGCGCCGACGCCGAGTTCGACTCGCTTCTCGACACGTCCGATCCCGGCATCCAGCCGCTTCTGTCGTTCGATCCCGCCGAGGATGTCGCTGCGCCGTATATCGGCAAGGGCGCACGTCCGCGCGTCGCGATCCTGCGCGAGCAGGGCGTGAATTCGCACCTCGAAACCGCGTACGCATTCGACCGCGCGGGCTTCGATGCGCACGACGTCCACATGAGCGATCTGCTGTCGGGCCGGGCGACGCTCGCCGACTTCGCGGGCGCTGTCGCGTGCGGCGGCTTCTCGTATGGCGATGTGCTGGGCGCGGGCGAAGGCTGGGCGAAGACGGTCCGCTTCAACGCGCAACTGGCCGACATGTTCGCGGCGTTCTTCGGCCGCAGCGACACGTTCGCGCTCGGCATCTGCAACGGCTGCCAGATGATGAGCAGCTTGGCTTCGATGATTCCCGGCGCGCAGGCATGGCCGAAGTTCACGCGCAACAAGTCGGAGAAGTTCGAAGCGCGCTTTTCGCTGGTCGAAGTCCAGTCGTCGCCGTCGATCTTCTTCGCGGGCATGGAAGGCTCGCGCATCCCTGTTGCCGTGGCGCACGGCGAGGGCTTTGCGGACTTCTCGCAGCAGGGCGATGCCTCGCGTGTCGCGGTTGCGATGCGCTACGTCGATCATCGCGGCCAGCCGACTGAACAGTATCCGTTCAATCCGAACGGCTCGCCGGCTGGTATTACATCGGTGACGACGCCGGATGGCCGCTTCACGGTATTGATGCCGCACACGGAGCGCGTGCATCGCAACGTGCAGATGAGCTGGCATCCGCAGGCGTGGAAGGACGGCGCGACGGACGGCAGCCCGTGGATGCGTGTGTTTCAGAATGCGAGGAAGTGGATCGGGTAATGCTTTTGCGCTGTTTCGCGCGGGAAGGTGTCCTGGTTCGTTTTGCCGTTATTGCTGGCATCCGCGATTGCGGTTTGTTCTTGCCGCTAACGCCGGCATCCGCGATGCGGTTGGTGTTTCGCCGCTAACGCCGGCATCCGCGATGCGGTTGGTGTTTCGCCGCTAACGCCGGCATCCGCGATGCGGTTGGTGTTTCG
>NZ_JAGIPX010000057.1:52318-52433 GCF_017814945.1 Paraburkholderia sp. LEh10
CCGCTAACGCCGGCATCCGCGATGCGCCTCGCGGCGCAGGCGTCGCCCCTGTGCGGGGCGGCACCTACTTTTCTTTGCCGGCTGCAAAGAAAAGTAGGCAAAAGAAAGCAGCTCA
>NZ_JAGIPX010000058.1:0-186 GCF_017814945.1 Paraburkholderia sp. LEh10
TGCCGCGGCAAAGAAAGTAAGTGCCGCCCCGCACAGGGGCAACGCCCGCGCCGCGAGGCGCATCGCGGATGCCAGCGCAAGGGCAAAACAACCCGCATCGCGGATGCCCGCGCAAGGGCAAAACAACCCGCATCGCGGATGCCCGCGCAAGGGCAAAACAACCCGCATCGCGGATGCCCGCGCAAG
>NZ_JAGIPX010000058.1:286-52231 GCF_017814945.1 Paraburkholderia sp. LEh10
GGCAAAGCAAACCGCATCGCGAATGCCCCCGCACGGCAAAAAACCAACCCTCACGCCTAGGCGTGCTTCTCCACATCCGGCAGGAACACAGTCAAAACGCCCAGCAACGGCAGGAACGAACAGACCTTATACACATAAGCGATGCTGGTCGCGTCGGCAAGCTGCCCGAGCACGGCAGCGCCGATCCCACCAAGCCCAAACGCAAACCCGAAGAACAAACCGGCAACCATGCCGACCTTGCCCGGAATCAGTTCCTGCGCATAGACGAGAATCGCCGAGAACGCCGACGCCAGCACGATACCGATGATCACCGTCAACACGCCCGTCCAGAACAGATTCGCGTACGGCAGCAGCAGCGTGAACGGCGCGACGCCGAGAATCGATACCCAGATGACGTACTTGCGGCCGATCCGGTCGCCGACCGGCCCGCCGATCACCGTGCCCGCCGCGACGGCCGCGAGGAACACGAACAGATGCACCTGCGCAGCCTGAACGGGCAGATGGAACCTGTCGATCAGATAGAACGTGAAGTAGCTGTTGATGCTCGTCAGATAGAAATACTTCGAGAACACCAGCAGCACGAGGACGCCCATCGCGAACGCGACCTTGCCGCGCGGGAGCGTCGCGTGCGGAATATGGCCGGCGCGCGCCTTCTTCGTCGCGGGATGCTGCTTGTACCAGCGGCTGATATGCGTGAGCACCAGAATGCCGACGAGCGCCGCCGCCGAGAACCACGCAATGCTGCGCTGTCCGTGCGGAATCACGATTAGCGCGGCGAGCAGCGGCCCGAGCGACGAGCCGGCGTTGCCGCCCACCTGGAACAGCGACTGCGCAAGACCATGCTTGCCGCCCGACGCCATGCGCGCGACGCGCGACGACTCCGGATGGAACACCGATGATCCGCAGCCGACCAGCGCCGCGGCCACGAGCAGCACGCCGAAGTTCGGCGCGACCGACATCAGCAGCAGTCCCGACAGCGTGAAGCCCATGCCGACAGGCAGCGAGTAGGGCTTCGGATGCTTGTCGGTGTAGATGCCGACGAGCGGTTGCAGCAGCGACGCCGTGATCTGATACGTGAGCGTGATCAGCCCGATCTGCCCGAACGACAGCGAGAAGTTGGCCTTCAGCATCGGATAGATAGCAAGGATCAACGACTGGATCATGTCGTTCATCAGATGCGAGAAGCTGATCGCGCCGAGGATCGAATACACGGTCTTCGCCTGCGCCTTGGGGGCGATTGCGGCGGAAGCTGAAACGGTGGCGCCAGCCAAGGCGCCTCCCTTGTCGAGGCTGGTTTCCATGAGGTCGGTCAGGAGAAATTGATTCGGATGCCAGCACGGAGGATCGGGGTTACCCGTCGACGGTGGCGGATGTTTTTAGCGTTTGATGAAGTGTAGGGTGTCTCGCGCCAATTGTCCGGCCAAGTTTTGTCGCGAATCGGACACTGCGGTCGATCGGATTTGCCTGTTTTTTGTGCGGGCGTGCGCCCTAGGCACCGTTGCGGCGCGTCGCGCTCGAGACGTGATGGTGGCGGATCGGCGTGCCGGATCCAAAGCGAGGAAACCGGCCGGGCGAATTTTGGCCGTTGTATAAAGCGGACGCGGCGCGCAGCCCACGAGGCGGCGCGCCGAGGACCGGGAAATTGCCGGACGGACGGCCTCAAGAACGCCGCCGGCGATGCCGTCATCCCGGAGAGAAAAGCAGGAATGCCGGGACTGACCTTTCCGGTTGTTTGAGAGTGGGGACGAGAAATATGAAAGCAGTTTCGCTGGGTGGCCAGCCGGGCGCGGGCTTCGTACCGGATGGGAAAGCGGCGGGTGGGCCCGTGCGTTCGGGCAAGCGGGGCGCGCGCGGCAAGCAGCGCGGCTGGTCGGTGAAGACGACCTTGCGCTTTGCGTTTGCCGTGCTGCTGGTCGGCACGCTCGCAATCGGCGTGTTTTCGCTGGCGCAGATCAGCCGGCTCAATGGCCAGATGCGCTCGATCTATGAGCAGGGCCACGTCGCGAGCCGTGCTGCCGAGGAAGCGCGGGGCTATCTGTTGCGCGCAAGCCGCGCGCAGAAGATGCTGCTGACGGCGACGACCGCGAAGGAACGCGACGAACTCGGTGCGGATATCGACAAAGGGCTGACGGGTCTGTCGGCGGAACTCAACACGCTCCAGCAATACGCCGATTCCGCCGACGCCGCCGCGCAGCAGAAGAAGTTCGCCGCCGCGATCGGCTTGTGGAGCGGACATCTGCGCGATTTCGTGACGCTCGTGAAAGCGCAGCCGCTCGATTTGTCGCAGATGAACTGGCAGGTCGGCACCCAGGACGTGTCGCTGCTGGTCGAGACGGGCAAGCTCGAAAAGCTCGTCGATGAACTCGTCGCGCAGCGCGGCACGGCCGCGAAGGCGACGATCGATGCGTCCGCGTTCATCTACCAGTCGTCGTTCGTGATGATGGCCGTGATGACGGTCGCGCTGATCGTGCTCGCGTTTGTGATCAGCGAGTGGGTCGTGCGGCGGCTCGCGCGGCAGCTCGGCGGCGAGCCCGCGTACGCGAAGGAGATCGCGAGCCGCATCGCGGCGGGCGATCTGTCGAACGATATCGTGCTCGGCAAGCGCGACAGCGCGAGCATGTTGTCGGCGCTGCGCGACATGCAGGACGGTTTGTCGTCGACGGTCGCTCACATCGCGGCGAGCGCCGAGGCGATCGCGTCGGCGTCCGGGCAGATTTCGATGGGCAATCTCGACCTGTCGCAGCGCACCGAGCAGCAGGCGATGGCGCTCGAACGCACGGCGAGCAGCATGGAGGAGCTGACCTCGACGGTGCGCCAGAACGCGGACAACGCGAAGCAGGCGCGCACGCTCGCCGACAACGCGTCGTCGATTGCGGAGAAAGGCGGCGACGTGGTCGGGCGCGTCGTCGCGACGATGGGCGAGATCAACGACAGCGCGAAGAGCATCGGCGACATCATCGGCGTAATCGAAGGAATCGCGTTCCAGACGAACATCCTCGCGTTGAACGCGGCTGTCGAGGCGGCGCGCGCCGGCGAGGAAGGGCGCGGTTTCTCGGTGGTGGCGGGCGAGGTGCGCAATCTCGCGCAGCGCAGCGCGGCCGCCGCGAAGGAGATCAAGTCGCTGATCAGCGCATCGGTCGAGCGCGCGAGCAACGGCTCGCAGCTCGCGCAGGACGCCGGGCAGACGATGGACGAAGTCGTCAAGGCCGTGAAACGCGTGACGGACATCATGGGAGAGATCTCGGCGGCGTCCGCTGAGCAGAGCTCGGGGATCGAGGAGATCAATCTCGCTGTGTCGCAGATGGATGCGGGGACGCAGCAGAACGCCGCGCTCGTCGAGCAGGCGACGGCCGCCGCGCGGGCGCTGGACGATCAGGCGCAGGCGTTGAAGGCTGCCGTGGCGAAATTTTCCCTGCGGGCGTGACGTGGAACAGCCGTGTACGAAAAATCATTGCCGTATGATTTTTTCGTACGGCGGCGGAAGATAGTACGATAGGGTCCGGTTTCGTTTAATTTCAATAGGTTGCATGTCGCTTGTACGATTTCTTGACTCTGTACGATTTTTTCGTACACTACTCAGAAATCGTACAAAAGGTGCCGGATGACATCTCGACCCGACGGCGTGTCGATCACTGAGCAGCAGCTTTTGGCTGGAGCTTGTGCCGCGTTCCGGTCTTCGACGCGAATCTACAGGGCAAAGCCAGTTGTACCCTCCAGGTTCGGTCTTGAGGCCGATAGCGCCATCCAGTTCGACATCGACGGCAAGAAGCTGGTGATGCCCGTGCAGGTGGCATCTCGCGCCAGCCGTCCCGACATTCTTCTCGCGTCATCCCGTCTCAAGTCCGCTCGTGTCGATGGCCGTCCCGTCATGCTGGTCGCGTCCTATGTCGACCCCGAACTGGCTGCTCATCTGATCGATTCCGACATTCCGTTTCTCGATGCGGCGGGTAACGCGTTTATCCGCGCGCGGGAGGCCACGATCATGATCGTCGGGCGCCCACGACTGGTTTGGGCAATCGGCGCGCGGGCGACACGCTCGACGACCAGCAAGGGTCTGCAAGTCATGTTCGCGCTGGCCACGCAGCCGGGTCTTGCCAGTGAGCCCTACCGCAAGATCGCGGAGGTTTCCGGCGCAGCCTTGAGCACCGTCAATCAGGTCATCGACGATCTGCTGTCCCGCGGACTTCTTGCTACGCGTCGAACCGGTCAGCGGATATTCCCGGATTGGCGCAAGTATGTCGACGAATGGGTAAGTCTCTACCCGGCGCGGCTGCGGCCCAGGCTCGCAATGTCGAGATACACGAGCACGACGCCAGACTGGTGGCGCTCGTTCGATTTTCTGAAATTTGATGCGCGGCTGGCGGGTGAGGCCGCAGCGGATCTCGTTACCCAGGAACTCAAGGCGGCGCGTGTGACGATTTACGCGCAGCACAATCTGGGCGCAGACTTTCTGAAGGAAGCGCGCCTGCGCCCAGCTCCCGACGGCGACGTGGAGGTTCTCGCATCCTTTTGGCGTGAACCCGCCGAATACGGGTGGGACGCATCGGCGTCGCTTCCCGTCGTGCATCCCCTGCTTGTGTACGCTGATCTGATCGCTTCCGGAGACAGTCGAAACCTTTCAGTCGCGAAGGACATCTACGAGCGCTACCTCGAAAACCTCCATGCTTAGAGTCAGCGAAGAACGTCCGCTTCACGACGACACTTTGGGGCTGCTCATGCGAGTCTGCGACGTGGCGAAGCGCCTCGACACGCCGTTCGTTGTGGCGGGCGCAACGGCACGCGACTTGATTCTCTGGCATGTCTACGGCATTCAGGCCGGGCGTGCGACGCGAGACGTAGATGTCGCCGTGTGTGCCGTCAGTTGGGAATCGTACGAGGCGCTGATCGGGGAGCTGGTGAGCAATGAAGGTTTTCAGCGGGACGATCGCGCTGCGCACCGGCTATTGCTCGGGCGCGGCGATGCGAGCGGGACCATCCCGCTCGATCTGGTGCCTTTCGGGGACATCGAAGCACCGGAGGGTTCGATCGCCTGGCCGCCGGAAGGGGCGTGGATTCTTACCGTGTTGGGCTTCAGGGAGGCCGTCGATACCGCGGTTCAGGTCGAGGTCGAGGCCGACGTCGTCGTGCCCGTTGTCTCGCTTGCCGCGCTGACGCTGTTGAAACTGATTGCCTGGAAAGACCGCCGTCAGCAGGAAAACAAGGATGCTGCCGATCTGTTGCTCATCCTGCGCAATTATCTGTGGGCGGGCAACGGCGAGCGAATGTGGACCGACGCGGCCGACCTGATGGAAGCATACGGGTTTGACGACTCGACCGCGTCATGTGCGCTTCTTGGACGTGATGCACGGAACGTGGCATTGCCGGCTACGCGCGAAAAGTTGCTCTCGCTGCTCGGAAGCGACCGCACTTACCAGATGCTGCTGCGCGACCTGTTGGCGCGCGCAGCAGCCGTTCCGTTTGACGACGGTTACGCCGACAAACTTGAGGCCGATCTCGAGGCGTTCCGCGACGGCTTCATGGCCGAGCCCTGAAGGTATCCCGAGTTCACGACGACGGCGTCACCACCACCGTACAGGTCGTCCCCGCCGACAGCAGCACGCCGTCCGGCACCGAATCGATCTTCACCCGCACAGGCACGCGCTGCGCGAGCCGCACCCAGTTGAAAGTCGGATTCACATCGGCGAGCAGCTCGCGGCTTTGCGGATTGTCGCGATCGTAGATGCCGCGCGAGATGCTCTCGACGTGACCCTTCAGCGTGCCGCCGCTCATCAGCCGGATATCGGCCTTATCGCCGACCTTCACGTGCGGCAGCTTCGTTTCTTCGAAATACCCATACACCCAGAACGAGTGGCTATCGACGATCGCAAGCTTCGCGGAGCCCGCGATCGCGTAGTCGCCGCCATACACGTTCAGGTTCGTCACATAGCCGTCGACGGGCGACACGACCCGTGTGCGTTCGAGATTGAGCTTCGCCGCATCGAGCGCGGCCAGCGCCTGCTGATACTGCGCCTCGGCGGCGGAAGCCGTATGCGTGGCGTTCTCGCGGTTTTCCTTCGACACCACGAGGTTGTCGAGGTCCGCGCGGCGTGCCGCGTCGTCGCGCCGCATCTGCAATTCGGCCTTGCGCGCGGCGACGGCGGCCTGCGCCTGCTCGACGGCAATCTGATAGTGCGACGGATCGATCTGCATCAGCAGTTCGCCCTTGTGGACGAACTGGTTGTCGCGCACGGGCAGCTCGACCACGGCGCCCGACACGTCCGGCGCGATGTTCACGACCTCGGCGCGCACCCGGCCGTCGCGGGTCCAGGGCTCGTCCATGTAGTGCACCCACAGCGCGCGCCCTATCAGGATCGCGACGACGAACACGATGGCCGTCGCGATAAATCCAATGATGTTTCTGATTGTCATGATTCGACTCTGATCAACGATAAACGGCGAGACCCAATACGCCGCACACACACACGAGCAGACTCGCGCGGAACAGGGACGGGTGCCATACGACGCGGTACAGGCCCGTCCAGGCAATCGCGCGATCCAGCACCCACGTGATCGCGGCGCCCGCAACGAACAGCAACACGATGGCGGGCACGTAGGCGTCGAGGACGGCAATCTCACGTGGCATGGCGAACTCCTTGTGGCGCGTCGCCGCGCGTGCCGCCTTCGGCGCCGGGCTGCCCCAGCGGCGATTGCGGATCGAGCAGCGCGCTGCGGATGAAATGCAGATGACTCAAAATGCGTTGCAACTGATGACGCTCATCGCGCGGCGGCGTGAAGGCCGCGAGCGTCTGCTGGACGGCGCCGATCGCACCGGCCGTTGCCGCCAGCGCTTCGTCGAGGCGCCCGGCGCGCGGGCGGGCGAACAGCCGGCTCACGGCATCGCAGGTCGCGCGCAGGCTCACTCGCCACGGCATCGACGGCGCATGGCGCGCGTCGTGCGGCAGCGTCGCGACTTCGCTGCGCAGGTCGATCACGGCATTGCCGATCTCCAGCACCGCGAACATCCAGCGCATCGTGTCGCGCTTCACGTCGGGCTCGTTCGCGGCGAGCGCGTTGATCTGGTACATCAGGTCGCGCGCGCCGCTCTCGAAGCGCGTGCGCAGACGCCACAGACGTCCGACGCGCCCACGGCACGCGAGCACCACCTGGGCGCGCAGGTCGCCGAGCAGCCGGTTGCGCAGCCACGGCGTCGACGGCGGCAGCAACACGGCGAAGGCGATCGACACTACCAGCATCGACAGCACGAGCGCGAGCGCGTCGTTGATGAAGGTCGTCGGGTCGTAGTGAATCACGTTGTCCGGGCCCGCGAGAAAGCAGAAGAAGATGCAATAGCCGACGCCGTAGCCCGCCAGCTTCGGGCGCGTCGTCATCCAGACGCCGAGCGCGAGGAACGGCGTGAGCGCCGCGCAGAGCAGCGCAAAGCCGTCGATGTGCGGGTAGATGCCGAACGTCAGGAGCATCGCGAGCAGCGACGACAGCATCGTGCCGCCCGCCATCTGGAACGCGGTGCGCGTCGGATTCGGCGACGACGACGCCAGCGCGCAGACAGCCGCCGCGGTCAGCGTCAACGTCGTGCCGCTCGGCCATGCGGTGGCGAGCCAGAACGCGCCGAGGATCGACATCACGATCGCCGCGCGCAGGCCCGCGACGCCTGCCGCGATGCCGTTCGTCTTCGGCGCGTAGCGCTCGACCCAGCGCTCCCGCTCGTGGGTCGCGACGGCGAGCGATGCGTAGGTCGCCGCGTACGCGTGGAGATCATCGACGAAGCAGTACAGCAGTTCGGCGCCTGTATCGAAGTCGAGCAGCGGCACGTTCGCCGCGCTTTCGAGCGACGCGCGCGTCGTGCGCACGCGCTTTGGCAGTTCCGCCTTGAAGGCTTCGAGCTGCGCGGCGGCGTGCGACGCGTCGGCGGCCGTCAGCACCGGCTCGCCCGCCTTGCTCAGCAACGGCGAGATTTCGCGGAAGTAGGGTTCGAGCGCATCGACGGCGGCCGTCGCGCCCGCCGTGCCCGACGCGCGCAGGCGATTCATCAGCTGATGCAGCGCGTGAAAGCGCGTCGACACCGTCATGAATTCGCTGTTCAGCCGCGACAGGCGGCCGTTGCGCATCCGTGCATCGGGACTCTCGAACACGGCGACGCTGCGCACCGCCTCGAAGCCGACGATATCGGCGACGAACTTCGCGTTGGTGTCCTCGATGCGCGCGCGATCGGCGTTGCCCGATAACGCCGCGCACACGTAATCGACGAACGACGAGAAGCGCGCGCGCACCGTGCTGCGCATTTGCTCGCCCGCGTGCTGCGGCAGCACGAGCGCGCTCACCACGCCCGCGCAGACAATGCCGACCACGACTTCCGCGACGCGCGTGAGCGCCGACAGGAATGCGCCGTCCGGATGCTGCGAAGCCGGAATGCCGATCAGCGCCGCCGTGTAGCCCGCGAGCACGAAGCCGTATGAGCGGAAGTTGCGGTTGCGCGCCGCGCCCGCCGTGCAGATGCCGACCCAGATCGCCGTCGCGATGATGAAGAGTTCCGGCTGCTGCGCGAACAGACCCGTCAGCGCCAGCATCACCACGAGACCGATCAGCGTCCCGCAGATCCGGTAGAAGCTCTTTGCGAACACCATGCCGCTTTGCGGCTGCATCACGATGAAGACGGTCGTCATCGCGGTGCGCGGCTGCGGCAGGTCGAGTCTCATCGCAATGCCGAGCGCGAGAAAGCATGCGGCCAGCGCCTTGAAAAGATAGATCCATGCGCGGCCGTCGGCGCGCGCCCAATCGAGGAACGCGCCGTAGAGCGCGCCCGGCGTCTGCGTCGGGCGGGAGGCGGAAGGCTTGGCGGACATCGGCGGCTTCCCTGTCACTGCACGGCCGGCGCGCCGTTTGCAGCGGCGCCGGCGGCCCCGGCATCGGCCGTCGAGGCGGCCAGCTTGCTGCCGGCTGCGCCCGTCTTCGTGACATTACCGTTGACGCTGCCCTTGCCGTGCGCGGGCAGCACGTCCTTTTCCGACGGACCATCGGCGGGGTCGGTCAGCCCGCCGCCGAGCGCCGTCACGAGCTGCGCATGCGCGGACAACTGCTCGGCCTGCACCTTCGCGACGCCTTCCTGCGCGCGCAGCAACTGCGTCTGCGCGATCAGCACGTTCACGTAGTCGGTGAGGCCGCGGCGATAACCCTCGCGCGCGAGCTGATAGCTCTTGCTCGCCGTCGCGACGGAACGCTGTGCGTCCTTCAGCTGCGTGTCGAGCGAATGCATCCGCACGACCTCGTCGGCGATTTCCTTCAGCGCGTCGACGATGGTCTGGTTGTACTGGTCGACGGCCACGTCGTAGCCCGCCGATGCCGCGCCCAGCTGCGAGCGCAGACGTCCGCCCGTGAAGATGGGGAGCGACAGCGCGGGGCCCGCCGACCAGCCGCCCGCCTGCGACTTCAGGAAGCCGAAGAGCGGTCCCATCGCCGCATAGCCGCCGACGGACGCGAGCAGATCGATGTTCGGATAGAAGTCGGCCTTCGCGACGTCGATGCCGCGCGCCTGCGCGGCGACCGTCCAGCGCGCGGCCACGATGTCCGGGCGATGGCCGATCAGCTCGGCGGGCAGCTTCGACGGCAGGCCGGCGAAGGCCGACAGCGACAACTGCGGACGCGTGATCGCGTCGCCGGCGCCCGGCCCTTTGCCGGCGAGCGCGGCGAGCTGGTTGCGCCCGAGTGCGATCGATTCCTCGATTGCGTCGATCTGTCGTTCGTATTCCGGCAACGGCGCTTCCGCCTGCGCGACTTCGAGCTGCGTGCCGATGCCGCCTTTCAGCCGCCGGTTTGCGAGCGCCGCGACCTGCTCCTGCTGCTCGAGCGTCGATTTCGCGATATCGAGCAGCGCGTAGTTCAGCGACATCCCGATATAGGCGCGCACGATGTTCGACTCGAGTTCGAGCTGCGCCGCGCGATAGTCGGCGGAGCGGGCGTGGGCGACGTCGAGCGCCGCTTCGGCCGCGTTTCTGTCCTTGCCCCACAGGTCGAGGTGATAGGACAGGCCGAGCTCAGCCGTGTTGTTCCACGTCTGCTGTCCCGCGAGCGGCCCCGGGCCGTAAAAAACATTGTCCGGCCATTGCTTGCGCTGGATCTGCATGCTGCCGTTGACCTGCGGCAGGAGCGCCGACTTCGCGACGCCCGCCATCGACTGCGCCTCGCGCACGCGGGCCTGCGCGGCGGCGAGCGACGGACTGTCGGCCCGAGCCTGCTCGATCCAGGCGTTCAGCTGCGGATCGTTATAGGCGCGCCACCAGTCGGCGGCGGGCCATTGAGCGTCGGTATCGGCCGCGCGGATCGCGGCGCCGACGTCAAGCGTGGCGGGATCGGTGCCAGTCGATTCGGGAGCGATGTGCCCGGTACTTGCACAGCCGGCGATTATCAACGAGATCGTAAGAACCGACAGCGCGGCGATCCCTTTCTTTACCGGAAACTGCACGATTTGCTCCCTGAATGGCTATAGAACCTTGTCCGTCATTATATTTTTCGATTATTAGCGGAATAACCGGCAAGGGTGTAACGGATACTTACGGAGAATGAGATAATCGTCTTTCCAAATCGTGCAACAATCCTTCCGGTCAGAAGGATGGGTGTCATATATGGATACGCTTCAGAACATGCGCGTATTTGTCCGCGTCGTCGAAGCGGGCAGTTTCACGGGTGCCGCGCAGCACCTCAATACGACGACGGCATACGCATCGCGTGCCGTCTCCGATCTGGAAGCGCATCTGCGCACGCGTCTGCTGAATCGCACGACGCGCCGCATCGCGCTCACGGAGGCGGGCGAGCGCTATCTGCAACGGTGCGAGCAGATTCTCGCCTATGTCGACCAGGCGGAGGCCGAAGCGAGCGACGCGCATGCTCGCCCCTCCGGCAAGCTGAAAGTGCACGGCATGACGAGCTTCGGCCAGCACTGCATCGTGCCCGCCGTGGGACGCTATCAGCAGCGCTATCCCGACGTCCATGTCGAACTGACGCTCGCGCAGCGCATGCCCGATCTGCTCGACGAAGGCTACGACGTCGCGGTCGTGCTCGCGCAAAGCCTGCCGGATTCGGGTCTGGTGTCGCAACGCCTCGGCAGCACGTTCAGCATTGCCGTCGCGTCGCCGGACTATCTGGAGCGCAACGGCGTGCCGCAGGCGCTGTCCGATCTGCGCGGCCATACCTGCCTGCAGATGATCACGCCCGTCATGCCCGCCGACGAATGGACCTTCGATGGCCCGAACGGCCAGGAGACGCTGCATCTGGGCGCATCGACGTTCCAGGTGAACGTGGCGGAAGCGATGGCCGTGGCCGTGCGCGAAGGGATGGGCGTCGCGGTGATGCCGATCTATTCGGCGATTGCGGGCCTGCGCAGCGGCGGGCTCGTGTGGATTCTGCCCGAGTACATCTCGCAGGAGATGAACGTGTACGCGCTATACCCGTCGCGGCAATATCTGGACGCGAAGATTCGCACCTGGGTCGAGTTTTTGCGCGACGTGCTGCCCGCGACGCTTGCCGCCGATCAGGCCGAACTGCGCCAATTCGCGCGTACTTGACACGACGCATTGAAAATACGCGAGGCAGGCGCAATATGCTTCGGACAGCCTTTTGACGGACTGTTACATCGTTGCGCCGCACCGCAACACTTCCTTACTTCCTCACGGCACCGCGTTTGCTAACGTGTAGTCAAGGGCCGCAGCCGACGATGTCCGGCGCGTTTGCACATCTGAATCGAAGAGGGAAACATGGACACGCAACTGTTGATGATCGGCGTCGCCATCATGTTCGGATTGATTGGAATTGCGGCGTCGCGCGATCTGCTGCGCCGCTTGCGGCCGCAGCAACGGCTCGTGCCCGTGCGCATCGAGCGGCGTGCGCGTCGCCCGCGTGACATCAGCGGATTTTGATCGTCCCGGTACTGATCGTCTCTAAAAGGGCGCGTAGTGGGCGCGCCTCAGATCTCTACGACCTTATCCCACGCAAACGCTTCGTTCTCGAGCCGTCGCGTGCGGCGGTCGATGTAGCCGCGCGGATTGCAGACCACGCGCGTACTGTTCTCCACGTAATCGAATGCCGTGTGCGTGTGCCCGTGCACCCACAGCGCGACAGGCGCGTGCACGAGCGTCGGCAGGTGATTGACGAAACCCGCTGACACGAGATCTTCCGCATAACGCTCCGCGAGGCTGCGCCGATGCGGCGCGTGATGCGTGACGACGATCGTTTTGCCCGCGAAAGGCTGCTTCAGCTCAGCTTCGAGCCACGCGCGCGCATGCTGGTGAAGCGCGATCGTATCGGCGGGCGTCAGATTGCGCGGCGTGTTGTCGGGCAGCGCGCTCACGCCGTCCTGATCGCGTTCGTCGTTGCCCGCGGTCCACGTCACCTGGATCAATCCGCGATAGTCGAGCATCACGCGTTCGGCCGCTGCGATCGACGCGGCGCGCGAATCGTCGTCCGCGCCATACAGTTCGAAGTCGGTCCACAGCGTCGTGCCGAGTACGCGCCAGCCGCCCTGCGGGTCGGCAAGCGTCGCGTTGTTGAGAAAGTGCACGTTGTCGACGCTGGCGGCGGCGTCGCGCATCGCCGCTTCGAGCGCGCCGAACTCGCCGTCGTAGTACTCGTGATTGCCCGGCACATAGATGACGGGCACTGCGCCGTCGAATGTTTCAGCCGCCCAGCGCAAGCCCTCGGCGTGGTTGTGGATGTCGCCCGCCAGTACGACGAGATCGGCGTGCGCATGTGGAATCAGTTCGGGCGCGTCGCATTCGAGATGCAGATCGGACAGCACGCGGATTTTCATGGACGTCTCTCGTGAATGCCGTTGCTGTTAGCGTAGCACCTTGCCGGGGTTCATCAGATTCAGCGGGTCGAATGCGGCTTTCAACGTCTTCATCAGACGTACTTCGACATCCTGCTTGTAATGCGCGGCCTCGTCGATTTTTAACTGACCGAGTCCGTGTTCCGCGCTGATGCTGCCGCGATGCCGATGCACGCTGTCGTAGACGATCTGATTCATCGTGCTCTGATATTCGGCGAGAAACTGTCTCGCATCGACGCCTTCCGGCGCCTGCACGTTGTAATGCAGATTGCCGTCGCCGAGATGGCCGAACGTCACCATGCGCGCGCCAGGCGCGGCCTGCGCAATCGCGGCATCCGTTTCCTCGATGAAATGGCCGATGCGCGAGATCGGCACCGCGATATCGTGCTTGATGTTGAGCCCTTCCTCGGCCTGCGCGAGTGGAATGTGCTCGCGCAAATTCCAGAAGGCCGCCGACTGCGCGAGATTTTCCGCGACCACGGCGTCCTCGACGAGACCGGCCTCGAGCGCGGTTTCCATCAGACGCTCGAAGAGGGCGCGTGCGTGCTCTTCGCTTTCGCTGTCCGACAGTTCGAGCAGCACGATCTGAGCATGCGCTTGCGCGAACGGGTAGCGCATTTGCGCAAAGTGCTTGCCCACGAGCCGCAGGCAGAAATCCGACATCAGCTCGAAGCCGGTCAGAAGCGGCCCGGCGTGACGTTGCGCGAGCGACAGAAAATCCAGCGCGGCATGCGGCGACGGCAGCGCGGCGAGGGCGGTCACGCGAGCGGTCGGCTGGGGATGCAGCTTCATTACGGCAGCCGTGATGATGCCGAGCGTGCCTTCCGCGCCGATAAAGAGATCGCGCAGATCGTAGCCCGTATTGTCCTTGCGTAGTCCGCGCAGCCCGTCCCACAGCTCGCCCTGCGGCGTCACCACCTCCAGCCCGAGACATAGCTCGCGCGCGTTGCCGTAGCGCAGCACGCCCGTGCCCCCGGCGTTCGTCGACAGATTGCCGCCTATCGTGCAGCTGCCTTGCGCCGCGAGACTCAGCGCGAACAGGCGGCCCGCCGCTTCGGCGCGCGACTGCACATCGGCAAGCACGACGCCCGCTTCGACGGTGATCGTGTTGTTGTGCGGATCGACGTCGCGCACGCGGTTCAGGCGCTTGAGGCTCAGCACTGCTTGCGCGCCGCTCGCATCGGGTGTCGCGCCGCCGACGAGGCCGGTGTTGCCGCCTTGCGGCACGATCGCGACGCGGTGCTGGTTCGCGAGCTTCACGAGCGCGGCGACTTCGTCAGCCGTCGAGGGACACAGCACCGCGCACGCGCTGCCCGTATAGCGGCGGCGCCAGTCGGTCAGATACGGCGCGGTGTCGTGTGAATCGGTGAGAACATGCGCGGCGCCGATGGCGTCGATGCACGCGGCGATGAAGGTCGATGGAGCAGCGGAATTCATGGTTGGTCGGTCAGGACGGGTGAAGCGTATCGGGCTTGGGCGTGGTCGGTAGATGCGAGCGTCGTCTCATGCGGCTCAGGTTGATCGACGTGCGTTGGGGCCGGGCCGGGGCCGCGCGCCGCAGGACGGTTTATGCGGGGCCGCGCCCGGTTCCGTTTGCTGTGTCGTGGTCGCGCGCAGCGCGCGCGCGGCGTTTCGCGGCGCGCTTGAACGGTGCGACATACGCGAGCGCACAGCCGAAGAACGCGACGGCGCAGAACGCTTCGCACCAGCCGAGCGTCGCGCTCGGGCCGCGATCGGACATGCCGCGCACGATGCCTTCCATCAGGTACAGCAAGCTCAGCATCGACGCCCATTGCAACGTGTAGAGCCGCTTGCGCACTACGCCCGGCAGCGCGAGCAGCAACGGCACGGTCTTGAGCACCAGCAGGGAGCCGCCCGCGCGCAACGGCGCGAGCCACCATTCCCATGCGGCGCACAGCGCGATCAACGCGATCAGCGCAAGCGCCGCGCCCGATGCGGCAACGCGATTGCCCTCGACGAGTGTTCCGGCTGCGCCGCGCGGCATGCTCATGGACGTTCGCTCATCGATGCCGCCGTGCGCGCGATGCGCGCGCCAAGCGCGATGGCGAGCGTCTTCTCGTCGGCGGAGATGCCGTGGCCCGCCGAGTCCGCGCGCGCGAAATGCGAAGCGCCATAGGGCGTGCCGCCCGTCTGCGTCGTCGTGAGCGTGCTTTCGGTGTACGGAATGCCGACGATCAGCATGCCGTGATGCAAAAGCGGCAGCATCATCGACAGCAGCGTCGTTTCCTGGCCGCCGTGCAGGCTGCCCGTCGACGTGAACACGCAGGCGGGCTTGCCCGCGAGCGCGCCCGAAAGCCACTGCGGCGTCGTGCCGTCGAGGAAGTATTTGAGCGGCGCGGCCATGTTGCCGAAGCGGGTCGGCGAGCCGAGCGCGAGCCCCGCGCATTCTTCGAGATCGCGCAGCTCCGCGTAGGGCGGCCCTTCGTCGGGAATGTCGGGCTGCGTGGCTTCGCAGACCGTCGAGACGGGTGGCACCGTGCGCACGCGCGCCTGCATGCCGGGAACGCCGTCGACGCCGTGCGCGATCGCCAGCGCGAGTTCGCGCGTGGCGCCGTGCCGGCTGTAGTAAAGCACGAGGATGTCTTTCATAGGCCGTTTGCAGTGAACGGGTATTATAGGGGTGGGTTCGCCGGCGGTGCCGTGAGTATGTCTGTGGGGGTCTTGCTTGCGGACCGCTTTCGGGTTGTTCGCCTGTGGCGATCCTGGACGGCCCGGCGGGTGTTTCGGCTCACAGGCCATGTTCACGCTGGCGCGTGCATTGATGTCGGAGGAGGTCGGTTTGTTGTCCAGGTTGGGTCTCGATCTCGACACGCTCAAGCGTCTCGCGGAGTTCGCCGCGAAGCGCAGCGGCGAGGATCGCATTCCGCAGGTGGCGGGCAGTCTCACGTTCACGACGATGCTGTCGCTGGTGCCGCTTGCGACCGTCGCGTTCGCGCTTTTCACCGCGTTCCCGATCTTCGCGCAGTTTCAGGTGTCGCTGCAGCAGTTCCTCGCCGACCACCTGATGCCCGACCAGTTCAACAACCAGATCTTCAAATACCTGAACCAGTTCGCCTCAAAGGCGAAGGGGCTGACGACGGTCGGCATGATCGTGCTGTTCGTCACGTCCGTGATGACGATGATGACGGTCGAGTCGGCGTTCAACGTGATCTGGCGCGTGCGCAAGGCGCGACCTTTCGCGCAGCGCGTGCTCGTCTACTGGTCGATCCTGACGCTCGGGCCTATTCTGATCGGCGTGAGCCTGTCGATCTCGTCGTATCTGTTCACGCAGTCGATGAGTTTCTCCGCCGCGCAGCGCATCACGCCGCTGATCGAATGGGCGCTGGCGGGCGCGGCTCTGCCGTTGACGGTGCTTGCGTTCACGCTGCTGTACGTGTTCGTGCCGAACTGCCGCGTGGAGTGGCGCGACGCGATCGTCGGCGGCGTGACGGCCGCGATCGCGTTCGAGCTCGCCAAGCGCGGCTTCGGCTTCTACATCCGGCGCATTCCCACGTACACGGCCGTGTACGGCGCCTTCGCCGTCGTGCCGCTCTTTCTGCTGTGGATGTACCTGAGCTGGTTCATCACGCTGGCAGGCGCGATGATCGCGTCGGCGCTGCCCGCGATACGCACCGGGCAATTCCATCGCCCCGACTTTCCAGGCAGCGATCTGCTCGACTCGCTCGAACTGCTGGCGCGCCTTGTCGAAGCGCGCGAAGCGGGCACGCACGGCTATACCGTGCCGGAGCTCGCACGTGCATTGCGCCGCGACATGGACACGACCGTGCGCCTGTTGCAGCAGCTCGAAGCGATCGACTGGATCGTGCAGCTCGATGAAAACGGCCAGCGCCCGCGCTTCCTGCTGGTTGCGAACCCGAATCAGATCACCGTCGAGCGACTGTACAACCTGTTCGTGATCGACCGCGACGAACTCGCTTATCAACTGAAGCTCGATTCGACGCACGTCGATAGCGCGACGCTGCTTGCCGCACTCGATAACGACGGGCTCAGGGTGAGCCTCGCGGCGTTGCTGGCGGCCCGCGCGGCCTCGCGCGGCGCAGCGCGGCAGGATCAGACAGGCGTGGGCGGAGCGGCCGCGATGCCTCAGCAGGCCGCGTGACAGCGGACGGGGCGCGCGCGTTCTCGGTTGTGCATGCCCCGTTCGGCTTCGTGGCGGCGCTAAAGCGAAATGCGCCCCGTGCAGATGTCCTTGAACATCACCCAGTCGCCCATCAGGCTATAGACCGGGTGCCTGAACGTTGCCGGCCTGTTCTTCTCGAAGAAGAAGTGGCCGACCCACGCCAACCCATACCCGCACACGACGGCTGCCGGCAGCCATAGCCAGTCGCCCGTCGCGAGCGCCATTGCGACGCAGCCGATCACACCCAGCGAGCCGATGAAATGCAGACGCCGCGACATCGTATTGCGATGCTCGGTCAGATAGTACGGATAGAACTCCGCAAAGTTGGCGAAGTGCTCGTCGTGCGTTGTCTGATGGCCCATGATCGCCTCCATTGCCCGCCTGTGCTGCCTCTCGCGATATCGCGACACCAGAACTGCGCAGGCATGGATTCATTGTGCTGCGATCGCCAGACGCCTGCAACCTGGCCATTCGGCATATGGTGCGCGCTTTCGGGGGCGGTTAATCTGGCGATTCGGGTGGCGGTTCGGATGGCGGTTCGGGTGACGGTCGGGTGGCGATTCGGATTACGACTCGGGGCGTTTCGAAGCGCGTGTCGTCGCGAAGGCAAACAGCGCATCGAGCGTCGCGTCGGGCTGCTCCGACATCAGCGCGTGGCCGGCGTCGAGCTCGACCGTATCGACTGGCACGTTCGCTTCGCGCAGCGCGTCGGCGAGCGCCCTGGTCGCGCGCGGCGGTGTCATCGCGTCGCGCTTGCCTACGATCAGGCGCACGGGGCATGCCACTTGCGCAGCGCGGACAAGGCCATCCGCGTATCCGTTGCAGGCGGCGAAGTCGGTGTGAAAAAGCTGAGGTTCGCCCGTTGCCGAGACGCGTTCCATCAACCGCTGGTTCATGCCGAGGAGCCAGAAGCCGGGGGCGGGGCAGGACGGCTTGGCGGCAATGGTCGAATGCGACCACTGGTTGACCATCGCGATCGCTTCGGGCTCGCGCTCGCGGGCCGCGTCGAGCAGCACATCGGAGACAGCCATCGGCACGGCTGTCGCGACGAGCGCGAGATGCGTCGCGCGTGACGGATAGCGGGCCGCGAAATCGAGCGCGACGAGCGAGCCCATGCTGTGCCCGGCGACGAACGCGCGCGCCACGCCCAGCGCGTCGAGCAGTGCGGCGAGCCAGTCGGCGATCGCGCCGATACTCGCGAGCGCGGGGCCGGCGCTGCGGTGGTGGCCGGGCAGATCGACGGCCAGCACGCCGAAACCGTGGTGCGCGAAATAGCGCGTCTGCAGCGCCCAGACGCTGTGATCGTGCTGGGCGCCGTGGATGAAGACGGCGGTGGGCAGGGCGGCGTCGAATGGCTTGCCGCCCGTGTAGGCATAGGCCCGTTTGCCGTTGACGTCGACGATCATGCGGACTCCTTGCGCGCGCTATCGGTGGGCGTGGCAGGGGGCGTCGTGGATGGTTTGGCCGCGCCGCCCGCGGACTTCTGCGCGGCCTTCAGCGCGCGCTTGAGGTCGTCGATCAGATCGTCGGGATCTTCAAGGCCGATCGACAGACGTATCGTGCCTTCCGCGATGCCCGCCGCTGCAAGCGCGGCGGCGTCCATGCGGAAATGCGTTGTCGATGCGGGGTGAATGACGAGCGAGCGTGCGTCGCCGACATTTGCCAGATGCGAGAACAGCGACAGCGCCTCGATGAACGCGCGGCCGGCGGCGCGGTCGCCGCGCAGGTCGAAGCTGAACACGGCGCCCGCGCCGCGCGGTAGCAGGCGCTGGGCGAGTGCGTGATCCGGGTGCGTCGGCAGCTCCGGATAGGCGACGGATGCGACGGCGGGGTGCGCGGCAAGGAATTCGACGATCTTGCGCGTATTTGAGACGTGCCGCTCCATGCGCAGGGGCAGCGTTTCGATGCCCTGAAGCAGTTGCCACGCGGCTTGCGGATGCAGGCACGCGCCGAAGTCGCGCAGCCCTTCGCGGCGGGCCCGCAGCAGGAACGGCGCGACAGTGCTTTCCTCGGCGAACACCATGCCGTGAAAGCCCTCGTACGGCTCGGTGAATTCCGGGAAGCGCCCGGAGGCCTCGAAGTCGAACGTGCCGCCGTCGACCAGCACGCCGCCGATCGTCGTGCCGTGGCCGCCCAGAAACTTGGTCGCCGAGTGGTAGACGAAGTCGGCACCATGGTCGAAGGGCTTGAGCAGATATGGCGTCGTGAATGTCGAATCGACGAGCAGCGGCACGCGATGCTCGTGCGCGATCTGCGCGATCGTCGCGATATCGAGCACGTCGAGGCCCGGGTTGCCGAGTGTCTCGCCGAACAGCAGCTTCGTGTTCGGGCGCAGCGCGGCGCGCCATGCGTCGATGTCGCCGGGCTTCACGAAGGTCGTTTCGATGCCGAAGCGGCGCAGCGTGTAGTTGAGCAGGTTGTGCGAGCCGCCGTACAGCGCGCCCGACGCGACGATATGCGAGCCTGCGCCCATCAACGTCGCGATCGCGAGGTGCAGCGCGGCCTGGCCGCTTGCTGTGCCGATCGCGCCGGCGCCGTTTTCGAGCGCGGCGACGCGCTCCTCGAACACGGCGACGGTCGGGTTCGAGATGCGCGAGTAGACGTGGCCCGCGCGCTCCATGTTGAAAAGCGCGGCGGCATGGTCGGAATCACGGAACGAGAACGACGTGGTCTGATAGATGGGCGTGGCGCGCGCGCCCGTTGCGGGATCGGGCGCGGCGCCCGCATGCAGCGCAAGCGTGTCGAAACGGTTGGCGGACATCATGGACGGCCAGGCGTCGGGAGCCCGGCGAAGGTGAGAGTGGGGGCCATCGTATCATCGCGGCGCGCGCGGACCACTCCGTTTTCGCCCGTAGGCAGCCGTGCGTCAAAGCCGCGCAAGAGGGGCTTGCCGCGTGCGGCAGCCGGCCGCCGGAAGGCCTGGACGCGCCGTCTGTCGGGCGTTCGGCGGCGCGCTGACGGGGGCGGGTGTCCGCTTCCTTTTTGTAGGCCTTTCCGCTAGGATCGAAAGTCAGTCATGCCTTTTTGCATTGCAGAAGGCTTCGTCAGCAACCATGTTGGGTGGGACCAGGGCAATGCGTCAAAGCGCCAACTCTGGCCGACAGGAGACAAATCATGCGAGTCAGCGACATTCTCAAGGTCAAGGGCAACACCCTTTTCACCGTCACGCCCGATACGCCGCTCAATGAAGCCGTCAACACGATGGCGGAGCACGACATCGGCTCGCTCGTCGTCATGGAGTACGGCGATCTCGTCGGCATGCTGACGTTCCGCGAGATCATTCTCGTGCTGAGCCGCACCGGCGGCAGCGTAGGCGGCAATACGATCCGCAAGGTCATGGACGATCACCCGCTCACGTGCACGCCCGAAACGGATGTCAACGAAGTGCGCCGCATGATGCTCGAACATCACGTGCGCTACCTGCCCGTCATGGAAAGCCGCAAGCTGATGGGCGTGATTTCTTTCTACGACGTCGCGAAGGCTGTCGTCGAAGAGCAGGGCTTCGAGAACCGGATGCTGAAGGCCTATATCCGCGACTGGCCGGCGGAAGACGAGCCGCAGCAGGAGCAGCCCTCGCGTTGAGCAGGCCCGATGCCGGCGCTGCCGATACGCCGCTCCCGCATGACTGAATCCTCGTCGAAGCGCGCGCGACCAGCGTGCGCTTTTTTTGTGTCCGCGATTCCCGTAGAGCGTCTGCGGATTCGAGCGTAGTCTCCCCATCCATCGACCCTCCCATGAGCGACCGTCCGTTGTCCACCGCCCAACGCACAAGGCGCGCCGCGCGCGAACATGGTTCGCAATTCGGCCTGTTGCGCGAACGACGCTTCGCCCCTTTCTTCTGGACGCAGTTCCTCGGTGCGATGAACGACAACGTGTTCAAGATCGGCTTCACGTCGCTCGTCACGTATCAGGCCGCGCGTTTCTCAGGCGTCAACGCGGACACGGCTGCCTTTCTTATTTCAGCGATCTTCATTCTGCCGTTCGTGTTGTTCTCAGCGACTTCCGGTCAGATCGCCGACAAGTACGACAAGGCCATGCTGACGCGCTTCGTGAAGACCTTCGAGATCGGCGTGATGCTGGTCGGGGGCGCGGGATTCTGGCTGCATGACGCCGTGCTGCTGTATCTGTGCACGTTCCTGATGGGTGTCCATTCGACGGTGTTCGGCCCCGTCAAGTACGCGTATCTGCCGCAGCACCTGGACAAGACGGAGCTGGTGGGCGGCAACGGCATGGTCGAGATGGGCACGTTCGTCGCGATTCTGCTCGGCACGATCGCGGGCGGTGCGGCGGCGGGCGCGCAGACGCATGGTGCGGCAATCCTCGCGTTCGGCTGCGTCGCGATCGCGCTGATCGGGCGCGTGGCGTCGGGGTTCGTGCCGCGATCGACGCCATCTCAGCCTGATTTGCGCATCAACTGGAATCCGGTCAGTGAGACCTGGCGCAATCTGAAACTCGCGCGCGAAAACCGGACGGTGTTCCTAAGCCTGCTTGGCATTTCCTGGTTGTGGTTTGTCGGCGCGACGTTCCTATCCTCGTTCTTCCGTTTTGCGAAGGACGTGTTGTCCGCCAACCCGGACGTCGTGACGGTGCTGCTCGCGACATTCTCGATCGGCATCGGCACGGGCTCTCTGCTGTGCGAGCGGCTGTCGAAAAAGCGCATCGAGATCGGCCTCGTGCCGCTCGGCTCGATTGGCATCAGCGCATTCGGAATCGATCTGTTCTTTGCAAGCCACGCGTTGCCGGGCGCCGGGCATCTGCTGACGGTCGGCGAGTTCATGACGCTGCCCGCGCACTGGCGCGTGCTCGCCGACCTGTTCCTGCTCGCGATGTTCGGCGGCTTCTACAGCGTGCCCCTTTACGCGCTGATCCAGAGCCGCAGCCAGCCCAGCCATCGCGCGCGGATCATCGCCGCGAACAATATCCTCAACTCGCTGTTCATGATCGTGTCGGCGCTGATGGCCGTCGCGCTGACGTCGGCGGGCGTCGGCATTCCGGGGCTTTTCCTCGTCACGGCGCTCCTCAACGTGGTCGTCGCCGTCTACATCTATTCGCTCGTGCCCGAGTTTCTGCTGCGCTTCGTCGCGTGGCTGCTCGTGCACACGTTCTACCGGATCCGCCTCGTTCACGCAGAGCGCATCCCCGAAGAGGGCGCGGCCGTGCTGGTGTGCAATCACGTGAGCTATGTCGATGCCATCGTCATCATGGCCGAAAGCCCTCGTCCGATCCGCTTCGTGATGGATCACCGTATTTTTCGCATGCCGTTTGCCGGCTGGCTGTTCAGACATGCGAAGGCGATTCCGATTGCGCCCGCGCACGAAGACGCGATTCTGCTCAAACGTGCTTACGATGCCTGCGCAAGGGCGCTTGAAGAGGGCGATCTCGTCTGCATTTTTCCCGAAGGCAAGCTGACGAAAACAGGAGACATGAATCCGTTCCGGCATGGCGTGACGGAGATCGTGCGCCGCGCACCCGTGCCTGTCGTGCCGATGGCGCTGCGCGGCCTGTGGGGCAGCTTCTGGTCCCGCAGCATCGACGCGCGCTTTCCGCGGCCGATCCAGAAGGGCGTGATGAGCCGCCTGACGCTCGCTGTGGGCGTGCCGCTCGAGCCTGAACAAGCGTCGCCGGCGCGCCTGCAACAGCTCGTGATGGAACTGCGCGGCGCGAGGAAGTGAGGCTGGTGTCACGGCGGGCAACGTGCGCGTTTGTGTTTTTGTCCTATGACTTCCGCGCGAACCTGTCCGCGCCACGTCGAACCGGCTGGGCTGGCATAATAACGCTCTCCCCGCATTTCTTTGGACGACGCCCATGTCCGGCAATACCCTCGGTACGCTCTTCACCGTCACGACCTTCGGCGAATCGCATGGCCCAGCCATCGGCTGTGTGATAGACGGCTGCCCGCCGGGCATGTCGCTCGTCGAAGCCGACATTCAGCTCGAACTCGATCGCCGCCGGCCCGGCACGTCGCGCCATGTGACGCAGCGCCAGGAGGAAGACAAGGTCGAGGTCCTGTCGGGCGTCTTCGAGGGCAAAACGACGGGCGCGCCAATCGCGCTGCTGATCCGCAATACGGACCAGCGCAGCAAGGACTACGGCAACATCGCGGAAACGTTCCGCCCGGGGCACGCCGACTATACCTATTGGCAGAAGTACGGCATCCGCGACTATCGCGGCGGCGGCCGTTCGTCCGCGCGACTGACGGCGCCGACCGTCGCGGCGGGTGCCGTCGCGAAGAAATGGCTGCGCGAAAAGTTCGGCACTGAGATTCGCGGCTATTTGGGGGCGCTCGGCGAAATCGATGTGCCGTTCGTCGACTGGCAGCATGTGCGCGAAAACCCGTTCTTCGTGCCGAACGCGGACATCGTGCCGCAACTCGAGGCGTACATGGATGCGCTGCGCAAGGACGGCGATTCGATCGGCGCGCGTATCAACGTCGTGGCGTCGGGCGTGCCCGTTGGCCTCGGCGAGCCGCTGTTCGACCGGCTCGATGCCGATATCGCGCACGCAATGATGGGCATCAACGCGGTGAAGGGCGTCGAGATCGGCGCGGGCTTCGAGAGCGTGCGGCAGCGCGGTTCGGTGCATGGCGACGAGCTGACGCCGGAAGGTTTCGTCGGCAATCATGCGGGTGGAGTGCTCGGCGGCATTTCGACGGGGCAGGACGTCACGGTGTCGATTGCGATCAAGCCGACGTCGAGTATTCGCACGCCGCGTCGCTCGATCGACAAGGACGGGCAACCTGCTGTCGTCGAAACGTTCGGCCGCCATGATCCTTGCGTCGGCATCCGTGCGACGCCGATCGCCGAGGCGATGCTCGCGCTCGTGCTGATCGACCACGCACTGCGGCACCGCGCGCAGTGCGGCGACGTCGGCGTCGATACGCCGAAGATCGCCGCGAGCGCGCCCTGACGCGGGCCATACGTCGGACGGCACTCGACCGGCGAAAACGCTGACGCCGCGTTGGCGGAGCGCCGCTTTTTGACAGTGGGGTCAACATGAACAACATCGATCCCGCGGGCGCCGACGCGCTGGGGCAATTACGCGCGCGCACCGCGAGGCCCTGCGCCGTCGCGGCCGACTGGCTCGCGCTCGGCAATGCGTTGCTGGCCTCGGCGAACGGCGACAAGGCGCGTTTGCGGGAAGCAATCGATGCGCTCGTTCGCGCGTGGCGGCTCGATGCCAACTGCGAACCCGGGTTGCTTCACAACATCGCGCAGACGGCGTTCGTCCTGCGCGACTGGGTGCTCGTCGATTCGGCGACGGCGCTATTGCTGGCGCGCGATGCGAGCGACGCGAACGCGCTCGTCTGGCGGGCAGCGTCTGCCCAGCAGCGGGACGATTTCACGCAAGCTCAGCGTCTGCTGCACGAAGCGGCGCGCGCGGCGCCGGGCAATCACATCGTTCTGCACAAGCTCGCGCTATGCATCAAGGAGCAAGGCCGGTTCGCCGAAGCGGAAGCGCTGCTGCGCCGCGTGCTCGAACTCACGCCGAATAATGCGCACGCGCTATTCGATCTGTCGGAACTGGAAGTGCGCTCGGGGCGATACGCGCAAGGCTGGCTCGACTACGAAGCGCGCATCGCGTTCGCGGACGACGCGAACGCCGCCAAGGCCGCGCTTGCTTCACTCAGTCCCAACTGGCGCGGCGAATCGCTGGCGGGCAAGACGCTCGTCGTTTATGGCGAGCAGGGCAATGGCGACTGTTTGTGGGCCGTGCGTTTCCTGCCGCTGCTCGCGGAACGTGCGCAACGCGAAGGCGGCCGCGTGATCTTCGGCTATGCGGGGCCGATGCAGCATCTGTTCGAACGCATGCTGCCTGCCGCCATCAGCATCGAAACGCGCCTCGACACGAAACCGGACTATCACTGCGGGCTGATGAGCTTGCCGCTGCGCCTCGGCATCAACGATCCGTCGATGTGGGGGCGTCCGTATCTGGCCGCCGATCCCGCACGGGCGGACGTATGGCGTGAACGCGTCGCCCTTGCGGCGCAGGCGGGGAACAAGAAGATCGGCATCGTGTGGAACGGCAATCCCGATCACATTCGCGACGCGCGTCGTTCGGTTCCCGCGGATCAGCTCATGACAATCCTGAATGTGCCCGGCGTGACGTTCTTCGCGATTTCGCCGGGGCGCGAGGAGGCCGTCGGGCAATGGCGAGGACAGGGCGTCGATATCGTCGATCCGACGACGCAGTTCGAAGCGGGCTTCGACGATGTGGCCGCGCTGCTCGTCAATCTCGACGCGCTCGTGACGATCGACAGCGGTCCCGCGCATCTGGCGGGTGCGCTCGGCGTGCCGACGTGGCTGATGATAGATCACGTGTCCGCCTGGTTCTGGGGCGAGGAAACGGAGGGTACGCCGTGGTATCAGACGGTCGAACTGTTCCGGCAACCGTCCGTCGGCGCGTGGCAGCCTGTGCTCGAAAGGGTGCGGGCGCGGCTGGAGGCGTTCGCGGCATGACGCAGGTGCGATTGCCCACACATGGACGCCATCACGAGAAAACGCCGCTCATCGAGCGGCGTTTTTGATTGCCAGGGCGCGGCGTGCGTCACATGTTCGGGTAGTTCGGCCCACCGCCGCCTTCCGGCGTGACCCACACGATGTTTTGCGTCGGGTCCTTGATATCGCACGTCTTGCAGTGCACGCAGTTCTGCGCGTTGATCACGAGGCGCTCGCTGCCGTCGTCGTTCTTCATGAACTCGTAGACGCCCGCGGGGCAATAGCGGCTTTCCGGTCCCGCATAGGTCTGCCAGTTCACCTTGACGGGCACCGACGGGTCTTTCAGCGTCAGGTGCGCGGGTTGGTTCTCTTCGTGGTTCGTGTTCGAGATGAACACCGACGAAAGCCGGTCGAACGTCAGCTTGCCGTCCGGCTTCGGATACTCGATCGGCTTGCACTGCGATGCAGGCTTCAGCATCTCGTGATCCCAGTGCTGGTGGTGCAGCGTCCACGGCACGTTGCCGCCCAGCAGTTTCTGCTCGATGCCGACCATCAGCGTGCCCAGGTACAGGCCCTTGCTCATCCACTGCTTGAAGTTGCGGGCTTTATGTAGCTCCGTGTGCAGCCACGAGGTCTTGAACGCCTCGGGGTAGGCCTTCAGTTCGTCGTTTTGACGGCCTGCCTGCACGGCATCGAACGCCGCGTCGGCGGCGAGCATGCCCGTCTTGATCGCCGCGTGCGAGCCCTTGATACGGGACGCGTTCAGGAAGCCCGCGTCGTCGCCGACCAGCGCGCCGCCCGGGAACACCAGCTTCGGCAGCGACATCAGGCCGCCCGCCGTGATCGCGCGCGCCCCATACGACACGCGCTTGCCGCCTTCGAGAAACTTGCGGATTTCCGGGTGCGTCTTGTAGCGCTGGAATTCCTCGAACGGCGACAGATACGGATTCGAATAGCCGAGGCCGACCACGAAGCCCACCATCACCTGATTGTTGTCGATGTGATAGAGGAACGAGCCGCCGTAGGTCTGCGTGTCGAGCGGCCAGCCGGCCGTGTGGATCACGAGGCCCGGCTTGTGCTTGGCGGGATCGATCTCCCACAGCTCCTTGATGCCGATGCCGTACACCTGCGGATCGGCGCCGTCGCGCAGCCGGAATTTGTCCGACAGTTGACGGCCGAGGTGGCCCCGCGCGCCTTCGCAGAACAGCGTGTACTTCGCGTGCAGTTCCATGCCGAGCTGGAAATTCTCGGTCGGTTCGCCGTCCTTGCCGATGCCGAGATTGCCCGTCGCGACTCCCTTCACGGAGCCGTCATCGTTGTACAGCACTTCGGCGGCCGGAAAGCCAGGGAAAATCTCGACGCCCAGCGCTTCCGCCTGCTGGCCGAGCCAGCGCGTGACGTTCGCGAGGCTGATCACGTAGTTGCCGTGATTCTTGAAGTTATCGGGCAGCGCCCAGTTCGGCACGGACTTCGCGCCCGTTTCCGACAGGAACAGGAAGCGGTCCTCCGTCACCTCGACATCCAGCGGCGCGCCTTTTTCCTTCCAGTCGGGAATCAGCTCGTTGAGCGCGCGTGGGTCCATCACTGCGCCGGAGAGGATATGCGCCCCGATTTCCGAGCCCTTTTCGAGCACGCAGACGCCGATTTCGACGCCTTTTTCCGCGGCACGCTGCTTCAGGCGAATCGCCGCGGCGAGACCCGCCGGGCCGCCGCCGACGATCACCACGTCATATTCCATCGACTCGCGCGGACCGTACTGCTCGATCAGACTTGCGGGGGTCATGATGCTCCTCTTACCGTTAGAATGCTTTTTTCGGGATCGTATTTTCAGCGAACGATCCCTGCGCTGCAACACAAAGGCGTAAGATTAGCACGATCGTACTATTTATGTGATTCGGGATGACCCGATGCCACACGGCACGTCGGCCTGACTCGCGTCACATCCACGTTCCAAGGAAAACGACAATGGGCCGTTCGATCAATCTGGAAGGTAAGGTAGCGCTGATTACGGGCGCGTCAAGTGGGCTGGGCAAGCGGTTTGCGATGGTGCTGTCGCAAGCCGGGGCAAAGGTCGTGCTGGCAAGCCGACGTGTCGAGCTTCTGAAGGAGCTACGTGCCGAGATCGAGGCATCGGGCGGCGCAGCGCATGTCGTCTCGCTCGACGTGACGGACTATCAGAGCATCAAGTCAGCCGTCGCGCATGCCGAGACCGAGGCGGGCACGATCGATATCCTCGTCAACAACTCGGGGGTGTCGACGACGCAGAAGCTGACCGACGTGACACCCGCGGACTTCGAATACGTGTTCGACACGAACACGCGCGGGGCTTTCTTCGTCGCGCAGGAAGTGGCCAAACGGATGATCATGCGTGGCGGCGGCGCGAATAAGCCGCCGTACCGGATCATCAATATCGCGTCGGTGGCGGGTTTGCGGGTGCTGCCGCAAATCGGGCTCTACTCGATGAGCAAGGCGGCCGTCGTGCACATGACGAAAGCGATGGCACAGGAGTGGGGGCGACACGGCATCAACGTCAACGCGATCTGCCCCGGTTATATCGATACCGAGATCAACCACCATCACTGGTCGACCGATCAGGGGCAAAAGCTGGTTTCCATGCTGCCGCGCCACCGCGTCGGCAAGCCGGAGGATCTCGATGGGCTGTTGCTGCTGCTCGCCGCCGACGAATCGCAGTTCATCAACGGCTCGGTGATTGCCGCCGACGACGGCTTCGCCCTTTCGTGAGGCGGCCGGGCAATCGTTCGGCCCCCTTGTGCTTCGTGTAACGCTCACGGCACAAACGCCGGAAAAGAGCGATTATCGGCACTCGCGCGCAACGTCCGCTGAGCGCGGGCGTTACGCGAAGCCGTCCGCAGTGTCGATTCGCGGCCTTTGCGCCTCGCGCCGGACGCCGCGCGGATCCGTTTTCCGATTCAACCCGTAGAAGAAGTGCAATGAGCGATTACCACCCCGTTTTTGAAATGTCGATGCCGATCCGCTGGGGCGACATGGACGCGTTCGGTCATGTGAATAACACGGTCTATTTCCGCTACATGGAGCAGGTGCGGATTTCCTGGTTCGAGCAGCTTGGCATCGCCGGCGGCAACGGCGAAGGGGAAGGGCCCGTGATCGTCAATGCGTCAATGGAATTCCTGAAGCAGCTGCACTACCCCGGCGACGTGATCGGGCGCATGACGGTCGGCACGCCGGGGCGCAGCAGCTTCGACACGCGCTTCGAGCTTTTTCGCGCCGACGACACGAACACGCTGTACGCACGCGGTTCCGCGAAGTGCGTGTGGATCGACTACGCGGCGGGCAAATCGGTGCCGATTCCCGAGCTGCTGCGCTCGACGATTGAGCACGCACAGCTTGTCAAAGCCTGAGCTTTTGCCTTCGCGCAAGCGCGCCGGCGAAGCGTGCTGGCGCCTCGCTGTCCTCGACAATCAATTGCCGAGCAGCCGCTGCAGCAGTTCCGTCGCGTTGCCCGTGTCGTACTTGCGCATCAGCCGCGCGCGATAGACGTCGACCGTCCGCGAGCTGATGTCGAGAATCCTGCCGATCTGCTTGCTCGTTTTCCCCGTCACCAGTTGCGCGGCGATTTCGCGCTCGCGCGGCGTCAGTTCGACGGCGACGCGCCGCGTCGCGCTCAAATCCTCGAAGGTCCAGACACCCGCGGCGTGCGGCACGGCGAGATCGAGCGAGCGCCCCGTCACGTGACACCAGAACAGTTCGCCGTTCGCGCGCTTCATGATGCGGTCGTCGGCGTAGCTGCCTTGCGCCGTCATGATGGGCGGAATGCGTTCGCCGATGCGCTGGAACTCGTCCGGCGACGGATACAGCACCGCGAACGATTGCCCCAGCAACGACTCGCGCGAGCGTCCGAAGATGGCGGCCACCTGCTCGTTGCAGTCTTCAATGATCCGCTCGCGCGACAGCACCAGACCGATCGGCGCGAGATGAAAAGCGGTTTGATAATCCAGAGCGGGCATGAAATCGGAGGGATGCGGTACGAATACTTATGTATTTTTGCGTATTGTGCCGCAAGGCCGCCACATCGTACCCTTTCGGCACATCATGAGATGCGATGCAGGCGCGAAATGGAGCTCCCAGGCGGCCGTCGTTGCGGGTTCACGGCCGCTCGCGAGCGCGACACGGAAAGGATGTGCCCGTGTCGCGCCACCATTCGCCGCGGATGACTAGAATGGCATGTCGGGCCGCGTCCGCAGCGCCCCGTCAGCCGGTTCATGCAAGGGCAGCAGAATGCACGAGCCGGCGCCAGTCGATACAAAAACGGCGTCGCATCGATCCGGTTTTCGGGTATCCAATCAAGGAAGGGACACACTGATGAATAAAGTCTACGCAAGCGCGGCAGCCGCGCTCGAAGGCATCGTCAAGGACGGGCAGACATTCGCCGTCGGCGGCTTTGGACTGTGCGGCATTCCGGAGGCGCTGATCGCCGCCCTGCGCGACTCGGCCGTCAAGGGCATTACCTGCATCAGCAACAACGCGGGCGTCGACGGCTTCGGCCTCGGCCTGCTGCTGGAGACGCGCCAGATCAAGAAGATGATCTCGTCGTACGTCGGCGAGAACAAGGAATTCGAACGCCAGTATCTGTCCGGCGAACTGGAGCTGGAATTCACGCCGCAAGGCACGCTCGCCGAAAAGCTGCGCGCAGGCGGCGCGGGCATCCCGGCATTCTTCACTAACACGGGCTACGGCACGATCATCGCGGAGGGCAAGGAAACGCGCCAGTTCGGCGAGAATCACTACATTCTCGAGCGTTCGCTGACGGCCGACGTCGCGCTCGTCAAGGCATGGAAGGCCGATAAGTCGGGCAACCTGATCTACCGGCGCACCGCGCGCAACTTCAACCCGATGTGCGCGATGGCGGGCAAGATCACCGTCGCTGAGGTTGAAGAGATCGTCGAGACGGGCGAGCTCGATCCGGACGCAATTCACACGCCGGGCATCTTCGTGCAGCGTCTCGTGCTGAACGCCCACCCCGAAAAACGCATCGAACAACGCATCGTCCGCGCGAAAGGAGAGTAATCATGGCTTGGAATCGTGACCAGATGGCCGCGCGCGCGGCGCAGGAACTGCAGGACGGCTTCTATGTGAACCTCGGCATCGGCCTGCCGACGCTCGTTGCGAACCACGTGCCCGCGGGCATGGAAGTGTGGCTGCAGTCGGAAAATGGCCTGCTCGGCATCGGCCCGTCGCCGTATGAAGAAGAAGTGGACGCCGACCTGATCAACGCGGGCAAGCAGACGGTGACGACGCTGCCCGGTTCGTCGATTTTCTCGTCGGCCGACTCGTTCGCGATGATTCGCGGCGGCCATATCAACCTGGCGATTCTCGGCGCGATGCAGATCAGCAAGAACGGCGATCTGGCGAACTGGATGATCCCGGGCAAGATGATCAAGGGCATGGGCGGCGCGATGGATCTGGTGGCGGGCGTCAAGCGCGTGGTCGTGCTGATGGAGCACGTCGCGAAGGGCGACCAGCACAAGATCCTCGAACAGTGCACGCTGCCGCTGACGGGCGTGGGCGTGGTCGATCGCATCATCACGGACCTCGGCGTGATCGACGTGACGGACGACGGACTCAAGCTGGTCGAGCTGGCCGACGGCGTGAGCGTCGATGAGATCAAGGCGAAGACGGGCGCGCCGCTCGACACGAGCGCAGTGAGCTAGCCTTCTTCGTTCGACCTCGCGTCGAAATCGGTCTTCCGGAAACGGGCGCGACGCAAGTCGCGCCCGTTTCTCTTTTTCGCGCTTGTGCATGTGTCCTATGCCGTTCGGCCGATGAGCGCGCGGCGCGAAGCAGTTTAGAATCGATCGTGTCCCGTGCGTCTTCGCACGTTGCCTTCTTTCGATCGAGGGAATCCTGATGACCGCTACGCCCGTCGCTGTTTCGACCGCTGTCGATCCCGCCGTGCCCCGTCAGCGCTATGTGCAATGCGCGAGTCCCACCGGTCTGCATCGCGTCGCCTACACGGAATGGGGCGCGCCGGATAATCCTCGCGTGCTCGTCTGCGTGCATGGCCTGACGCGCTCGGGCCGCGACTTCGACCGGCTCGCGGCGGCGCTGTCATCGGTGTATCGCGTCGTGTGTCCTGACGTGGTCGGGCGCGGCCTCTCTTCATGGCTTGCCAACCCCAGCTATTACGGCATTCCGCAATACGTCGGCGACATGGTCACGCTCGTCGCGCGGCTGGGCGTGGAGACGGTGGACTGGTTCGGCACGTCGATGGGCGGACTGATCGGCATGGCCTTCGCCGGGCTCAAGGAGTCGCCCATCCGCAAGATGATCGTCAACGACGTCGGTCCTCATCTGGAGCCGGGGGCTATCGAGCGTATCGGCAGCTATCTGGGGCAGCCGGTGTCGTTCGCCACGCAGCAGGAAGCGATCGATCACGCGGCGCTGCTCGCGCAATCGTTCGGGCCATTGACGCCGGACGAGTGGCGCGAGATCAACACGCCGCTCGTGCACGAGCGAGATGGCGCGTGGCGCTTTCGCTACGACCCGCGCATCGCGGAGCCGTTCACGCAGACCACGCCTGAACTGGCTGCGCTTGGCGAGGCGGCGCTGTGGCAGTCGTTTGCGGCCATCGAGGGGCCCGTGCTCGTCGTGCGTGGCGAGCAATCGGACCTGCTGTCGCGCGAAACCGTCGCGCAGATGATTGAGAAGGGGCGCAACGTATCGAGCGTCGAAATCCCGGGCGTGGGCCACGCGCCGGCGTTTCTTTCCGCCGATCAGATCGATATTGCGAAAAGGTTCTTTATCGGGCGCGGCGCCGACGCGTCATAATGTGAGATTGGCGCGACGTCATTGACCGACCTCGCAGGTTCGGATCACATCCATCGTCGCGCGGCGTCGTATTTTCATTCATAACGGACAGGAAAATCTCATGGCAGTCATTCGTCATCATGTCGGCAAGCGTCTTTCGGAAATCGCCGTGCACAACGGCACGGTTTATCTCGCCGGACAGATCGCCGAGGACACCGATCAGGACATCGCCGGTCAAACACGCGAAGTGCTTGGCCACATCGACCGCCTGCTTGGCGAAGTCAACAGCGACAAGGCGCATCTGCTGTCGGTGCAGATCTACATCTCGGACATGGCGCACTTCGCCGGCATGAACGCCGTGTGGGACGAGTGGGTTGCGCAAGGCAACACGCCGCCGCGCGCAACCGTCGAAGCGAAGCTCGCGAATCCGAAGTGCCTCGTCGAAGTGGTCGTGGTCGCCGCGCAGCGCAACTGATTCCCTAAAACCGCGCATCGAGCATTGGCCTTTGCTTCACTAGCCCGCACAAGTGGCGGGCCGCCGCATGATGAATACCGACACCGTCACGACTGCTCCGAACCCGACGCCGTCTTTCGACGACGCGCTCGCGTTCGTGCGCGAGCACGCGGGCGACGCGCGTCTGTCTTCGGGCGAGCCGCTCGCCGACCATGCGGCGGGTACGGCAGCCATCATGCGCACGCTCAACGTCGATCCGCCGGCGGTGCTGGCGGCGGCGTTGTTCTCGCTGACACCGCGTCTCGCGAATCCTGAGCAGACTATCGCCGACAACTTCGGCGAAGTAGTGGCGCAGCTCGTGGGTGATGTGCGCAAGCTGTTGCGCCTCGGCACTGTGAGCATGCGCGCCGCGCAGAACGCAATGCCCGAAGCGGGCCGCGATGCGCAGGCCGCGCGTCGCGCGCAGGTCGAAGCGCTGCGCAAGATGTTGCTTGCGTTCGCGCAAGACATCCGCGTCGTGCTGATCCGGCTTGCGTCGAGGCTGCAGTCGCTGCGCTATTACGCGGCGGCGAAGATCACGCCGTCGCCGGATGTCGCGCGCGAGACGCTCGACATCTACGCGCCGCTTGCGAATCGCCTGGGTATCTGGCAACTGAAATGGGAGCTCGAAGACCTCGCGTTCCGTTTCGAAGAGCCGCAAACCTACAAGCGCATCGCGAAGCTGCTCGACGAGAAGCGCGTCGAGCGGGAAACCTATGTGGCCGAGGCGATCGCGCAGTTGCAGCGGGAACTGGCGGCCGCGCACATCAAGGCCGAAGTGAGCGGCCGGCCAAAGCATATCTACAGCATCTGGCGCAAGATGCGCGGCAAGGAGCTCGACTTTTCCGAGCTCTACGATGTGCGTGCGTTTCGCGTCATCGTGCCCGACATCAAGGATTGCTATACGGTGCTCGGCATCGTGCATAACCTGTGGCAGCCGGTGCCGAAGGAGTTCGACGACTACATCTCCCGGCCCAAGCCGAACGGCTACAAGTCGCTGCATACCGTCGTGATCGGCGATGATGGCCGCGCATTCGAAGTGCAGATCCGCACGCAGGAAATGCATCAGTTCGCCGAGTATGGCGTGGCGGCGCACTGGCGTTACAAGGAAGCGGGCACGCGCGGCTATGGCGGCCAGTTCAGCGCCAGCGAAAAATACGACGAGAAGATTGCATGGCTTCGTCAACTGCTTGCGTGGAAGGACGATGTGTCCGAAGGCAAGCAGGGCGAGAAGGGTTCTGCCAGGCCGTGGGAGCAGCTGCGCCAGGCGACCCTCGACGACGACCACATCTACACGCTCACGCCGCAGGCGCGCGTCATTCCGCTGCCGCAAGGCGCGACGCCGCTCGACTTCGCGTATCACCTGCACAGCGAGCTTGGGCATCGTTGCAGAGGGGCGCGCGTCGATGGTGCAATGGTGCCGCTGAATACGCCTTTGCAGAACGGGCAGACGGTCGAGATCATCGCTGTGAAAGAAGGCGGCCCGTCTCGCGACTGGCTCAATCCGCAGCTCGGCTACTTGCAAAGCAACCGCGCCCGTCAAAAAGTCCGCGCGTGGTTCAACGCCGTCGAGGTACAGGAGAACATCGCGGCGGGGCGCGCGATGGTCGAAAAGACGTTGCAGCGCGAAGGCAAGACCTCCGTCAGTCTCGATCAGCTCGCCGCGAAGCTCGGCTTCAAGGCGCCCGATGATCTGTTTTCAGTGGTCGGCAAGGAAGAGTTCAGCCTGCGGCTCGTCGAGCAGGCGCTGAGCGATGCGCCGCCAGCCGAGCCCGTCGTCGAAGCACCGGAGCAGTTCGAGAAGCGCAGTAGCGGTGCGAGCGTCGCGCATGGCGCGTCGACGGGCGTGCTCGTGGTGGGCGTCGACGCGCTGCTGACGCAACTGGCGCGCTGCTGCCGCCCCGCGCCGCCCGACGACATTGCCGGTTTCGTCACGCGCGGCAAGGGCATGTCGATCCATCGCAGCGATTGCCCGACTTTCCTGCGCATGGCAGAACGCGCGCCCGAACGTGTGCTGCAAACTGCGTGGTCCGCGGATGTGATGAGCGGGCGAGGCAAGTCGGTCTACCCCGTCGATCTGTCGATCGAAGCAAGCGACCGGCAAGGCTTGCTGCGCGACATATCCGAAGTCTTCGCGCGCGAGAAGATGAATGTGATCGGTGTCAAGACGCAGTCGCGGCGCAATGCGGCGTTCATGCAGTTCACTGTCGAAGTGTCGAGCGCGGCACAGATACAGCGCGCCTGTGCGATGCTGGGCGAAGTGGCGGGCGTCGTCAGGGCAACGCGCAAGTGAGACGGCTGGCCGCTCGCGGGCGATCCCTAGAGAAATTTTGCGGTCGGTACATAAAACGCTTGCCAACTTTCTGTACGCTCCATATAATCTCGTTTCTCTAGGCTCGTAGCTCAGCTGGTTAGAGCACCACCTTGACATGGTGGGGGTCGTTGGTTCGAGTCCAATCGAGCCTACCAACGAATCTGAAACTTCGGCTTGCCGAAGTTTCGCAAACGCAAGTAGCAGTGCGCGCTTCGGCGTAATCGGCGAATAAAGCGAACATGGTTATGACACCGCGAACGTTGACCGGAACTGTTTCGGAGCGACGCTAGTCGAGGACCACTTTCGCCCTTGTTGTTTGCAGTAGCTTGCAGAAATGTGAATGCGGCCCTTCGAAAGCGGGGCCGCATTTTTTTTGTCCGCATTTTTTGTCTTTGGTCTTGTTGCCTGTGCCGCCGCCGGCCGGCATTACGGAGAACGCAATGGTTTCGATACGACTTCCCGATGGTTCCGTTCGACAGTACGAGCATCCCGTGACCGTCGCCGAAGTGGCTGCATCGATCGGTCCCGGTCTCGCGAAGGCCGCGCTCGGCGGCAAGATCGATGGCGAGCTGGTCGATATGTCCGCGCTGATCGACCACGATGTCGCGCTCGCGATCGTCACGGATAAGGACGCCGACGGTCTGGACATCATTCGCCATTCGACGGCGCACCTGCTTGCGTACGCGGTGAAGGATCTCTTCCCGGAAGCGCAAGTGACGATCGGGCCGGTGATCGATAACGGCTTCTACTACGACTTTTCCTATAGCCGTCCCTTCACGCCCGAAGATCTCGAGAAGATCGAGAAGCGCATGCAGGAACTCGCGAAGAAGGACGAGCCGGTGTCGCGTCGCGTGGTGTCGCGCGACGAGGCCGTCGAGTACTTCAAGAGCATCGGCGAAAAGTACAAGGCCGAGATCATCGAATCGATTCCCGTCAGCGAAGAAATCAAGCTGTACTCGCACGGCGGTTTCACGGATCTGTGCCGCGGTCCGCACGTGCCTTCGACGGGCAAGCTGAAGGTCTTCAAGCTGATGAAGGTCGCGGGCGCATATTGGCGCGGCGATTCGAAGAACGAGCAGTTGCAGCGCATCTACGGCACGGCCTGGACGAAAAAGGAAGACCAGGACGCGTATCTACACATGCTCGAAGAAGCGGAAAAGCGCGATCACCGCAAGCTCGGCAAGCAACTCGACCTGTTCCATATGCAGGACGAGTCTCCGGGCATGGTGTTCTGGCATCCGCGCGGCTGGACGCTGTGGCAGCAGGTCGAGCAATACATGCGCCGCCGCGTCAACGACGCGGGCTATCTCGAGATCAAGACGCCAATGATCATGGATCGCTCGCTGTGGGAAGCGTCGGGTCACTGGCAGAACTATCGCGAGAACATGTTCACGACCGAGTCGGAAAAGCGCGATTACGCGATCAAGCCGATGAACTGCCCGGGCCACGTGCAGGTGTTCAATCACGGCCTGCGCTCGTACCGCGATTTGCCGCTGCGTTACGCCGAATTCGGGTCGTGCCACCGCAACGAATCGTCGGGCGCGCTGCACGGATTGATGCGTGTGCGTGGCTTCGTCCAGGACGACGCGCATATCTTTTGTACGGAAGACCAGTTCATTAGCGAATCGATCGCGTTCAACACGCTGGCAATGAGCGTCTATAAGGATTTCGGCTTCGAAAACGTCGAGATCAAGCTGTCGCTGCGTCCCGACGCGCGCGCCGGCACCGACGAAATCTGGGATCGCGCCGAGCAGGGTTTGCGTGACGCGCTGACCGCGTGCGGCGTGAGCTGGGAAGAGTTGCCGGGCGAGGGCGCTTTCTATGGTCCGAAGGTCGAATATCACATCAAGGATGCGCTCGGTCGCTCATGGCAGTGCGGCACGTTGCAGCTCGACATGGTGCTGCCGGAGCGCCTCGGCGCCGAGTATGTGGCGGAAGACAACAGCCGTCGTCGGCCGATCATGCTGCATCGGGCAATCGTCGGATCAATGGAGCGCTTCCTGGGCATTCTGATCGAACACCATGCAGGCGCAATGCCTGCGTGGTTGGCGCCGATGCAGGTCGTCGTGATGAATATTGCCGAAAGTCAGGTCGAATACGCCGAAACGCTAGCCCAATCGTTGCAAAAACAAGGGGTTAGAGTGGAGGCCGATTTGCGCAACGAGAAGATTAGCTATAAAATACGGGAGCACACGCTCGAAAAGGTGCCGTATCTGCTGGTCGTCGGCGATAAGGAGCGTGATGCACAAACGGTAGCCGTGCGTGCCCGTGGCGGTGTCGATCTGGGCGTAATGTCCGTCGACGCCTTCAGCGAGCGTCTGCGTCAGGACGTACAGACGTTCAACTAAACCACCTGGCAGCGCGGCTCGTTTTTTTAATCTTTAGAGGAAACGTAAGATCGCTACTGATAAGTCGTCGCATCGCATCAACGGTGAAATCACTGCGCCCGAGGTGCGTCTGGTCGGAGTCGACAACGAACCGCTCGGCATCGTAAAACTGGCTGAAGCTTTCCGCCTGTCGGAACAGCAGGATGTAGATCTGGTCGAAATCGCGCCGCAAGCGGTTCCGCCTGTCTGCCGCCTGATGGACTACGGCAAGTTCAAGTACCAGGAAGCGAAGAAGCAGCACGAGGCCAAGCTCAAGCAGAAGGTCATCCAGGTCAAGGAAGTCAAATTCCGGCCGGGTACGGATGACGGTGACTACAACGTCAAGCTGCGCAATCTTGTCCGCTTCCTGGAAGATGGCGACAAGACGAAAATCACGTTGCGTTTCCGCGGCCGCGAAATGGCGCACCAGGAAATTGGCATGCGTATGCTTGAACGTCTGCGCACCGACCTGGATGAAGTTGGTCAGGTCGAGCAAATGCCGAAGATGGAAGGCCGCCAGATGATCATGGTGCTGGCGCCGAAGAAAAAGAAGTAAGCAGACGTGCGCCGCGCATTTGAGTATGCGCAGCCCGTTTGCTGGAAAGTTTGAGTAGAGTGCGTCGCCTTGGGGCGACAAGGAAGCAGGTTTCGGAACGGGCGCCCGTATCGGTTGTACAGCGGGCGCTTTTCCTGAAAGAGCAGCGGCTAGCGGTTCAGGCCGGCTGCATACCAAGTGGAGTGGGTTTCGAAGGGCGGGTGAGGGCTTTCTGAGCCGACCGCACACCCATGTCCATCAAATAATGGAGTTGTCTGTCATGCCGAAGATGAAGACCAAGAAGAGCGCTGCAAAGCGCTTCGTGGTTCGTCCGGGCGGTACCGTCAAGCGCGGTCAAGCCTTCAAGCGCCACATTCTTACCAAGAAGACCACCAAGAACAAGCGTCACCTGCGCGGCGCCACGGCAGTTCATGATTCCGATCTGAACTCCGTACGCGCGATGCTGCCGTTCGCCTAACCCTTAACCGACACTCATAGGAGCGAAACATGCCTCGAGTCAAACGTGGGGTTACCGCACGGGCCCGCCACAAGAAGATCATCAAGCTGGCCAAGGGTTACCGCGGCCGCCGCAATAACGTCTATCGCATCGCCAAGCAGGCGGTCATGCGCGCAGGCCAGTACGCCTACCGCGATCGCCGCAACAAGAAGCGTGTGTTCCGCGCACTGTGGATCACGCGTATCAACGCGGCGGTGCGTCAGCACGACATGACGTACAGCGTGTTCATCAACGGCCTGAAGAAGGCGTCGATCGAACTCGACCGCAAGGTGCTGGCCGACATGGCTGTGTTCGACAAGGCTGCTTTTGCTGCGATCGTCAAGCAGGTGAAAGCCGCCGTTGCAGCCTGATTGCGCTTCTTGCATCTAGTACTGCGTGGTTCGTTGCAGCGAACAGTCCGGTAGTCCCGGTGACGCTGCAACAAAAACGGGGCTCCTCACCGAGCCCCTTTTTTGTTGGTCGAGCCAGTTTTACTTCGATTGAATACTGACGTTGAAAAGATGGGATCAATGGATCTGGACCAGATTGTCGCCGACGCAAAAAGCGCCTTTGAACAAGCCTCCGACGTCACCACGCTCGAGAACGAGAAGGCACGCTTTCTCGGCAAATCGGGCGTACTGACGGAACTGTTGAAGGGGCTGGGCAAGCTCGATCCCGAAGCGCGCAAGACGGAAGGCGCGCGGATCAACATCGTGAAACAGCAGGTCGAAGCCGCGTTGACGGCGCGCCGTCAGGCGCTGGCCGATGCGCTGCTGAACCAGCGTCTCGCCGCCGAAGCCATCGACGTCACGCTGCCCGGGCGCGGCCTGGGCACGGGCAGCCTGCATCCCGTGATGCACACGTGGGAGCGCGTCGAACAGATCTTCCGCACGATCGGCTTCGATGTGGCCGACGGCCCCGAAATTGAAACCGACTGGTACAACTTCACGTCGCTGAACAGCCCGGAAAACCATCCGGCGCGTTCGATGCAGGACACGTTCTACATCGACGGCAAGGACGCCGAAGGCCGTCCGCTGCTGCTTCGCACGCACACGAGCCCGATGCAGGTCCGCTACGCGCGCACCAATACGCCGCCCATCAAGGTAATCGTGCCGGGCCGCACGTACCGCGTGGACAGCGACGCGACGCACTCGCCGATGTTCAACCAGGTCGAAGGCCTGTGGATCGACGAGAACATCAGCTTCGCCGACCTGAAGGGCGTCTATACCGACTTCCTGAAGAAATTCTTCGAGCGCGACGATATTCTCGTGCGCTTCCGTCCGTCGTACTTCCCATTTACCGAACCGTCAGCCGAAATCGACATGATGTTCGAGCAGGGCAAGAACGCCGGCAAATGGCTCGAAATTTCGGGCGCGGGCCAAGTTCACCCGACGGTGATCCGTAACATGGGCCTCGACCCCGAGCGCTACATCGGCTTTGCATTCGGCAGCGGCCTCGAGCGTCTGACCATGTTGCGCTATGGCGTGCAGGACCTGCGTCTGTTTTTCGAGAACGACCTGCGTTTCCTGCGCCAGTTCGCCTGACGCTTGCAAGCGCATAGAGCGTGAGCGCATCAGGCTCAAGCACGCTACGAGAGCGGCCCGGCATCGAGCATGACCGCCGTGCCGCAAACAGCGCCTCCGGCTCGGTGCCGACGTATCGGCCGGACGCGGACACAACCTGTTTAGAACGTACAGAACCATGCAATTCCCGGAATCCTGGCTCAGAACCTTTGTCGATCCGCAACTGACGACGGACGAGTTGTCGCACGCGCTGACGATGGCCGGTCTCGAAGTGGAAGACCTACGCCCCGCTGCGCCGCCGACGTCGAAGATCGTGGTGGGCCGTGTGCTCGAGGTCGTCAAGCACCCGGACGCGGACAAGCTCAACGTATGTCAGGTCGACGCCGGTACGGGCGCGACGCTGAACATCGTCTGCGGCGCGCCGAACGTGGCGCCCGGCATCAAGGTGCCCGTGGCGCTGGTGGGCGCGCAATTGCCGCCTGCCGAAGAGGGCGGCGCGCCGTTCGCGATCAAGCTGTCGAAGCTGCGGGGCGTGCAGAGCGAAGGCATGCTGTGCTCGGCGCGTGAACTGAAGCTGTCGGAAGATCATAGCGGTCTCATGATCCTGCCGGAAGATACGCCGATCGGCCAGGATATCCGCGAAGCGCTGAACCTCGACGACACGATCTTCGAAATCAAGCTGACGCCGAACAAGGCCGATTGCCTGTCGGTTTTCGGTGTCGCGCGCGAGACGGCCGCAATCACGGGCGCGCCATTGCGTGCGCTCGACATCAAGCCCGTCGAGGTCAAGCTCGACGAAACGCTGCCCGTCAAGATCTCGGCGCCGGACCTGTGCGGCCGCTTCTCGGGCCGCGTGATCCGAGGCGTGAACGCGCGCGCGAAGTCGCCGGCGTGGATGGTCGAGCGGCTCGAACGTTCCGGTCAACGAAGCATTTCGGCGCTCGTCGACATTTCGAACTATGTGATGCTCGAGCTAGGACGTCCGTCGCACGTGTTCGATCTGGACAAGATCCACGGCAGCATGGACGTGCGCTGGGGCAAGCGCGGCGAATCGCTGAAGCTGCTCAATGGCAATACCGTCGAAGTTGACGAAACGGTCGGCGTGATCGCCGACGACCGTCACCTCGAAAGCCTCGCGGGCATCATGGGCGGCGACAGCACGTCCGTCACGCTCGACACGACCAACATTTACCTCGAAGCCGCGTTCTGGTGGCCCGACAGCATCCGCGGGCGATCGCGCCGGTACAACTTCTCGACGGATGCGGGTCATCGCTTCGAGCGCGGCGTCGATTACTCGACGACCGTCGAGCATATCGAGCGCATCACGCAACTGATCCTCGATATCTGCGGCGGCGAGGCGGGCCCCGTCGACGACCAGATCGTCAACGTGCCCAAGCGTGAGCCCGTGAAGATGCGCGTGGCGCGCGCGAACCGCATCATCGGCGTCGAAATCGGCGCCGACGAGATCGCGCAGATTTTTACGCGCCTCGGCCTGCCGTTCACGCGCGAAGGCGACGACTTCCTCGTGACGCCGCCGCCGTATCGCTTCGATATCGAAATCGAAGAGGACCTGATCGAAGAAGTCGCGCGCATTTACGGCTTCGAAAAGATTCCCGCGCGCCCGCCCATCGCGCGCAGCGAGATGCGCCGCACGAACGAAACGCAGCGCTCGATTCACGTGCTGCGTCACGCGCTGGCCGCGCGCGACTACGCGGAAACGGTGAACTTCAGCTTCGTCGACGCGGAATGGGAACAGGACTTCGCCGGTAACGACAAGCCTGTACGTCTGCTGAATCCGATCGCGAGCCAGTTGTCGGTGATGCGCACGACGCTGTTCGGCAGCCTGATCAATGTGCTGCGTCATAACCTGAACCGTCGCGCGGATCGCATCCGCGTGTTCGAAGCGGGGCGCGTGTTCCTGCCGGATTCGTCGGTCAAGGCGGGCGAGCTGGCTGTCGAAGGCTTTGCGCAGCCGAAGATGATCGGTGCGCTCGCGTATGGCCCCGTCGTCGAAGAGCAGTGGGGCGCACAGACGCGCGCTGTCGATTTCTTCGACGTAAAGGGCGATCTCGAAGCGTTGCTTGCGCCCGCCGTCGCGCGTTTCGTGAAGGCCGGGCATCCCGCGCTGCATCCGGGACGCAGCGCGCGCGTCGAACTCGATGGCCGCGCAATTGGCTGGATCGGCGAACTGCATCCGCGCTGGATGCAGAAGTACGACTTGCCGCATGCGCCGATCCTGTTCGAAGTCGAAGCAGAAGCGCTGATGCAGCGCGCGTTGCCGAGCCCGACGGAAGTGTCGAAGTTCCCGCCCGTGCGACGTGACATCGCGATCGTCGTCGATCAGAAAATCGAGGTTCAGGCGCTCTTTGACGAGATGCAAAAGGCGTTGTCGGAAGACGCCTGCAAGACCATTCAAAGGGTTGCGCTTTTCGATGAATTTCGTGCAAAATCAAATACTTCCGGCGGACTGGCGGCGCACGAGAAAAGCCTTGCGTTCCGTGTAACCTTGCAAGATACTGGTGGGACCCTTCAGGATGAAACGGTCGATTTGGCCATTCAGACTTTGGTGGATCGTCTTGCTCGAGTGTATGGCGCGCGGTTGCGCGGATAACCGATAACGGCTGTTCCGCATGTTCCGTTGTGGTAGACGCGCCATTTGACAGATATGAATGAAATGAACTCGAGTGATTTCGAAGCCCTTCTTTCGGCGCAACGTAGCGCCATGATCCGCGATATTCCTACTTCAACCTCCAGCGCGTCGGTCGAAGCGCCGACGCTCACCAAGGCTGAGCTTGCCGAGCTGCTGTTCGACAATGTCGGGCTCAACAAGCGGGAAGCGAAGGACATGGTCGAGGCGTTCTTCGAGGTGATTCGTGATGCGCTGGAGGGCGGCGACAGCGTCAAGCTGTCCGGCTTCGGCAACTTCCAGTTGCGCGACAAGCCGCAGCGTCCGGGCAGAAATCCGAAGACGGGCGAGGCGATACCTATCGCCGCGCGCCGCGTCGTGACGTTCCACGCAAGTCAAAAGCTGAAGGCGCTGGTTGAGAACGGCGCTGAAGAGAGCTTCGCGCGCTGATCGAATCGCGCGTCTGCGCAACCATTACGACGGTCAACCGACCGCTAACTGACGATGACAGCGACGATCGAAAAAGTCGTCTTGCCTCCGATTCCTGCGAAGCGCTACTTCACGATCGGTGAAGTCAGCGAACTATGCGGCGTGAAGCCACATGTGCTGCGGTACTGGGAGCAGGAGTTCACGCAGTTGCGTCCGGTGAAGCGCCGGGGCAATCGCCGGTACTATCAGCATCATGAAGTGCTGTTGATCCGGCGGATTCGCGAGTTGCTGTACGAGCAGGGTTTTACGATCAACGGCGCGCGTAACCGGCTCGATTCGCATGGCGCCGTACAGAGCGCGGAAGGCGAAAATGAAGTGGTCGAAGGGACGGTCGTGCAGCCGACCACCGCGAGCGTCGACGTCGATCAGTTGCGCAAGGAGTTGTTGCAGGTGATCGACCTGCTCGGGCATTGAACGATTTAAATCGCTCGAGATTAATTGTGGCGGTTCTATTCGCGTGAAGTGTCTGTTATACTTTCATGCTTTCGGGGCGTAGCGCAGCCTGGTAGCGTACCTGCATGGGGTGCAGGTGGTCGGAGGTTCAAATCCTCTCGCCCCGACCAGGAAAATCAAGGACTTACGGTGAAAGCCGTAGGTCCTTTTTTCTTTATGTGGATGAATTGCGCAACGAGACGGGCGCAAGCGTCAAAAAGATCGCCTTTCTGCTGGATGCTGCCCGTGCTCGCCCGAATGACGATGTCGGATAGATGGCAGAGAGTCAGCACGGCGCTTCGCCGCAGCAACTTCCCCTTGCTTCTGGCACGGTCCAGCCTATTTCATCGATGATCATGCTGGCGCTCCTCGTACTGCGCTGTGTTAGCTAAATTCGTCGCGAGACTTCCGTGAGCTGCCGCGTTACCAAGGGATGCCGGCGACCGGCGGGTGCCGAGGTGGATCCGACAACGGCAGGCTCGAAGAGGAGTTCAGGATCGTTCTTGTGCCCGTCATGCAGCACCATGCGCATGCCGTCGCGGACTCCCAGCTTGTCACATCCAGATGTCTGCGGGAGCGGATCACTATCGCGGCACGTTGCCGACGAATCAAAAATACGCGATGTGCTCATGTTGCGTCCGGAGGGCTTATGGCGAGCGCATCAATGCATACGACCCAGGTTTGCCACGCCAGCCGCAGGCGGCAATTCTGGCGGCGGACCGCTGTTGGGCAAACTGAACATCGGCATTGAACTAGGGCAACGGAAAGTGGTGAGCACGTCACTGGTCAGCGGATTAGGAACACTTCCGGCACTGCCAATATCAAGCACGGCCTTGCGTCCATCGAAGTCGAACGCTACGCGTGTGCGGCCCGGTGTGGCGGTCTCGATGATCTGCCCTTTGCGCAACAGGCGCATCAACGCCCACGGTCCGTCCGCTGTGACTGTGGACGTTTCTGCGTGAACGCGCGGACTTGCTGTGACTTCGGCGTGCACACCGCCGCGCGGGCCAGGCCAGTTCACGGCAAACGGTGCGACAGGCCCGTGCTGATACTGTGTGCTCTGGCCATCGATGTCGATCGCAAGCGTGGTCACGGTTGGGTCGAGTTCAGGCACGCGGATATCCGTCTTCCACTGAAGCTGCTTGCCCTGATCGCCGAAGAAAATGTCGCGAATCTGTTTTGCGTGCTGGAAAGGTTCGAGATCGGGACCCTGCACCGGCTCAGTGGCGCCGGGTAGTGTGCGGTAGCGCCATGGCTTGGCTGACGTATCGACAAATGGCGTGAGATTCTTCGCGAAGAAATCGTCGATCACGCCACCCTGCGCGAACACGCGTGTAAAGTCGTCGATGCTCACATCGCGCGGGCTGTCGGGCGCGAATGGGTAATTGCCTTCGACTGTCAGCCGGCAGGTGTCGCTGACGACGGCCTGCATCTGGCGCGAGAGCAGTTGGCCGATACCCTGATTGACCTCGTGTGAGCCTTGGACTGACAGTCCGAGCAGCACTTCGCGAAATGGCGCCGGCATCGTGTTGGCCGCCATTTTCAGCTTTGCTGCGGCATCGCTGGCTGGCGGCATGCTGTTGTTTGCGATTGCGTTGTCCGCGACCGTCAGCGCGGTGTAGTAATCGTTGAGCAGACTCGTGACGCCATCGAGCCCGGTCTTGCCGGCCTGCGTATTGGCAGACTGGTTTGCCGTCGACGCGTCGCCATTGCCCGTCACCATCTCACGTAGCGCCGCAAAGTGGGTGTCGACCAGTTCGCGCTCGATGCGTTCTTCCGCGCGGATGCCCAGCGTCTTGTCTGCTTTCTGGCTGAGCTGGTCGGTGGTCTTTTGCAGAAGCGAGCCATCTGCGGCCGCCATCGACCGGGTGAGGGTCGTTTCGTGTACGGCCGCGCGCGCGAGCCGCGTCAGCGGGGAATCCGGTGCTGCGAACTGGCGCAGCACCTGCAGGTTGAACGCGAGGCTTGTGCCGGCAACGGTGCGGATATCGCCGAGGAATGCGTCCCACCGCTGCGCATACTCGGTCAGATAGAGGCGGCGGATCGCTTCCGTCAACGGATCGTCGGCGCCCGTCACCGTGCTCACAATTTCAGCCGTTTTTTTTTGAGCGTCGCCAAGATACGAACGTCCCATCACCCACGCGTCGTCATCGCGTGCGGCGCCGACGAATTCGGGCAGCCGCTTGTCGAACAGATTGCGGTAGCCGTCGAAGGTGAAGAGGCCGGGTACACCACGCGACAATGGTGCGCCGCTCGCCCGCGTGAACACCGTTCCTGCCTGAGGGCCTACTGCGCGCAGCAGTGTGAACTCGTCGGGTGCCTCTTTCGCCATGTCCGCTTTTGCGCGGTCATACAGACGCTGTGTCGCATTGCTGCCGTCGAGGAACGCGCGGGCCTGCTGGATCAGCGCATCGTTGCGGATCAGGGGCGACTGGACGACTCGATCACCCGAGAAAAGCTCCTCGACGTGTTCGATCATCGATGCTCGCCCACCGAAAATCGATGCACTGTCATTCTTCGCCCAGTCGTCCAATACCCAGGCCTTGATATCGGTGGCGCTAAACTTCGCCTTGTCGTACAGCATCAGGTAGACGCGCAACGCATCATACGTGGCCTTGGCGTCCTTGTTTGCCATCGATTGCGCGATGACATCTTCGAGGCGATGAACAATCGACGGCAGCAGCAGGTTGTCTTCGAGCGCGCGATACGTTGCGCGGCTCGCATCGACGACGCCCGGCGCACTGTACAAGCCATAGCGGAATCCGCTGTCAGGATCGGAGAGATCGAGTCCCGTCCAGGTCGGCAGGTAACGCGCTTCACCCAGCGTGTCGGGAACAGCTTCCGGTTTCGGCTCGCGATAAAGCTGAGTGACCTTTGCTGCGAGTGCCTGCGTCTTGCGCGCGATCGCATCGAGATAGTCGCTGTTGTTGCCGAAACTCATGCGCATACCGATCGCAAGCCAGACGAACAGCAGAAGTCCGAGCGCATGGCCAAGCAGCCGTAGCAGACGGAATCGGTATTCCCAGCGCAGGTTGGGACGCACGAGATGGGCTTCCGGAAATATGACCTTGGCAAACAGGTCATGCAGGAAATAGCTCTGGTTTCCAGCCGGTTGCATGGCGTGCGCTGCGAGTGGACTGCTGCGCCCCGTCGTAAGGCGGTGCATGACAGTGAGCGGTTCGGCCACGAGCTTTTGCCCGCCCTGCAGGGCGCTCGTGAAGTACACGCCTCGTATCGACGCGTGATGCTGCGTGTCGTCGTAACGCGAGTCGACGAAGAGTTGCGCAAGCAGTTCGGCGAACGGCGCCGCGAGTGAGGCGAACGCTTCGGGAAGGGTGGCGAGACGACGCCGTCTGTCGAGATCGTACTCGTCTTCGAGGCGCGTGTTGACGCCGTTGGTCAGACGTGCCGCAAGCTGCCTGAATTCTCCGTCGCAGAGGGCGGCGAGATTGCCCTGATCTGCCCGGCTATTGACGGGCAGCGTGAATCCCCACATCTGCGTGCGATGTTCTTCAGTCAAGGAACCAAAGTAGTCGGCGAATCCAGACAACCGGTCCATTTGCGTGATCATCAGATAGACCGGGAAGCGGATGCCGAGCCTGCCGCGCAAATCAATCAGCCGTTCGCGCAGCGCATCGGCTTCCGCTGCACGCGCTGCCGGATCGGATGCGGTGAGCACATCGAGGCTGATCGCGAGCAACGCGCCATTGATCGGCGCACGAGGACGATGACGGCGAAGCAGGTCCAGAAAACCATGCCATTCGTCTTCATCGACGCGCCGACGCCAGTCGGCATCGCTTTGCGCGTCGGGAGCATCCATTCGACCTGTCGTGCTACGGCGGCTGTTCTTTTCGTCGCTCTCGCGGTCTTGATCTACGGGCGTGGGCAGTGACAGCGTCGATGCGCCATGGCGGGTGTAGTACCCAGCAGTGTCGATCAACACCGCGTCATTGGTGAGCCACCAGTCGACGTTCTTCGTGCTGGTCGCTGCGCCGGATATTCGCGGCGTCGCGCCAACGACCGGAAACGCCAGTCCGGCATTCAGCAATGCAGTCGTCTTGCCAGAGGACGTTGAGCCGAGTGCGATAAACCAGGGCAACTCGTACAGATAGCGCGTGCCCTGGAATAGCCGCCCGACGCCGCGTGCACCCGTGCGCATGGACTTGAGGCGGACGAGCGCCGCATTGACACGGGTTTCGACGTCCTTGAGCCGACCGGCGGCGGGCGATGCCTCCTTCCTGGCGCCGAATGCGAGCGCCTTCTTGAGGAACGCTTCGTCGCTGCGCATTTTCTGCCAGAGCCAGTACAGGCCGAATGCGGCAAAGACCGCCAGCACGACGGCAATGGCGATGACACGCGTCGCTACCGACACCAGTGGCTCGGTATGTCCGAAACTGAGCAGCGGCCCCGCGTACCAGATGAGCAGGCAAAGCAGGGCGACGAACACCACGCTGATCGATCGGCCGGCAAGCCAAAGAAGCACGCCGACAAGCAACAGCGCGATCACTAGAATGCGCATTCCTGCAGTCGTGAGAGGCTTGAGGCCACCGAATGCGACAAAGGGCCCCAGAAACCAGATCACCAGTCCGAGAACCAACAGCGCGAGGAATGCGAGAAACCAGCGCGATACCAGAAACGACAAAAACTTCTTCATCCTTGAGTCCCGATGGGCATGTGCGCGGTCAGGGCATGACCGTGATTTCGACGCGGCGGTTTTGCGCGCGACCTTGCGCCGTGGCGTTATCGCCGATGGGGTTCGCCTCTCCCTTGCCGATGGCTTCGAGCCGGGCGGCAGCTACGCCCTTTGTCTGCAGCATCTGCATGACCTGGGTAGCGCGTTCTTCGGAGAGCGCGTCGTTCGATGCGAACTGGCGGCTTCTGATTGGCACGTTGTCGGTGTAGCCGGTGACCGTCACCTTGCCCGGCACCTTGCCGACTTCGTTCGCGATCTTTGCAATGAGCGGGCCCATCGACGCGTTTGCGCTGACGGCACCCGGCGGGAACATCGCGTCTCCCTTGAACGTGACTGAGCTGTGGCGTGCGTCTTCATCGACTGTGACCGTGCCGGCGGCAATCTCGTCTTTCAGCAGTTCCTTCAGACGCGGCAGCCGTGGGGCGGGCGGTGGTGTCAGATGGCCGATGTCAATGATCTGCTTCTCGACGGCCGCACTATGGTCCAGCAGATGGTATTTGAACCAGCCGAACAGGCCGAGCAGCATCAGTCCAAGTACCACGAACGTGATCCAGACCGGAAAGTCGTAGACCGACATGCGCCGCCCGCGTGCGTCGGATTGCACATGCGGCGAGAGCGCGATTGGCACGATCCCTCGCTGGGTCTGGATTTCGTTGTAGAGTCGCTGGCGCACGGCGTCGTGCTTGCGTGCGCCATCGGCCTCGTGCCGGTAGCGGCCCATGAAGCCGAGGCTCAGGAGCCGATAGATGACTTCGAGCAGGTCGAGATGTTCCTGCGCTTCGGTCATTAGTCGCCCGATCAGCAGATAGACCTTGTCGCCACCCTGCCGGTCTTCATGGAACTCAGTGGCGAGGCCTTTGCGAATCCATTCGACGCCGGTTTCGCGTTTGCCCCAGTCCGTCTGGCCGGCAGACTCGTCAAGCGCCGTCGCGAGGCAATAGCGGGCGCCGATCATGTGATCGCGCCGGATCCTGGCCTGCTCGCATAGTCGCTGAAAGACGCGCATTTCCTGCTTTAGCAGCAGGTGAAGCCGGTCGATAGCCTTCAGATCGAGCTCATTGGGCATGTCGGCGAGCGCGCGCAGCAATGGACGCGTGGCTTCGAGCAGCGGATTGCGAGCGCCTTCGACGGATCGCAGCCGCGCAGCTTGGGGTTCGCCCAACGGGATGTCCGCCAGTGGTTCGGAAGGCAGAGCCGGCTTCAGATCAACTACGGGTTCGCCGGCTACTGTCTGCATACCGGTAGCCGCGGTGCGATCGGCCGTCGGAAATGCCGTGCCGAATGAAGGAAGTCCTGGGTCAGGTTTCACTGTGTTCCTTTGGTTGATGACCAACAGGCGCTTCAGCAGAAGCGCTCCTGTTTTTGGGCGTGTAGCGCGCTATCCGCGCACGCCCCACAGTTCCAGCCTCAGTCCGGGGAAGTCGCCTGCCACGTGCAGCGCGATACCGCCGTGTTGCGCGACCGCGTCCCACAATGGGCCAGTGCGCGACAGTTCGTAGTACACGTAGCCAGCATTGAAGGGAATCTGCCGTGGCGGCACGGGCAGCGCCTGAAGCGCGATGCCCGGAAGATGCGAGCGCACCAGATCGGGCAGACGTTCGGACGGTCCCATCTTGGCCTGCATGGCGAACTGCTGGATCAATGTATCGGGTGGCATCTGCGCGGACACGGCAAGCACGAGCGAATTGAAGCTGCGCATTTCCGCCGGATCGACCACCGCGTTGCGCATGCCGTACCCCGCATCGGCAAACGGGATGCTCTGCGCGCTGCGTACCAGCACCGCGTTGAGCAGCAGGTGCGTGTCATCGACGACGGGTTTCAGGCAAACATGCGGCTCGATGTGCTGATACGGCGGATGACTTTCGAGCGGCCGGCGCGTCTGCGGACGCACGTAGGTCGAGAGTTCCCCTGCCATGCTGATCAGCAACGCGTAAAGGTCGGCGGGCGACGTCGTCGGAACGCGCCGCAGATGTTGAAGGAGCGGTTCGCCGTCGATGGCAATCACCCGTTTTTTCCCGAGCCCGAAGGAAGGAAGCCTCATCGAAGGGTTTCTGGTGCCGCGTGGCAGTGCGCTCAAAAGCCGGACGCCACCAGGCGAGAAAACAGCGTGCGAATTTCGCACCAGCCAGGACATCACCCTTTACCCGCTGGAGATCACCGAAGCGAGGCTGACGGGAATTCCGCCGGATATCCCGATGCTTGACCGCTACGTGCCGCCGCATACGCAAGTGCGTGGTGCATTGCGGTTACGGCTACGGTGCACGGGCGAGTCCAACATCGCGGACCTGCGGGGGCTGGACCGCTTGCCGGTCTACCTGGCCGGGGACGAGCAGGTCGCCTCGCACCTGTTCGAGTTACTTCACGCGGCGGGCGTTGCGTCGATCACAGGCGAACCCGGTGCATTCGGCGAGCCTGGGCGGTCCTTTGGCGCGGTCATGCAGGACGCAGTCGTACACGAGGGACTCGGTACCGGTCAGGGCCTGTTGCCTCTCGTCTGGTCAAAGTTTCATGGTCATAACCTGCTGCATGAATACTTCACTTGTCCGAGCCGGTTCTATTTCTTTACGCTGACAGGACTGCGGGAGGGACTGAAAAAGACAAGCGGCCGCGAAGCCGAGATCGTCGTGCTGCTCGACCAGTCGCCTGACCGGCTGGCGGGACTCGTCGACGCATCGCGGTTCGCGCTGTTCTGCACTCCCGTCATCAACCTGTTTCCACGCCAGGTCGATCGCATCGAGCTGAACCAGGCCAGCACGGAGTTTCACCTGGTACCCAAGCGCCTCGCACCGCTCGATTACGAGGTGTTTGCGGTCGATTCGCTGATTGGTCAGGTCGGCAAGGAATCGGCGGGACTCGAGTTCCGGCCGCTTTACCAGACCCTGAATAACGACGAAGGCAATCACGGACGCTACTTCTCGCTTCGTCGCGAACGCCGGCTGTTGTCGGAGTCGGCACGTCGCTATGGTACGCGCACGCCCTATATCGGGACCGAGGTCTTCGTGTCGCTGGTCGACCAGCATGAGGCGCCGTATCACGAAGGGATGCGCTACCTGTCGGTCGACGCATGGCTGACCAATCGCGACTTGCCGAACCTGTTGCCGCGCGACGGCGTGGATGACCTGAAGGCCAGCGAATCGGTGCCCGTGGTGGGCGTTGGGCTGATCCGCGCGCCGAGCACGCCGCGCGCGCCGTTCGCAGAGCGTGAAACCGCATGGCGGCTCATCCGGCAACTGAATTTCAATTACTTGCCGCTTGAAGACATGGACCACCGTCCTGGCGGGCAGGGTGTACGCGACATGCTTCGCCTGTTTCTGACCGGCGACGATACGGGACCGCGGCGCCAGGTGGAGAGCCTTGTGGGCGTGAAGACCCGTCCCGTCGCGAGAAAGCTGCCGGGTGGTGGTCCGCTGGTGTTCGGGCGTGGCATCGAGTGCCAGTTGACGGTCGACGAGACCGGTTTTTCCGGCGTCAGCCCATACCTGTTTGGGCTGATTCTCGAGCACTACCTGGCGCGGCATGTGTCGATCAACTCGTTCACGCAGACCGAGCTTCACTCGATGCAGCGCGGTCGCCTGATGCGCTGGCCGGTGCGCATGGGCACACGCGGAGTGGCCTGATGAAGCGGGCACCGTCCACTTCGATGCTGCGCGAGGCGGCGCTATCGGCGGAAATGGTTGAGCGCCTGAGGGCGCAGCCATGGTTGTACGGGTATCTGTCGCTGATGCGTATCCGCCCGAGAATCCCCGTAGTAGCGAGTGCTCTCGATTTCGCCGAAACTTCAGTACCGTAGGGGAGATGGTCG
>NZ_JAGIPX010000059.1 GCF_017814945.1 Paraburkholderia sp. LEh10
CTTTGCTTACTTTCTTTGCCGCGGCAAAGAAAGTAAGTGCCGCCCCGCACAGGGGCAACGCCTGCGCCGCGAGGCGCTATTGCGGATGCCCGCGCAAAGGGAAAGCGAACCACCTCGCAGATGCTCGCGCAAAGCGAACTCGAACCGAACCGAACCGCATCATGATGCCCGCGCAGCGAGCCACGTCACGAATTCCCACGCGCCAGCTTTGAATGCCTGCGCGAGTAGCCGAAATACACCAGCATTCCAACGGCAAGCCAAACAACAAACGCGATCCACGTAATGGCGCTCAGATTGACCATCAAAAACAGGCACGACGCGACAGCGAGAACAGGCACCACAGGCACGCCCGGGCACCGAAACGCGCGTGGCAGGTCGGGATGCGTGCGCCGCAACACGAGTACCGCAATCGAAACCATCGAAAACGCCGCAAGCGTGCCGATGTTGATCAGCTCGGCGAGCACGTTGAGCGGCACGAGCGCGCCGATCAGGCCAAACACGACGCCGACGATCCAGGTCGTGGCGAACGGCGTCGCAAAGCGCGGATGGACTTTCGACAAAGCCGCGGGCAGCAGCCCGTCACGCGACATTGCGAAGATCACGCGCGTCTGGCCATACGCCATCACGAGGATCACGGTGAGCATGCCGAGCACCGCGCCCAGATCGATGAAGCCGGCGACCCAGTTCTGACCCGCCACCTGCAGTGCGTACGACACCGGATGCGAAATGTTCGCGAACTGCGCGGACGGCACGATGCCCGTCACGACGGCTGCCACCGCGAAATACAGCACCGCGCATACGCCGAGCGACGCGATGATGCCGATGGGCAGATCGCGTTTCGGATTCTTCACCTCTTCCGCCGCCGACGAAACCGAGTCGAAGCCGATGAACGCGAAGAACATCACGGCCGCCGCGCCGAACACGCCCGAAAGGCCGTTCGGCATGAACGGGTGCCAGTTGTCGGGCTTTACATGGAACACGCCGACGACGATCACCAGCAGCACCACCGTGACCTTGATCGCGACCATCAGGTTGTTCACGCGCGTCGATTCGCGCACGCCGACGCCAAGCAGCGTCGTGATCGCCATCATCACGAGGAACGCGGGCAGATTGAAGAGCGTCTCGTGTCCCGGCAGCGCGCCGGGCGCCGCCGTGAGCGCGACGGGCAGCGACACGCCGAAGCCAGACAGCAGCGATTGCAGATAGCCCGACCAGCCCACCGACACCGCCGACGTCGCGAGCCCATACTCCAGCATCAGATCCCAGCCGATGATCCACGCGGCCAGCTCGCCGAGCGTCGCGTACGAATATGTGTAGATCGAGCCGGCGACGGGGATCGTCGACGCGAATTCGGCGTAGGCAAGCGCCGCGAAGCCGCATGCGATTGCCGCGATGATGAACGACAGCATCAGCGCCGGGCCCGCCTGCACGGCGCCCGTGCCCGTCAGCACAAAGATGCCGGTGCCGATGATGGCGCCGACGCCGAGAAAGGTGAGATCGAGCGCGCCGAGCGCCTTTTTCAGGCCGGCAGCCTGCGCGCCGGCGATCATGTGCTCGACGTTCTTTTTGCGAAAGAGGGACATTTGGCGGGGTCTCCTGTGAAGCACGCGTGTGGGCGCGCCCAATGTCGGGGAAAACCCGCAATTTTAGCGGAAGTGCGTCGGCCAGCCCTTCGTGATGCACAACGGACGAGCGCCGCGGCCCGTCCGGCGGTGCGCCGGATCAAGCCGTCATCGCCGGATTCAGATCGACGAGACGGTTGCTCATCACGTAGAAGGTGAGCTCGGCGTTGTTGCGCAGCTTCATCTTTTCGAGCAGCCGCGTTCGATAGACGCTCACCGTCTTCACCGACAGTGACAGCGCCACCGCGATATCCGTCAGACGTTTGCCCGACGCGAGCATGCACAGCGTCTGGTATTCGCGGTCGGAGAGCTTCTCGTGCGGCATCTGCTCGCCGTCGTACGACACGTAATCGGCGAGCGCTTCCGCCATCGCCGGGCTCACGTACTTGCGGCCCGCCGCGACCTGCTGGATGGCGGCCATCATCTGCGCGGCGTCGATCGTCTTCGACAGGTAGCCCGCCGCGCCGGCCTTCAGCGCACGCACGGCGTACTGGTCCTCGCGGTACATCGAGAACATCAGCACGGGAATGCGCGGCACCTTGCGCTTCAGGCGCTTGAGCACCTCGACGCCGTTCATGTCCGGCAGCGAGATGTCGAGCAGGATCACGTCGTACACATGCTTCGACGCCAGCGCGAGGACTTCGGCGCCTGTCTGCGCCTCGGCGACGTCGTCGGCGACGCCCCGGTCGATCAGCAGTTGCCGCACACCCTGACGAACGATGGCGTGATCTTCGGCAATCAGAATGCGCAGGCTCATAACGGGAAGTCAGTATTCACAAACGGATTGCAGTGCGCCGCGCGCGCGGGCGCGCCGCGTTGCCCAGCAGCGCTTTCCATGCGAAGCGGGCGCGTACGGTGGTGCCGCGTGCGTCGGTCGCGGGCGCCACGATGCGCAGTTCGCCATCGAACGCATTGCAGCGCGCGCGCATTCCCGCCAGCCCGAACTGGCGCTCGTCCTGACCGGCATGCGGCGGAATGCCGACGCCGTCGTCGCTGACGACGATCGTGAGATGCGCGCCCGTGGTCTCAATGCGCATGTCCGCGCCCGACGCGCGCGCGTGCTTGGCGATATTGTTCAGCGCCTCTTGCGCGACGCGGAACACGGCCAGCGACGCATCGGCGGGCAGGCGCGTGAGGCGCGCATCCGCGGCGCACACGAAGCTCATCCGCAGTCCCGTGCGGACGGCGAAGCTGTTGGTCCAGTGCGACAGTGCGCAGACGATGCCTTTGTCGAGCGTCGGCGCGTGCAGATCGGCGACGGCCTGCTGGGTGGCTTGCGTGACGGCATCGAGCGAGCGCTGCGCGGTTTCGAGGGCGGCCGTGCATTGCTGCGGGGCGTCGGCGGGCAACCACGTTTCAACGCCCGCGAGCGCGAACCGTGCGGCCGTCAGCTCCGCGCCGACGCTGTCGTGCAATTCCTGCGCGACATGGCGGCGCGTCGTTTCCTGCACGCGCATCAATTCCGAGGCCAGTTCCCGCACGCGCGCCTGCAGCCGCGCGACATGGTCGCCGGATGCCGACCGTGCGCGTGTATCAGCAGCATTGGAAGTGGACGAAGCCGTGGCGTGGCTCGCGAAGCCGTCCAGGGCGAGGGCGGTCGCCGGGTGCGTGTGCATGGCGAGCACGATCGACGGTTCCATGGCCGTGCTCACGAAACGGACTGGCTGACGACGCAGCGATGCATCGACAGCGCATAGACGAAAGAACGCATGCGAACCCTGACCCCCCAGATGTGCCTTTCGCAGGAAATCCTGCGACGGAAAACGCTACGCCGGGCGTAACGAAATTTACATTCTGTAACAACAGAAGGCTGCTTTATTAAAAGTATGTCAAATGAGCGCCGCGTTGCGATCATATCTCAAAAAAAGAAAAAATGCCCGCCCATAGCGGGTTGCGGCGCAACACTTCGCGCAATAGTTGAGGTGATCGCCGCCTTTTTGTCGGACAAATTCCTACATCGGAAATCGCACGATCTCCGGCAAATTTGTAACCAGGTATCCGACTGGGTGTTGCCCGTCCGGACGCGCGGCGCGTCGGCGGCTGTGCAGCGCGAGAGTGGCGCGCCAAAAGAAAAACCGGAGCGCGCAGGCTCCGGTTTCAGTATTGCGGTTGACTGGCGCGGCCATCATGGCCGCCGCGCAGGGGTTAGCCGACAAACGCCTTTTCGACGACGTAATGGCCAGGATTGTTGTTGCTGCCTTCCTGGAAGCCCATGCTGTCGAGCAGTTCACGCGTGTCGCGCAGCATGTGTGGGCTGCCGCAGAGCATCACACGGTCGTTTTCGAGCGAGAAGTGCGGCAGGTCGAGGTCTTCGAACAGCTTCTTCGTTTCGATCAGATCCGTGATGCGGCCGCGATTGGCGAACGGTTCGCGCGTGACGGTCGGGTAGTACACCAGCTTGTCGCGGATCAGCTCGCCGATATGCTCGTGGGCCGGCAGATGATTCGTGATGTATTCCTTGTACGCCAGCTCGTCGACGAAACGGCACGTATGCGTCAGCACCACGCGCTCGTAGCGGTCGTAGACGTCCGGGTCCTTGATGATCGACATGAAAGGAGCGAGGCCCGTGCCCGTCGACAGGAGCCACAGCGTCTTGCCGGGCAGCAGGTTGTCGGCCATCAGCGTGCCCGTCGGCTTCTTGCCGATCAGGACCTGGTCGCCGACCTTCAGATGCTGGAGGCGCGACGTCAGCGGGCCGTCCTGCACCTTGATGCTAAGGAATTCGAGGTTCTCTTCGTAGTTCGCGCTCGCCATGCTGTACGCACGGATCAACGGTTTGCCGTCGACTTCGAGGCCGACCATCGTGAACTGGCCATTTTCGAAGCGGAACGACGCATCGCGCGTGCAGGTGAAGCTGAAAAGCGTATCGGTCCAGTGATGGACGCTCAGGACGGTTTGTGAATTCAGGTTGCTCATGGCTTCTTCGATGGTGCGAAAACAAGGTCGGCCACACACACAGCGGGACCGGCACGGCAAAGGCGATGCATCGTTCCGTGTCGACTGCGACCCCGGAAGCTGATGCGCAATCCGGTATTTTACCGCGTTACCGCATCGGGCATTGCCGGCGCGGGTTGGGGCGGTGAGTGTGGTCTGTCAAGCCGGTCGTCAAGCGACCGGCGCGGCTGTCGTTCGATTACGCGGGAACGGACAACTGCGGCGCGGCAAGAGGGCACTGCTGGGGTGGTGCGGCACTGGGTCTGTGCCCGGTGCTGACCGTCGCGGGTGTCGCCCGCCGGGTCTCGCCCGTCCGCGCTGGACGCCGGGCTTTCGCCGCCTGTCGGGCGCTTGCCGGCTGGCCATCCGGTGACGGCCACCGTTCAACGAATTACACGGCGCCGGTAGGCGCTATCGGGATATTACCGGAAACGTATTACGCGCTGCAGCATTGACCCTTCTCGCGAAGCTGGAAACCTGGAAAGCGCGAAAGGGCAGCATGAGAAACCACGCGCTCAGCTCTCGGCGGCGAGTTTTGCGCCGAGCCCGACGAGCACCGCGCCGCACAGTCCGTCGATCGGCCGGCGCAGACGCCGGTAGCCGCGCTGCGTGCGCTCGGTCGCGAACATCAGCGCGACGCTGCCGTACCAGCCCACGGACATCGACGCGATCATCGCGAGCGCGATGCCGTAGAACCACAGCGGCGGATGGGCCGGAAACAGCGTGGCGAAGATACTGGTCCAGAACGCGCACGACTTCGGATTCGTCAGGCACGTGAGCATGCCCGAGCGCCACGCACGGAAATATGCACCGTGTTCATAGGCGGGCGACGGCTCGACGCTGATGGCGGCAACGGCTTCGCCGCGCTTCGCGCTCGCGTGCACGAGCTTTATGCCGAACCATACCAGGTAAATCGCGCCCGCGATGCGGATGCCGTTGTACAGCCAGTCGATACGTTGCAGCACGGTGGCGAAGCCGAGCATTGCGAGCGATGCCCAGATCGTCGAGCCGGTGCCGACGCCCAGCGCCGACGCCGCGCCCAGCCCGCGCCGGCCTGCCAGCGACAACTGCGTGATCATGAAGAAGTTGGGACCGGGACTGACCAGCGCAATCAGATAGACGATGGCGATTTGCAGCAGGATCGGCAGGTAATGATGCATGTCGACGATTTGCCGCGCGGGGCGGCCTGTTGGGCGGAACGAGGGCGGAACCGCGATCTTACTCCGGCTGGGTGTAGTTGAGTTCGAGCCGGGCATCCGCGGCGCCAGGGTCCTTATGCCAAGGCCTTCGGGCTCACGCCGCCGTTCGCGGCGCTGCCGCGCCGCGAATCGCCGCTTTTCGACGCGATGATCGACATGCCGGGCTGCTTTTCGATCACTTCGTCGAAGCCCTTCTTGCGTTCGTTCGCAGATGACGCGCCCGTCGTGCCTTCGAGTTCGATGATCTTCGCCTTGCCGCCCGTCGCCTTGAAAGCCAGTCGGCGGCGCGATGCCCCTGATCGATGAAGTCCGAGCCGATGAACGTGATGTAGTCGCGGCCCGCCTTCGCCACCGAATGATCGACGTTACGGTCGACGAGAATCACAGGACGCGCTGCGCGATCATGCTCTGGATATCGGAGACCTGCTTCGAGTTGGAGCCGTTGGCATCCGTCATCATGAGCTGCCAGCCGCATTTCGCGGCAATTTCCTTGAAGCTCCTGGTTTCGGCGAGACGCCACGGGTTGTTGCTCTCCGTCTGCGCGAAGCCGACCTTCAGCGGCGTTTTGCTGGCGAGCTTCGGCAGATCGTCGGCCTGCGCCGACGCAACAACACGGCTCAGTGCGACTGCCAACAGCGATGCGGCGAGCGGCTGAAGCCGCTGCCGGCGCGAAGCCCGATAGTGCGACGCCATGTCTTCCTCTAGTACCAGTTGGTGTGTTTTGCTTTTGTGCCTTCAACTGTCGCGGCACTCTGGTGGTGACCCGTCCTGCTGATTATTTCATCGCGAATTATTGTTGATCAATCGCTAATAATATTAATTACGGGCGCTTTTGCCTCGGTAATTTCCCGGACTGAGCCGCGTTCGATCAGCGGGCCGTCGAGCTTCACCATCCGGTGGCGGACGGGCGCGCCCGCCGCGTGGTTGTGGACCTCCTGGAGCAGCGTTTCGACGGCCCAGCGGCCGAGTTCGTAGTTGGGCAGCACGACCGTCGAAAGCGGCGGATGCGTATGGCGCGCGATTTCCTGATCGTCGTAGCCGAGCACGGAAATGTCGTCGGGCACGCGATAGCCGAGCTGCTTCAATGCCTCTATCGCGCCGAGCGCCATCAGGTCGTTCGCGCAGAAGATGGCCGTCGGCGGATGCGGGTCGCGCATCAGCGACAGCGTGTGCTCGAAGCCCGTGCCCGAGCTCCAGTCGCCGTCGCGGACCATCTCCGGCGCGAACGGCAGATCGGCGGTGGCAAGTGCGGTGCGGTAGCCCTTCAGGCGGTCTCTTGCTGCGTCCTGCCAGGGTTCGCCGTTGATGAAGCCGATTCGCCTGTGTCCCGCGTGCAGCAGGTATTCCGTTGCGACGTGGCCGCCCGCCACCTCGGCGGGCACGATCGACGACTGGGCGCCGTCGGCCGTGTAGCAGTTCAGCAGCACGGTCGGCACGCGCGACAGCGCGCCGGGCAGCGTCACCTTGCGGGTATAGACGGTGGCGTAGACCACGCCGAACACGGACGGACTCGACAGCGCGGCATCGAGCACCTGCTGCTCGATGTCAGCGTTGCCGTGCGTCGAGTAGACGGCGAGCAGCTTGCCGTTCGAATAGGCCGCGTCGCGCGCGCCGTCGATGTTCACGACCGGGTGCGGGCTCGTCGAGATTTCGTCGGCGAGATAGATGATCAGATTGCGTTCGTCGGAGGAAGGCCGCAGCGGTTCGCGCGCGCTTAGCCGGTAGCCGAGATCCTGTGCCGCCTTCAGCACCTTGTCGCGCGTGGCTTCGGAGAACTTCGCGCTGGTGGCGTTGTTGAGGACAAGAGAGACGGTCGATTGCGATACGCCGGTGAGCTTGGCGATATCGGTCATCGTCGGGCGGCGCTGAGTCGATTTTTTCATTGGTCTGGCCGGGCAACGGCGGCGTGTAGACGTGGGATGCCGCAGGGCATCGTGGTGCTGACGGTAACACTAATAATATGCGCTGGACAACACGCGCAAACCCCTCCTTTTCCCTGCTGACGCGGTGTCTTCGGGAGGTGCGCTTTTACACGAATTTATTACTAATAATATTGGTATGAGGACGTCGGCGTGCGATTCTCGGTCGCGCGAGCCGCTTCGGGCGACGGCGTCGGGAAACGAGCCTGTCCGCCGCGTCGCAACCGTCCACACTAACTCGAACGAACATGCGCGAAGCATTCCACAGCCCTCTACGGCCGGCCGAGCCGCCGATGTGCGCATCGACGACGAGCGATGGATCGGTGAGCGGATCGATCACGGCTCACGTCGAGCAGATGTGGCTCGTCGATCAAAACGTGCTGCCGACGCGTGTCGGTCCGCATCCCGCCGTCGACGCGCTGCGGCGCGGCATGAACGCCGATGAGTTCGATCTCGACAACAACTTCAGCGGCTGGTCGCGCAGCGCGACGGTGGCGTGGCGGGACGAGCGTCGACAGGTGACGCTGACGGCCGAAGCGCCGTTCGATCATCTGGTGATATTCGCGCCTGCGAACGACGTGCAGCTATGCGTCGAGCCCGTCACCAACACGACGGACTGCTTCAATGCGAAAGACGAGCGTGAACGCGCGGGCCACCGCGTGCTTCAACCGGGCGAAGCGATCAGCGCCGTGCTGAAGTGGACGCCGCGGCGCGATTGAAAGCGGCCGGGCGCCCCGCACTCACTCGACGCGCAGCCGAGCCATATACGGCAGGTGATCCGACAGCCAGGCCGTCTCCTGGGCGGGCTGAATCCATTCGACGGGCTTCATGCCGCGCACGAACATCTTGTCGAGCGCGAGCGCGGGCGAAAACGCGGGGAACGTGCGGCCCGGCTCGCCGAGCAACGTTGCGACTTCCTGCAAGCCGTGCTCGCCGAAGAGCGGCACCGAGTCGTTGCGCCAGTCGTTGAAGTCACCCGCGAGCACGAGCGGGCCGTCGGGCGCTTCCTTCGAGATCCAGTGCGCGATCCAGTGCATCTGACGCAGCCGCGCCTGGCGTGTGAGCGCGAGATGCGCGCACAGCAGCGTCACGGGATGCCCGCCGAACGTCGCGCGCGCAACGAGCAGCCCGCGCCGCTCGAAGCGGTGCGCGGAGATGTCCCAGCGTCCGCCCAGATCGAGCGGATGCGGCGACAGGATCGCATTGCCGTGCCGCCACGACGGTTTGAACACGTTCGGTCCAAGGGCGATCTGCAACTGCAGCGCGTCGGCGATCTCGGTGGCCTGGCAATGCCAGACATCATTGTCGACATCGCTCATGCGCGCGCCGAACGAGCTCGCCAGCACGGGGCCGGGCATCCGGCGCGCCATTGCTTCCTGCAGGAAATACGCATCGGCATGAACCGATTGCACCCAGCGCTGCATCGCCTGCCAAGCCTGAAAGCCAAGCGGCGAGCGGCCCTTGTGCAGGTTCCAGCTCACGGCGATGAAATCTTTCCGGTCGGCGTTGTCGCGTATCAGTTCTTCGGGGTTTCGCATGCCGCGTCGTCCACGTCGTTCATTGGGTTCACGGATTGTTTGCGACGCTTGCGCGCAAGCGATACACGAGATTCGGGTCCTTGTCGACGATCGTCCATGTGGTCCAGCCGTCGGGCGCGACCTTCAGCCCCGGATGATTCGCGCTCACCTGGCGCGGCTGCGGCGGCAGCTTGCAGCCGGTGCTGCTGGTGCGCGTGCCCGGTTCCTCGAGCGTTTCCTGCGCGTCGATCGAAAATGTGACGCCGCTCGCATCCGCCTGCGTCGGCGAAACGGTCAGCGTGCGCGCCAGATCGATGTTGCCCGCGGGTACGTCCTTGCAGCCGACGCTGTTCTGAACCACGTGATGATGCGTATCCGTGCGCGCCTGGCCGACGGTCGTGTTGCCGTCGAACGAATCGATCTGCTGGCCGTCGCGGATGACCTGCAGCTCCCATTTGACGACGGACGGCGCGGGACGCTGCTGCGCCTGGGCCATATTGGCCACGCCCATCGACACGGTGCCGAGCAGGACGGCGACGAGGCTGGTTTTCCACATGAACAATGAGTCTCCGGAATCGCTGCGTTTCGCTAAAGCGTGCGGTATCGCGCGTTCTTTCTTGCGACCGCCGACCATCTTACGCTTTATCGGGACAACGGTTTCTGAACGGCTTCTGACATCAGATCCGGAACCGAGGTTCAGCCGTCAGCCGTAACACTGCATTGCAAATTGGGACACGGATGGGACGATTCAAGCAAGCGCCTCGCCAGGCCCGCGCATTAGCAGCAGACCCACCTGACTGCTGGCTTGCATGCGATTTGCGCGTCGTTACACTGAAATTGAAGCGGCGTCGGGGACGTCGCTGCAATGCCAGCATGACGGGGTGAAGCGATGACAACAGCCATGGTGAAACAGGAAATCGCGGTTGCGTCGTTCAGCAAGGTCTACGATCTGGATCAGGTCGAGACTGCGCTGAGCGAGTTGAGCGAAGGCGCCAACGACGCGCTGCGTTCCACCTACGAAAAGATGCTGAAGGTCGGCAATCTGCGTTTTTGCGTAAAGCCGAACCGGATGCCGTCCATCGACGATTTGATCGGCGCGCTGCCGAACTTCACCGAGCCGCTCGACGACATCCGCAAGCAGGTGGCGCTGTGCCTCGAAACGGACGACAGGCTCGAACTGATGCCGATCCTGCTGCTCGGCGATCCCGGCATCGGCAAGACGCACTTCGCAAAGCAGCTCGCGCGGCTGCTGGGCACCTCGTATCACTATGTCGCGATGAGTTCGCTGACGGCGGGCTGGATTCTGTCTGGCGCGTCGTCGCAATGGAAGAACGCGAAGCCGGGCAAAGTGTTCGACGCGCTCGTGCACGGCAGTTATGCGAACCCGGTGATTGCCGTCGATGAAATCGACAAGGCGACGGGCGATTCACAATACGATCCGCTCGGCGCGCTTTACGCATTGCTCGAACACGACACCGCGCAGACGTTCATCGACGAATTCGCGGAGATTCCGATCAATGCCGGTCACGTGATCTGGATCGCGACGGCAAACGATGAGTGTGCGATTCCCGAGCCGATCCTCAACCGGATGAACGTCTACGAAATTCCGCCGCCCGATCGCGAAGGCTCGCGGCGCATCGCCCAGTCGATCTACGACGAAATCCGCTCGGCGCACGGCTGGGGGCAACGTTTCGCGGCGGAACTGGGCGGCGCGGCGCTCGACGCGCTGTCGCAGGCGTCACCGCGCGAAATGCGGCGCGCGATCCTGAACGGCTTCGGCTCGGCGCGTATCGCGGGCCGCGATCATATCGGCGCCGACGACATTCGCCTTGACTACAACACACGCCGCAAACCGATCGGCTTTTGAGCGTGTCGATGCGATCTATGCGAACAGGCCGCGACTGAGCGGCCTTTTTATTGTTCCAATGGTGCAACCACTACAGAAGCCGAATAGGTGATTTTCTTCGAATTGGAACGAACTGGAGCAACAGTCAATTCCATGAACCAGGGTCGGCAACACGATAGGCGAAGGCTAGAGTGCGTTCACTGAAATGCGAACCGCATTTCGCACTGGACTCCACCTCAGGAACCGACCATGAAAAAGTCTTCGCTCGCAGCCCTGTTGATCTCCGCAGTCGTCGCCGTGCCGGCTTTTGCAAGCGGCTACAGCCCGGCGCCGACGCAATCGCCCGCTTTGACGAACGCGCCGAAAACACGTGCGCAAGTGAGGGCCGAACTCACGCAGGCGCGCGCGAACGGCGAACTGAGCCTGAATCCGAATGCGCCCGCTTACCCGCAGCAGTTCGCGATGGGCGGCTACCGGGTGCCCGTTGCGCAGATCGACGTGCACCATCTGTTCAAGCGCACAACTGTCGACGACTGATCAACCCCGGGCGCCTCGTTGTGGCGCATGCGGAACGCCAGGCCGTGCAAGTTCGGCCAAATTCACCAGGAACGCGCGTCGTCGGCGTACACTGATCCAAACGCGCTACGCGTTTCCACATACCGATGCCCGCAGCCGCACAAGGCTGCGGGCATTTGTGTCTGTGGCGCGCCGCGCGATTTCGCATTGTGCATGCGAAGCGTTCGACAGCACGCGGTCACGCATATGAAGGTACCGCACGCTATCGAAATCCTGGTGGATGACGAAATAGAACGCGGCGCATCGAGCCGCGTCCAACGGACATGGATCAGATCGAATGTGTGGTGATCGGCGCTGGCGTCGTCGGTCTTGCCGTCGCGCGCGCTCTGGCGGCGCGCGGACGTGAAGTGATCGTGCTCGAAGCGGCTGAAGCAATCGGCGTCGGCACAAGTTCCCGCAACAGCGAAGTCATTCATGCGGGCATCTACTATCCGCGCGGTTCGCTGAAGGCGACGCTCTGCGTGCGCGGGCGCGAGATGTTGTACGACTACTGCGCGGAGCGCGGCGTGCCGCATCAGCGGTGCGGCAAGCTGCTCGTCGCGACGGCGCGCAACCAGGTACCCCAACTCGAAAGCATCATGGCGCGCGGCAAGGAAAACGGCGTGCTCGACCTGATGCGCATCAGCGGCGAGGAAGCACAGGCGCTGGAGCCGGCGCTGCAATGTGTCGAAGCCGTGTTCTCACCGCAGACGGGCATTGTCGACAGCCATCAACTGATGCTCGCGCTGCTCGGTGACGCGGAACGCAATGGCGCTGTCTGCGCGTTTCATGCGCCCGTGCAAGCCATCGAGGCGATCAACGGGCGCTTTATCGTGAAGGTCGGCGGCGACTCACCGACGACGATCGGCGCCGCATGCGTGATCAACAGCGCCGGTCTGCATGCGAACGCGCTCGCGCGCAAGATTCGCGGGCTCGATGCGCGGCATGTGCCGCCGCTCTATCTCGCGCGGGGCAATTACTTCAGCATTTCGGGGCGCGCGCCGTTCAACCGCCTGATCTACCCGATGCCGAACGAAGCGGGACTCGGCGTGCATCTGACAATCGATCTCGGCGGCCAGGCGCGTTTCGGCCCCGATGTCGAATGGGTCGATTCGATCGGCTACGACGTCGATCCGCAGCGCGCGGAGTCGTTCTACTCGGCGATCCGCGCGTACTGGCCCGCGCTGCCCGACCACGCGCTGCAACCGGCGTATGCGGGCATTCGTCCGAAGCTGTCGGGGCCCGGCGAGCCGGCCGCGGACTTCCTCATTCAAGGTCCCGCCGCGCATGGCGTGCGAGGGCTCGTGAATCTGTTCGGTATCGAGTCGCCGGGTCTGACGGCGTCGCTCGCGATCGCGCAGCGTGTGTGTGAAGTGAGCGGGCGCGCTTAGCGGCGTGCGGGGCGTCGAAGGACGCGCGATCGATCGAGCGGACCGGACGTCGTCGTGGCGCGTGCATGTCGATCATGTGTCGAGCGCTTCGTCATGTGCGACGCTACGGATTTGCTTATGACCGCCATTTGAGGCGTCACGCGCGCCAGCTTCGTTGCTATGCTTGGGGACCGCTGTCGTCAGAACGGCGTAGCCCCCAATACCAATGGAGTGAGTCACATGAACAATTCCCGTCGTACGTTTTTGATCACCAGTATCGGCGTAGCATCGACGCTCGCGCTGTCGCGCCAGGCATTCGCCGATGCGCCGAAGGTCGCCGAATCGGATCCAACGGCTCTGGCACTCGGCTACAAGGAAGATGCAAGCAAAGTCGACAAGGCCAAATACGCGAAATACGTGGCAGGCCAGGATTGCGGCAACTGCAGCTTCTATCAGGGCAAGGCCACCGACGCCTATGCGCCGTGCCCGATGTTCGCGGGCAAGCAGGTCGCGTCAAAGGGCTGGTGCAGCGCGTATAACAAGAAGGCCTGAGCCGACAACGCGAGGCATAGTCAGGCGCGCGACAGGCGATGCGTCGCAGCATCGCAACGCGCGTCTGCCCAGTATCTGAAAGAGCGCTCGCCGTGCAAACGCGGCGCAGCGCTCTTTTGTCATATGAACGCCCTTGAAGCTGGATGTGGTGCCTTTTTACGGTCGCAAGAAAGGCCTTTGCGCAGGCGGCGAGTTCGGCAGCTCGACGGCGCTTCTGATCGAAGCCGCGCCGTTCCCGACGCGAGGCTTCTACGGCAGCTGGCAGACGACGAGCCACATGCCGCGCTGCTGTCAGGCGCCGTCGTCGGCGCGCTGGGGACGCGCGGGCTGTCGCCGGCCGCGCTGAAATCGCGGGGCTCGCGTGTGCCGTTCATCATCGGCCTTGCGATCGGGCCGACCGGTTTCCTCATCCGCCGCAATCTCGCGGATTCCGAAGCGTTTCAGCACGCGCACAAAACGGCACGGCGCGCGACGCTCCACGAGCTTCTGGCGCACCGTAGCCGCGAGGGCCGGCTCAGCTTCGTGCGGGGATCAGCGGCGGCCGCCTGTCGAACCAGGGACGCGCCGTTTCCAGTTGCGCGGCAAGACGCAACAGCGTCGCTTCGCCGCCTTCGCGCGTTGCGAACTGAACGCCGATGGGCAGACCGCGCGCGTTCCAGTAGAGCGGCACCGACATCGCCGGCTGGCCCGTCAGGTTGAACAGCTCCGTGCAGCCGGCCCACGCGAACGCCTTGTTCGACACTTCCGTCAACAGCTTGCGCATCAGCGGTTCGACGGGAACGGTCGTGACGGCGCGCATCTGCATTTTCTCGGCGGCGGTCGGCTGCATTTCGCCGATCTTGATCGGCGCGGACGCAAGCGTCGCGCACAGAATCACGTCATAGCGGGTCATCAGATCGGCGAGCTTTGCGCTCACTAGGCGCTGCGCTTCCAGCGCATCGGGCAGTTCGCGCTCGCCGAACTTGCGGCCGATGTGGCCCATTGTCCACGTCGCGATTTCGAATTCCTCACGATTCGGCTTGCGCCCCGTGATCTGGTCTGCCCTCAGCACGAGATTCTCGGCGCTCACCGACCAGATCATCAGAAACGCTTCGCGCAGCCGCACGAAGTCGATGCCGAGCGACACGGGCTCGATATGATGCCCGAGCGACGCCGCGAGCTGCGCGGCATCGTCGAGCGCGGCACGGGCATCCGCGGACAGCGTGGGTGCGAGCATCGGGTCGGTCACGAACGCGATGTGCAACGGCTTGCACGGTTCGTTGACGGCGGCGAGGAAAGTGCCGGGCGCGCCCATCGGCCGCTCTGCGTTGCCCGACGTGAGATCGAGCAGCAGCGCGCTGTCGCGCACGCTGCGTGAAATGGCGTGATCGATGCCCAGGTCGCCGGGCGCGGGCACGGCATTCGACGGTTGCCGTCCGCGCGATGGCTTGAGCCCGAACAGTCCGCAGCACGAAGCGGGAATACGGATCGACCCGCCGCCGTCCGACGCATGTGCAAGCGGCACGATGCCCGCCGCGACGGCGGCAGCCGAGCCGCCGCTCGAACCGCCCGGCGTGTGATCGAGACTCCACGGGTTGCGGCACGGTCCGAACAGTTCGGGCTCCGTATAAGGCATCTGGCCCATTTCCGACGTGCTCGTCTTGCCGAAAATATTGAGGCCGGCGGCGCGTGTCCTCGTGACGAGGGGAGCGTCCTCGTCGGGAATGTAGTGCCGGTAGTGACGGCTGCCCATCGACATTCGCAGCCCTTTCACAGGCAAGCCGAGATCCTTGATCAGATACGGCACGCCCGCCAGCGGCCCGGCGCCCAGCGCATCGGCGCCCGACCCATCGGTGCCCGACGCGTTGGCGTTGCCGTTCGCATGAGCGCGCGACGCCCGTTGGCGGGCGGCATCATAGTCCTTCAGAACGATCGCGTTGATCGCGGGATTGGCAGCCTCGGCGCGCGCAATCGCCGTTTCCAGCAATTCGCGCGCGCTCACCTTGCGCTTGCGGACGAGATCGGCGAGACCGATCGCGTCATGATCGAGATAGTCGGCTTGCACGACGATGGCCCCCGGCCGGATCGGAATCGTGATGACGGCGCGCGCGGACCGCGCACGCCGTTAAAGCGCAGGGCGCGACGCAGCCGCGCCTCGCCTCTAGCGTAACTTACGCGTGGGTGCCGAGGAAGGTCAGCGTGCGGCCGTGCGCGAGCGCCGCCGAATGCTGGTGATAGCTCGCGCGCTCGGTGCAGTTGAAGCCATGATCGGCGTTCGGGTAGATGTATAGCTCGACGTCGCCGCGGCCCGCGAAGCGCTCCTTCACTTCGCCCACGGCCGACAGCGGAATGCCCTGATCCAGTTCGCCGTAGTGGAACTGCATCGGCACCTTGATCTGCGGCGCCTTGTCGAGCTGGTTCTGGATGCCGCCGCCGTAGTACGACACGGCGATATCGAGCAACCCTTCGGCGGCGGCCAGATACGCGAGACGTCCGCCGAAGCAGTAGCCGATGCCCGCGACCTTGCCCGTCACTTCCGGCATCGCGCGCAATGCGGCAGCCGTCGCGCCGATATCGGCCACGGCCAGATCGACGTTGGTCTTCTGCAGGATCTCGATGCCCTTGTCGCGGTCCGCGCCGACATAGGCCAGTTCGACGCGAGGCTGCGTGCGCCAGAAGATGTCCGGTGCGATCGCGATATAGCCGTTCTGCGCATATTGATCGACGACGTCGCGGATATGTCCGTTCACGCCGAAGATCTCCTGGATGATGATGACGGCGGGTCCTTTGCCGCTTTTCGGCGTCGACATGTACGCGCCGAACGAATCATTGCCAGTCGGAATGTCGATCCATCGGGAAGTCACGCTCACGTTGTTTCTCCTTGCATAAACGGTGATGACGCAATCGGGCAGGCAATCGTTTGCGGACGCCTCGCCCGCAGCGGGCGCTCAGTGTGCCATCAAAAGAAAGCGGCTGCAGCGCGTGCACGCGCACTGAGCAATGGCCGACGCGCGTGGCGCCGTTCCCGGAAAGTGGATTGAAACAGTATCGGCGATGTCTTCGCGGACTCGTCTGACGGAATGCGGCGAGACCCGGCGTGCGTCGCGGCCTCGCCGTTTGGCCGGGACTCGTCAAGACGTCAATAGCGACGCCCCACTCCACATCGCGCGTCGCGGATCAGATCGAATAAGCGTCTTCTCCGAATTGCTTTATCACGTTTGTGTTTACCCGTTATGACCTGATCGACCCCTATCCGGTCCACTAACGGACGATGCCGGCTAAGCTTGAGCCGCTACTATAGAAGAGAACACCTCGATCGCCCGAAAGCCGCGCAGGCTGGCGCTTTCAGGGCGCCATTCCGACCGTCATTTACGACTAAGTGGGATAAACGCTATTGGTAGTGATCCCACTTACTCAAAAAAACCCCACAAATTAATTTGATAGCCTACACTTGCGCGCAAGCGCGGGGCGCCACCTGCCACAAACAGGCTGGAACGCGTGCTTGCCAAGTGCATAACGATGCATCCGGCGGAGTCGTCCACGGGATTCGAGCGACACGGTAGGAAGCGGGGGCACAAGGGCGATTACGTTGTTTTTGGGACCGAAATCGGAGACTTACATGAACATCAAAATTCAAAAGCTGTTGCCGATCAGCGCTGCGGCGATGTTGTTTGCAACGTTGGCGACGACGGCTTCGGCCGACACTGTCGTCAAGATCGGCCATGTAGCACCTTTGACCGGGGGCATCGCTCACCTGGGCAAGGACAATGAGAATGGCGCGCGTCTCGCAGTCGAAGAAATCAACGCGAAGGGTCTGGTGATCGGCGGTCAGAAAGTCACGCTGCAACTCGACGCACAGGACGACGCAGCCGACCCGCGTACGGCTACGCAGGTCGCACAGAAGCTGGTTGACGACAAGGTTGTCGCCGTGGTCGGTCACCTGAACTCGGGCACGTCGATCCCGGCTTCGAAGATCTACAGCGATGCAGGCATCGTTCAGATCTCGCCGTCGGCAACGAACCCGGCCTACACGCAGCAAGGCTTCAAGACGACGTACCGCGTCGTGGCGACGGATGCGCAACAAGGTCCGGCACTGGCTAACTACGCAGCCAAGGGTCTGAAGGTGAAGAGCGTCGCGATCGTCGACGACTCGACGGCATACGGCCAGGGTCTCGCAAACGAATTCGAGAAGACCGCCAAGTCGCTGGGCCTGAACGTGATGTCGCATGACGCGACGAACGACAAGGCGGTCGACTTCCGCGCAATTCTGACGAAGATCAAGGGCGAAAACCCCGACGCGATCATGTACGGCGGCATGGACGCCACGGGTGGCCCGTTCGCGAAGCAAGCCAAGCAGCTCGGCCTGCGCGCGAAGGTGCTGGCTGGCGACGGCGTGTGTACCGACAAGCTGTCTGACCTCGCCGGCGATGCAACCGACAACATCGTCTGCTCGGAAGCAGGCATGGCGCTCGAGAAGATGGAAGGCGGCGCAGCGTTCCAGGCGAAGTATCAAAAGCGCTTCGGCCAGCCGATCCAGATCTACGCTCCGTTCACATATGACGCTGTGTACATCATCGTCGACGCAATGAAGCGTTCGAACTCGACCGATCCGGCGAAGATCCTTGCAGCGATGCCGAACACCGACTACAAGGGTGTGATCGGTGAAACCACGTTCGACTCGAAGGGCGACCTGAAGCATGGCGTGATTTCGCTGTACAACTACAAGGCAGGCAAGAAGACGCTGCTCGACGTCGTGAAGATGTAAGAGCCGTTGCCGCTGTCGGCGGGAAAGCGGGTTCGCCGCTCACCGCCCGGCGCGGGCCAGCCTGAAAAGGCCCAGGAGGCACGCGGGTTTCGACCCGCGTGCCTTTTGTTTTGCCGTCTGCTGTTCGGATACTTCGTGTGCACAGTCGTTGTTGCGCATGGCTTCGTGCGTGCTCGCGCGCGATGCCGACGATATTGTCGGTCTGGACCACCTTGTCTTGAGGGGCTGTCGTGACACGCATGATCAATGACGAATGGCGGCGCTGGATCGCCGAAAACCTGTTGCTCGACGCGTCGCCCGAAGCCGTGCATGCCGTGCTCGTCCAGCATGGGTTCGAGCAAGGATGCGCGCGATGCGAAATCGATAGCACGCTAAAAAGCCCTTATTTTCAGGCTGGTTCGCGCTTGCGCAATCGTTTGCGCAAGCGCGAATGGATGCTTTCCGTGTATGGCGAACTGAACGGGATGCGCGCGGGAGCGGATTGCGTCGAACGTTGCGCGCGCCTGCCCCGCGATGCGTTCTACGAGCAGTACTACTTCCAGAACCGGCCTGTGATCATCACGGGTACATTCGATTCGTGGCCGGCGCGCTCGAAATGGAGCTTTGATTACTTTCGCGAGCGCTGCGGAGATGCCGAAGTGGAAGTGCAGTTCGGGCGCGATGCAGATGCGGACTACGAGATCAATCAGCCGGTGCTGAGGCGCACGATGCGTTTTCGCGACTTCGTCGATCTCGTCGAAACGGGCGGTGTGACGAACGGCTTCTACATGACGGCGAACAACGCGTCGCGCAATCGCGTGGCGCTCGCGGCGCTATGGAACGATGCGCCGCCGATCGGCGAGTACCTCGACACCGCCGCCGTCGACGCCGGCTTTTTCTGGTCGGGCCCGGCCGGCACGAAAACGCCGTTTCATCACGATCTGACCAACAATTTCATTGCGCAGGTGATGGGCCGCAAACGCGTACTGCTCGTGCCGCTCACCGATACGGTGCACATGTACAACCATTTGCATTGCTACTCGCAGGTCGACGGTGGTGCGATCGACAGCAAGCGTTTTCCGTCCATCGAACGTGCGCGGATGATCGAGTGCACGCTCGAACCGGGCGACCTGCTGTTTCTGCCGATCGGCTGGTGGCACTACGTCGAAGCGCTCGACGCCGCCGTCACGATGACCTTTACCAATTTTCTCGAGCGCAACGATTTCGCACGCACTTACAGCACGTATCGGGAGCTTTGAGCGACGCGGCTAACCTTGGCGCGGGCGTCTCGGCGGGACGATAAAAACGGCGGGCCGGTGTGCTGGCCCGCCGCCTCCCTGGCGCTTCGATTGCCGTCGCTAGTTTTTCCGTCAGCTGGGTGCGTGCGACACCTCGGGCCTGGCGCGCCTCGCCGTTAGCGGATGAATGCGGCGTTCAGCGCAACGCTATGTCACCGTGCGTGCGGAACCGGCCGCCGCGTGGAGCGCCGGCATAGCGAAAGGATTCGGCGCACGGTGCCGGCGGCGCAGCGATTCGGCGCACGCCGATCGGTCGCGGTACATAGAGTGTGTTCGCCGTCGCGTAACCTAACGCGGCCGATGGCGCGGCGCTGTGAGCGGCGTCACAAGTTCGGAGCGAGCTTCAGATGCCGAGCCGGCGCAGCACCTTCGGCCCGATGAACGCAACGAGCGCCGCGCACAGCGCGACAACCGACAGGCCGATGGGCAGATTCGTCATCTGCGCGACGCCGCCGATGATCACGGGGCCCAGCAGCAGGCCGAAGTATGCGAGTCCGGCGACATGCGCGAGGCCCTCGGCGGCGTGAATGCCTTTCACGCGCGCCGCTGCCGCGAACAGCACTGGCATCATGTTGGCGAGGCCGAGGCCCATCATCGTGAAGCCGGTCAGTGCGGCGAACGGGTTCGGCAGGAGCAGTGCGCCGATCATGCCCGCGCAGGCCAGCGACGCGCTCGCGGAAATCAGCTGCGGCGCGCCGAAACGCGCGCGCACGGCGTCTCCGGCGAAGCGCGCGGCGGCCATGCCGCCCGAGAACGCCGCATAAGCGGCGCTCGCGACGGCCGGCGTCGACGCGACGACATCGCGCATATAGACGGTCGCCCAGTCGTACATCGCGCCTTCCGCGATCAGTGCGATCAGCGCGATCGCACCGAGCGCCCACAGCGCCGGCGAACGCCAGCGGTTAGCGCGCGGTGTGTGGGCGTCCGGGTGCTCGGCATGCGGGACGTGCGGCAGCACCGACGGGCAGGCGGCCAGCAGCACGCCCGCGCTGACGAGCGCCGCCAGCAGCAGATGCAGCGCGGGCGCCATTCCATGCGCGAGCGCTGCGCCGCCGATGGCCGCGCCCGCCATCCCGCCGACGCTGAACATCCCGTGCAGCGACGACATGATGGGGCGGCCGAGCGTCTGCTCGACGGCGCTTGCCTCGGCGTTCATCGCGACATCGAGCGTCGCCAGGCCCGCGCCGAAGAACGCAAGCAGCACGAGCAGCATCCAGTATGACGGCACGACGAGAATCAGCGCCGCGCAGACCGACATCACGAGGCCGCCCGCCAGGCATGCGCGGCGCGTGCCGACGCGCGCGATCCATGGCGCATTCGTCACCATTGCGCCGATCGAGCCGCCCGCGACGGCGAACAGCGCGAGCGACAGCATCGCCGGATTCAGCTGGAAACGGTCGCGCACCGTCGGCACGTGTACGCCCCACGACGCGTACATCATGCCCGCAATGAAAAAGAGCGCCATCGTTGCGTAACGCGCGCGGTTGCGCGCGGTGACGGACAGATTGCGGTGCGCGGCAGGCAGCGAAGCGGAGTCGGATGGGCGATCGGACACGAGGAACTCGATGAAGGGCGAAGCGCACTCCGGGGGAAAGCGCGCTGAAAGCGATTTTGGATTCTAACGAAGCATGATGTGTCGTGCCGGCAAGTCCCTGAACTAATATTGACTTTCCACGCGCGGCGCTTCCCCCGTTGACGTCGTTCATCCGTCGGGCAGCGCACGGCGCGGTCTCCATTCACGAAGGACGCGCACTTGAACATCCCCGCTCACGCTCCGCTGCACCTGCTGCATCAAGCCGCCATCGGCACGCTCGCCACGCACGCGCGGCAACCGCAAGGCTTTCCGTATCCGACGGTGCTGCCGTTCGCGCCTGATCCGCGTCATCGCCCGACGATACTCGTGAGCCGGCTCGCCGAACACACGCGCAATCTGCATTCCGACCCGCGCGCCGGCTTTCTGATCGTCCACGCGCCCGACGGCGACGTGCTCAACGGCCAGCGGATCACGCTGGTCGGCACGTTCGAGCACATCGACCCGACGCCGCCCGTGATCCAGCGATACCTCCGTTATCAACCGGACGCCGAGCGCTATCTGGTGCTCGGCGATTTTTCATTCTGGGTGATGTCGATCGAGCGTATGCGCTATATCGGCGGCTTCGGCGCGATGGGCTGGCTGACGGCGGACGAACTGGATCCGCTCGGTCCCGTTCCGCTTGATGAAGAGAATGGACTGGTCGAATTCTTCGAGCACCATCCGCGGCGGCCGGCGCACGTGCAACTGATGGGCGTCGATCGATACGGCGCGGATCTCAAAATAGCCGGGGCGCGTACGCGTTTCCTGTTCGAAGCGCCCGCTTCCGACTCAGGCTGGCTACGCGCTTCGCTGGAAGATTGTATCGACCGGCAAACCAGACCTTAAAAGATGGACACGGCGGCGGCTTTCCTCGCGGCAAATAAAAAACTCGCATCGCGTGAAATGTTCGGGAATAAATTAAACATTGCTTCTCATGTTTTGCCAGCTATTATGAGTTTATTCCCATGGGTGAGCGTTATTCAGTGAAAGAATAATAGGCGCTTGTCCTTGACAATTGCGTGATTCGCGAAGGCTTATGAAATTGAGATTAATTAATTTCGGTTGACGACTTTTCTGCCGTTTCTATTTTGTGTTAATCTCGCCACCAATTCCGAGGCATGACCACTTTTAGGGCTAGTCGGCAAAGACCGTCCGTCCATTTATCGAACCACAAGGGAAACTATGTCCTCTTACAGGGAACTGCTCGCACAGCGCGAAAAGCTCGAGAAGCAAATCGAAGAGGCGAAAGCGCGCGAGTATGCGGAAGTACTAAACGAGATCAAGCAGAAAATGGCTGACTACGGCATTACATTGGCCGAACTCGGCGGCAGTCGCGCAAAAGCCCCAAAGGCCGCAGGCCGTCCGCGTGCTGGCGTTGCGCCGAAATACCGTGATCCTGCGAGCGGCAGCACATGGTCCGGCCGTGGAAAACCGCCGCGCTGGATCGCCGGTCAGGAGCGCGAAAAATTTCTCATTGAGAAATAATATGACTTAAGGGTTGCATCGCGAGCAATGCAATATAAACCCGCGTCGCATTGAGGGCGCGGTTTTTTATTGGCGATGGGTTTTTTCTCAATTCTTCAGCGACTGGGCGCGGTGAGCTGCGACCGCTGATGAGAATGCGTCCCATTATGATAACCAGCTGATTTAAAAGAGATTTTTTAGTCGTCTTAACTTCGGTTACATGAAGCGCCGGGTAAAATGGACAACAACGATCCCGCTTTCATTCCGATGTCTTCGAATCTGACAGCACAATCCGCAGAAAAACAGCGCGTCGGGCGCAAGAGTACTTTTGTCAGCATTGGACTCAATACGGTGTTGATGTCGGTGCAGATTGCCGTCGGCGTGATCGCGCATTCCCAGGCTCTTGTCGCGGACGGCGTGCATTCGCTCGCCGATCTCATTTCCGACTTTGTCGTGCTGGTCGCGAATCGCCATAGCGGCGCGAAGCCCGACGCCGACCACAACTACGGACACAGCCGTTACGAAACGGTCGCTTCGCTGTTTCTGGGCGGCCTGCTGATCGCGGTCGGGGTGGGCATGCTGTGGCGCGCCGGCACGCGGCTCACCGATCTGCAGACCATTCCACCCGTGCATATGAGCGCGCTCGCGGTGGCGACCATCGTGCTGTTGTCGAAGGAAGGTCTGTTCCGATACATGCTGCGTGAGGCGCAACGCGTGCGGTCGGCGATGCTGATCGCGAACGCGTGGCATGCGCGCTCGGATGCGGCGTCGTCGCTGGTGGTCGCGCTGGGTATCGTCGGGAGTCTTGCGGGCGTGCGCCTGCTCGACCCCATTGCCGCGGCGATCGTCGGCTTCATGGTCGCGCGCATGGGCTGGACCTTCGGTTGGGAAGCGCTACAGGATCTGTCCGATCGCGCGCTCGACGAATCCGCCACAACCGACCTGCGTGCGCGGCTGATGTCGACGCCCGGCGTGCGCGATGTCCACGGACTGCGCACGCGCAAGATGGGTGACTTGGCGCTCGTCGACGCGCACATTCTCGTCGACCCGATGATCTCGGTTTCCGAAGGGCATTACATTGCGGAGTCGGCGCGCTCGCGTGTGCTGCAGAACGATCACGTGCTCGACGCGCTGATTCACGTGGACCCGGAAAACGACGCGATTGCGCGGCCGCCCGTCAATTTGCCACCGCGCGCGAGGATCGCCGCCGAACTCGAATCCGCGCTGGCCGCCCAAGGGCTCAAGGCGGCCACTGTGAATCTGCATTATCTGAGCACGGGACTCGACATCGAGGTGACACTGCAGCCGTCCGCGCTCAATGCGCTGGAAAACGAAGCGCAGCAACTGGCGCGAGTCGACCTCGACGCGCTCAAGCGCAGACTGGGCGCGCGCAAGCTGAACGTGACGCATCCCGTGGACGTGTCGACGGCGGGCGCGGAGCTCGTGCGTGAGCCGCGCGAAGACGGGTAACGTGACGCACTCGCCGAACGGTAGCAAAGCGGGTGGTCAAAGCGGCAGTTGCGTGTCGAACTTGATCTCTCGCAGTACGACGCTCGTGCGGACCTGGGCGACGGCGGGAATCTTGAAAATGCGGTCGTGCAGGAAGGTGTCGTACGCCTTGATGTCAGGCGCGACGATCTTGAGAATGTAGTCGGACTCGCCCGTCGTGCTGTAGCACTCGGTCACTTCGGGGCAGGTGGCGATTTCCCGCTCGAACTGCTCGACGCCGCCTTCCGTGTGACGCGTGAGGTGAATATGGGCGAGCGCGCAGACGTGCAGGCCGAGCTTTTCGCGGTCGAGCAACGCCGTATAGCGCTGGATGATGCCCGATTGCTCCATATCCTTGATGCGTCGCCAGCAGGGCGTGCTGGAGAGCCCGACCTGATCGGAGATTTCCTGTACCGAACGGCGCGCGTCGAGCTGCAACAGACGCAGGATCTTTTGAGAGAACGTATCGAGTGTCAACTGCGCCTCCGTTTCGCGTCGCCTTTCCCGCTAATGTTAGAGGCCGGAGAAACGAAACGCAATGGAAGACGCCGATGGTGAGGGAGATTACCTAATTTGGCGACTACCCGGCGGGTTTTTGCCCTGTGTCGTCCCCATCAGCATCGGACGGCGGCGCCGCACTCTGGCTTGGACCCGCCCGCAGTTCCGCGAGCATGTTGCAAAAGAGCGCGCCTTGCTCGATGGCGTCGTCGAGTGCGACATGCGTATGCGGATGGTCGTCGAACCAATGCTTCGGCAAACGCGGCTTGATGCATTTGCGGTACGGCAAGCCCGTCATCGCGAAGGCGAGCGTCTTGATGTCGAGCGCCGACCATGAGAACGGACAGCGGCCGGAAAACCGCATCATGTACCAGAACATGAACGTGAAGTCGAAGCCGGCCGGCATCGCGACGAACACGGGCTTGCCCGGCAACGCCTCGACCCACTCGACGTACGCGACGAGCGCCGCCGCCGGTTGCTGCAAGTCCTTGCGGCATGCGGCCCACGCCTGCGGCTGCGTCTTCCACCACGCGTCCTGCACGGGATGAGGCGCCGCCCCTTCGAGCAGTTCGAGGTTCGCGGAGAAAGTGCCGATCAACTGCTTGTCCGCCGTGTAGGCCGCCGACGCGAAACTCAACATCGAATGCGGACCGGGAATCGGACCGTCCGCTTCGACGTCGGTGCTCACGTAGATCTCCACGCTCATGCGCCAACCCCGTCCGCGACATACGGATTCGTGCGCCGCTCGTCGCCGAACGTCGACGTCGGGCCGTGGCCAGGGACGAATGTGACGTCGTCGCCGAGCGGCCAGAGCTTTTCGCGGATCGAGCGGATCAGATCGGCGTGATTGCCGCGCGGAAAGTCCGTGCGTCCGATCGAACCGGCGAACAGCACATCGCCGACCAGCGCCAGACGATGTGCGCGACTAAAGAAGACGATGTGACCCGGCGTGTGGCCCGGGCAGTGATAGACCTCTAGCCTTTCGTCACCGAACGTCACCGTGTCGTTGTCGTCGAGCCAACGGGTCGGCTCGAATGCATCGGCGGCGGGAAAGCCGAAACGCACGCTTTGTTCGGGCAGCTTGTCGAGCCAGAAGCGCTCGTCGACATGCGGGCCCTCGATCGGCACGCCGTAGTGCGCCGCCAGCGTCTTCGCGCCCGCGCAATGATCGATATGGCCATGCGTGAGCAGCACCTTTTCGACGGACAGCTTCTGGCGCTCCACTTCGCTCTGGATGATATCGAGATCGCCGCCCGGATCGACGATGGCCGCGCGACCGGTCTTCTCGCAAGCGAGCAGCGAGCTGTTCTGCTGGAACGGCGTGACGGGGATCAGGGTGACTTTCATGGCGACGGCGCGATGCGTGAAAAGCTCGATTGTACCGGCCGCCGCGAAGCGCGCCATTGGCCGGAAAGCCGACTGGTGCATGCGCATTTTTGCAGTAATAGTGAGAATTCATCGGCGGGATGAACCGGCTGGCAGCACGGAATTATGTTTTTGCTATAATGCACGAACTAGGCGCGGAAAATCGCGCAGTCTTTCCGGGTGAGCAGTCGTCGTTTCGTCAGCCAAAACGGTGCGAGCGGTGCTGAATCACCATCAAGCAAGTGCTGTCGGGTGCGTCCGACGGCAAATCCAGCATCGATCGCTTTTATCGATGCGCACGTCTTGTCCAGCCAGGTGCCACGCGCCTGCCACGGTCTCGCTGCCGTGACGCTGGATGGGGCCTACGCCGCCTTCCTGAGCGCTGTGAGTTTCCGGCGCATGAGCGTGTGAACGTTCGATGGCGGCTTGTGGGGTCTGGCCAAACTGCGGGGACAGTTGCGTCAGACGTGAAAACTAACCGTGCGGTTGCGGCTGAATGTGCCGCGTCCGGGCTTCCGTCGTCCTGCGCCAGCGTTGCGCGGTGCGCGTTCGCCCATGCCGCCGGAGTCGCAAGCAAACACGCAGCCATTCGCGTGATGCGGCTCGCATTTGCATCAAATTGTCTTATGAAAACTCGGCTACCCCGACGTGTTGGGAGTGTTTTTGCCTTTTTGGCACTCGCCGGCTGTGCGGTGCCTCAAGGCGCGAACACCCAGGTCAGCGGTGTGTCCGCGACGACGATGGACGCGCAGACGACGCTCGCTCCGCAGTCATATGGTTCAGGTCTGAACAATCTGCCGGATACGGCGGAACAGAAGGGCAAGCTCGCCGACGCAGAGCCGTTGACGGACGGCCCGAACATCGGCGATTTCCAGCAGTTGGGGCGCGCGTCGTGGTACGGCCGCGGCTTCCACGGCCGGAAGACGGCCAACGGCGAACGCTTCGACATGCACGCGCTGACTGCGGCCCACCGTACGCTGCCGCTCGGCTCGTATGTGCGTGTGACCAACCCCGCGACCAACGATACCGTGGTCGTGCGGATCAACGACCGCGGCCCGTACGCGCGCGGCCGGGTGATCGATCTGTCGTACGCGGCGGCGAAGATCCTGCATCTTGCGTATATCGGTACGGCGCGCGTGAAGATCGAAGGATTGACGCAGCGCGAGGCGAAGGTCGAGATGAGCCAGATCCTCGCGTCGAATCAGAACGATTAAGTGTGAAGTAAGATCGTTCTGTCGCATGTGCGGACATCGATTGTCCGAAGGAAGGGCTGCGCTGTGCAGCCCTTTTGATTTTCAGTCGTCCTTTTTCAGCGCGAGCGCGCGCGTGTACAGCGCGTTGCGCGAAGCGCCCGTCAGCGCCGCCGCAACCTTGGCCGCGCTGCTCACCGACAGCTCCTCCATCAGCATGCCGAGCAACGCATCGTGATCATGCTCGCCTGCTGCATCGACGGGCGCACCTTCCACCACCAGCACGAATTCGCCGCGTTGCCGGTTGGTATCTTCTTCAAGCCACTTAGGCCCTTCGGCCAGGGTGCAGCGATGCAGTCCCTCGTGTAATTTTGTCAACTCGCGGCCAATCAGCAGACGCCGTTCGCCGCCGAATGCGTCGGCGAGCGCCTGCACCGTTTCCACGATTCGATGCGGCGCTTCGTAGAACACCATTGCGTGCGGATGCTTCGCGAGCGGCGTGAGCGCGGCGGCGCGCTGTTTCGGTTTCGGCGGCAGGAAGCCGATAAAGGAAAACGTCGAAACCCAGTCGCCCGACACGCTGAGCGCCGTGGCCAGTGCGCTCGCGCCCGGCAGCGGCACGACGGCGAAACCGGCTTCGCGCACGGCATCGACGAGTTTTGCGCCGGGGTCGGAAATACCGGGCGTGCCCGCATCGGACACATACGCGATGCGCTCGCCTGCCCGCAGGTATTCGACGATGCGCTGCGCGGACTCGCGTTCGTTGTGCTGATGCACGGCGACGAGGGGCTTGGAGATGCTATAGCGCGACAGCAGTTGTCCCGTGTTGCGCGTGTCTTCAGCTGCGATACGGTCGACGAGCCCTAGCACATGCAGCGCGCGCAGCGTGATGTCCGCGATGTTGCCGATCGGCGTGGCCACGACGTAGAGCGCGGAAGCGGGGTAGTGCTGTCCTTGCGCGAGTTCGGAAAGAGGAGTCATGACACGTAAGACGCAGACAGACAAAACAAGGCCGACATTGTGCCATGCGGCCGCGCGCGCACGAGACGGCACACGCGATGCGACGCGACGCCCACACAACTTTTCGGCTGGGGCCCGGTCCAAAACGGTCGGAGCCGCATTCGAGGCGCGCGCGCTGACGTTCCTTCAGCGACAGCGTTTGCGCTTCGTTGCGCGCAACGTCGTCTGCCGGGGAGGGGAGATCGATCTCGTGATGCGCGAGCCCGACGGCGCGCTCGTGTTCGTCGAAGTGCGAGCGCGCACGCGAAGCGGATATGGCGGTGCCGCTGCGAGCGTTGCATGGCATAAGCAGCAACGCATCGTGCGTGCCGCGCAGTACTTTTTGTCGGCGCATGATGGCGCGATGCCTGTGTGCCGCTTCGATGTGATTGCGTTCGAACGCGGTCGGCTGCTGTGGCTGCGCGACGCTTTCCGCGCAGACGCGTGTTAAGGCGGGATAAAGCAGCGTCGAGGCGCCGGTTTGGCCGCGTGAGTACGCTAAACTTGCGGACGCGCAACGGGCGGCGCGCCGCTTTGTTCAAAGCGAGCCGATGATGGGGCGTTTGCGTCACCCGCCGATCCGAGCTGGCCGCGGACATCGCCGCCGCCGATCGCGCAGGGCAACACATCTACATGAACCAGCGCCGCCAGGCGGCGCATGCAGTACACGATAGAGAGTCGATGTCAGTCGAACGCATTCAACAACACTTCCGCGATAGCGCGGCAGTCACACTCGCAGCACTCGAAAGCCTGTCGATGCCGATCGCGGCGGCGATCGACACGATGTTTGCCGCGCTTGCGAACGGCAACAAGATCCTGGCGTGCGGCAATGGCGGTTCCGCTGCCGGTGCACAATATTTTGCCGCCGAGCTGATCGGCGGTTTCGAGCGGGAGCGTCCGGCACTGCCGGCCATTGCGCTGACGACGGATTCGTCGATCATCACCGGCGTCGCCGGCGACACGTCGCTCGACCAGATATTCGCGACGCAGATTCGGGCACTCGGCCAGCCGGGCGACGTGCTGCTCGCCATTTCGACGTCCGGCAATCCTGCCAATATCCTCACCGCCATCGAAGACGCGCATGACCGCGAGATGATCGTGGTCGCGTTGTCGGGCAAGGGTGGCGGCAAGATCAACGAAGTGCTGCACGATACCGATATCCATATATGCGCGCCGTCCGATCGCACGGCGCGAGTGCAGGAAGTGCATCTGTTGACGATCCATAGTCTGTGCGACGGCATCGATGCCATGTTGCTCGGCGAAGAATGATCCTGAAGGAGAGCGAGTTGATGAGCGCATATCGCGTGAAGAGTACGTTTGTGAGGACCACGCTGGTGGTCGGGCTCGTCGCTGGACTGGCTGCGGCGCTGCAGGGCTGCGTGCTGGCCGTCGGCGCGGCGGCGGGCGGCAGCGCGCTGGTCGCGACCGACCGGCGCACGCTGGGCGCGCAGACGGAAGATCGCGAGATCCAGGTGAAGGCGATGTCGCTGATCAGCCAGAATTTGCCGGATTCGGCGCACGTCAACGTGACGGTGTTCAACCGGCGTGTGCTGCTGACGGGCGAAGTGGCTGGCGAGGTGTCGAAGCAGCGGGCCGAGAGCGTCGTTCGCAGCCTCAACAATGTGAATTCGATCGTCAACGAGTTGACGATCGCGCCGGCTAGCTCTTTCTCGTCGCGTAGCAACGATACGTATCTCGAAGGGCGCGTGAAGACGGCGCTGATCGCGGAGAAGGACATCTCGTCGAATAACTACAAGGTGGTGTGCGAGCGCGGGGCGATCTATCTGATGGGGCTCGTGACCGTCGACGAGGGGAATCGCGGGGCGGATGTCGCGAGCCGTGTGCCGGGGGTGACGCAGGTTGTAAAGGTCTTCCAGTACATCCAGCCTCAGGAGGCGGCTGCGGCGACGGCGGCGGCCGCGTCGGCCGCTTCCAGTGCGCCGGCGGCCGCGCAGCCAGAAGCGGCGGAGGTGACGTCGGGGGCGGTGCCGGATTCATCCGTGACGTCGCGGCCGTTGGAGCAGCAGTCGCCGGCGCCTGTGAACAATTCGACGCAGGTGCATCCGGGGAATCCTAAGGTGGGGCAATGAGGTTTCGTGCTGTTTGGCTTGGTGGTTGGATCGCGGCTGTGGTGGCTTTGAGCTCTGGCGCTTGGGCGGCGGATACGGCCCCGCGCGGACTTGCGATCGCTCGCAATAACGCGTGCATGGGATGTCATGCGGTTGATCGGAAGCTTGTTGGGCCTTCGTTTCAGCAAGTGGCTGAGAGGTACAAGGGGAATGCTGGGGCTTCTGCGCTGCTTGCCCGGAAGGTTAAGGACGGTGGCTCTGGGGTGTGGGGCGCGATTCCAATGCCGGCGCATCCTGCGATGAGCGATGCTGATATTCGCACGGTCGTCGATTGGGTGCTGGCCGGGGCGCCTTCGAAGTGATGGGGTTCGAGGGTTGGTACAATAAAAATGCGTTGTGCTAGAATCGTTCGGTCGTGGGGCGGTAGCTCAGCTGGGAGAGCGTCGCGTTCGCAATGCGAAGGTCGGGAGTTCGATCCTCCTCCGCTCCACCAGGAATACATCCGACGAAATCCGGGCAAGTCCGCAAACCCCGCAGCCAGCAAGGCTAGCGGGGTTTTTTATCGCCTATAATGACCGGTATACTCCATTCGAATCCGGTCACTGATGGGGGTACTCTTCGGGGTATCCGCCATGGAGCCGGAGGGCGATACCCCCAATGGCTCTTACCGACACGACGATCCGCACCACGAAACCCGGCGACAAGCCCCTCAAGCTGTTTGACGGTGGCGGGCTGTTTCTGCTCATCGCTCCGACCGGCGGCAAGCTCTGGCGACTCAAATACCGGTTCGGCGGCAAGGAAAAACTGCTGGCGCTGGGTGCCTACCCGGCCGTGAGTCTGAAGCAGGCCCGGGAGCGGCGGGATGAAGCCCGCAAGCAACTGGCGGATGGCGTGGATCCCGGTGCAAACCGGAAGGCAAAAAAAGCCGCGAGACTCGCGAGTGCGGCCGACTCGTTCGAGGTGATCGCCCGTGAGTGGTTCGCCAGATTCGCGCCCACCTGGGCCGAGACCCATTCGAGCAAGATCATCCAGCGGCTGGAAAAGGATGTCTTCCCGTGGCTCGGGGCCCGGCCCATTGCGGAGATCACGGCCCCCGAACTGCTGACGGTCCTGCGCCGGATAGAGGACCGTGGTGCGCTCGACACGGCCCTGCGGGCCAAGCAGAACTGCGGCCAGATCTTTCGTTACGCCGTGGCGTCAGGGCGTGCTGAACGCGATCCGTCGGGCGACCTGCGGGGCGCGCTCGCACCCGTCAAGCATGAGAATTTTCCCGCCCTCACGGATCCGGTGCAGGTTGCCGAACTGCTGCGCGCCATCGAGGCGTTCAGGGGCACGCTCATTGTCAAGTGCGCCCTGCAGCTGGCCCCCATGCTCTTCGTGCGCCCGGGTGAGTTGCGCAACGCGGAATGGGCCGGCTTTGATCTCGACAGGGCCGAATGGCGCTACCTGGTCACCAAGACCAAAACGGAACACCTCGTCCCGCTGCCGAGCCAGGCGGTGGCGATCCTGCGCGAGCTGCATGCCCTGACCGGACAGCGGCGCTACGTGTTCCCGGGGCGCGACCCGCGCAAGCCGATGAGCGGGGCAGCGGTCAATGCCGCCTTGCGGCGTCTGGGGTATGACACCCGGACCGAGATCACCGGGCACGGGTTCCGCGCGATGGCGCGCACGATCCTGCACGAGGAGCTTCACGTGAAGCCGGAAGTGATCGAGCACCAGCTTGCGCACAGGGTGCCCGATGCGCTGGGGACGGCCTACAACCGCACCCGATTCCTGGCTGAGCGCCGGACCATGATGCAGCAGTGGGCCGACTACCTTGACCAGCTGAAGGCGGGCGCGCAGATCATTCCCATCGGCATCAACGCGAAGTAGGTCCAGGCGATAACGGCACAGCCGCAGTTGCGCCGCATCTGGCTCTCGTAATATAGTTAGGAATCCGATCCATATACGTCCGGTATGGACCTGCCACCAGGACCATGACCTGACCGGATTGGACCCCGCCTGGAGTCGGCGGCATTGCCATGCGCCAGCTTTCGAGACGGAGCCTTTAACCACTGCTGTTCACCCAGCACACGCATCAGAGGAGAGCAGATGTCGTCGCAACGTAAAGAGTACAAAGAGGCGTGGAGTGCGGTGTTACGCCTCGACTTCCTGCGCGCCGAACTGGGCAAGGAAGATGTCAAGGGCAGGTATGTACAAGCCAGACGCAAGCGGTTCAAGGAGGAACTGACTGTCAAGGAAAACTACCTGACGCCGCCTGCCAGGCGGGGCGCCCACATTTGGCAGAGACGCGCTATCAAAGAGGTGCGGGCCATCCAGGAGTCGCGGGCTGCGAAGGGCGAACCGCTGCTCTCGTTCAAGGAACTGGTTGAACACGTTCAGGCAATGCCCGCCATGCCTAAGGAGGATTCCGTGACACGGTTCCTCACTGAGATGGGCTACCGCGGACGGCGTGGGAGGCCCGAAAAAAACATAGTGTTTCCAATGCGGTAGCGCGCTCCCGTGGGCCCTGTTTTTTTCGGGCTCCGCCGCGTAACAATCACGCCACGCTCCGCAATAATCCTAAACGGTGCGAACAGGACCGATCTGCGGAGCAGGTTCTGTTCGTCGAGGTGAAAATGATGTCCAATCCGTTACGCAAGATCCCTCCCGGCGCCAACTGCCTGACGCCGAAGGAGGCGTACACCAAGTTTTCGCGTCAGAAGAGCTGGCTCTGGGACCGCCTGAAGAGCGATGCGACGTTCCCCCGTCCGATCTATCTGGGGCCCCGTGCGCCGGTATTTCTGGAGCATGAACTTGACGCGTGGCTTTGCAGTTTTTTTGATCAAAATAATTAGGAATGCGTATTTAAATTGACGACCATGTGTTCATCAACTGACAGGATTTCTTACATATGAAGACAATTATCGGCGACATGAGCGTCCTGAAGCCGTGGTTTGATGATCCGGCGACCGAGGAGGACGCCACCATGTGCATGCACTACGCGTCCGTGGCAGTTTACCTTCGGATGTCGAAGAACCCTCAACTTGTGGCGAAGGCCGCTATGTTGCTGCGCGAGGTCAGCAAGACTTCGAAGATTCCCCATTCGGTAATCGAGCGCTATTCCAGAGGCGTCCAGGCGCTGCACGCTCTCGCTCTTGATGCGCGCGGAGGCGCAGCCACGCATGATAAATAACTCATGTCAGGATGTGGCGCTCGGCGCCCTTTCTGTGGGACTGTGCGCGATTCCTGCAGCGGGCCACACGAATCCGTCGAATCCAAAGAAGCCTTTTGGCGCGTGGCTTAAGTATCAGCGGCAGCAGCCGTCACCGACTGATCTCAGGAATTTGTATACCCGGTACCACTTCACGACGGTCGGGCTTGTATGCGGCAAGATCAGTGACGGGCTCGAATGTCTGGACTTTGACACGATCCAGGGTTACCAAGCGTTTCAGCGGGCGGCGAAAAATTCCGAACTCGCCCCGCTGATTGCGCGAATCGAGGCCGGGTATGCGGAACTATCGCCCAAGGGAGCACATCTGCTCTACTTCTGCGAAGGTGTTGGCGGCAGCAAGCAGCTCAATCACGCCTTGAAGATTGAAACCCGTGGTGAAGGCGGATTCGTGGTGATCGCGCCAACCACCTTTGCCGGCGAAGACGGACGCAAGCAGTATCAGCTCACGTCGGGTGCGCTTTCGTCGATTGCGCGCATTCTGCCTGCCGAGCGGGAACAGCTGCATTCGTTCATCCGTGCACTGGGCGCTCCAGATTCATCGGTGGTCAACGCTGCAGCATCCCGCACGGCGTTACGTACGATCGAGGAAGGTGGCCGTAACAACTCGCTCGCGTCGCTCGCGGGCGCGCTGCGCAGCCGCGGCGTGTCGGATGTGGCAATGACGGCGGCGCTCCACGCCGAAAACAAGGCGCACTGCACGCCACCCCTGCCTGATTCCGAGGTCGATGCCATCGTGCGCAGCGTATGCAGGTACCCTCCGGGGCGCGCGCCCGGAGTCTCCGCGCCTATTGTCTGGAATGCCCCCCTCGATCTGCCGAAGGGGATGCCGGTTGCACCTGCCCTCAACGCGGGACTTCTGTTGCCGGGGGGCTTGAGCGACTGGGTCAGCGACACGGCCTATCGCTTGCAGTGCCCTCCCGACTACCCGGCGATCGGTTTGCTGGTATCCCTCTCGGCCGTAATTGGCGGGCGCCTGGCCATTCGCCCCAAGCAGCTCGACAACTGGACGGTCACGCCTAATCTCTGGGGCATGATCATCGGGCGCCCCAGTACCCTGAAATCGCCAGCGATGTCGGCGGCGCTGGCACCGATGAACGCCCTTGAGCGCGACGCGTTCGCAAAATTCCAGGCGGACCTCTTGAACTATGAGGCACAGAAGGCTGCACACGCCGTTACGGTAGGCAACACGAAGAATCAGGGCAGAGGAAAGAGCGGACAGGGGCAGCCAGCCAGCGTGCTCGCTACCAACTTGGCGGCGGTCATGCAGCAGCGGCCGGTCGCGCCTGTGCAAAAGCGCTACATCGTCAACGACGTCACTGTCGAAAAGCTAGGCGAAATTCTTGCGGAGAACCCGAACGGTGCGCTGCTCTTCCGGGACGAGCTGAAGGGTTTTCTCGCCGAACTTGAAGGCGAGGAGAACGCCAACAAGCGCGGATTTGTTCTGCAGGCGTGGACCGGTGACGGGGGGTATAACTTTGACCGTATCGGCCGCGGCCATGTCCGCATTCCGCGCGCGATCCTGTCGGTCCTGGGCACGACCCAGCCCGGCGTTATCGAGACCTACCTGAACTCAGCCATGCGTGGCGGGATTGGGGACGACGGCCTGATTCAGCGCTTCCAGCTCGCTGTCTATCCGGAGGAGCCTGTCGCATCGACGCTGGTAGACAAGCTACCGGACGTTGCGGCTGCCGACTTTGTGTCCTCCCTGTTCAAGCGGTTGGCCGCACTCGATCCGTTCTCGATCGGGGCCGAGCGTGACAATGTTGGGGGGGGCGATGACCAATGGTATCTGCGTTTTAGCGCCAAGGCCCAGCGGCTATACGATGACTGGTATAAGAAGTTAATGCGACACATTCAGCGCGCCGGAGATGGTGCCGTCGCCTCACACTACGGCAAGTACCGCAGCCTTGTCCCGTCGCTCGCCCTGATCTTTCATCTGACCGAAGGGCGCTCAGGTCCAGTTGATGAAGCAGTGCTGTATCGTGCGATTGGGTGGGCGCTGTTTTTGAAGCAGCATGCGGAGAAGATCTACCATTATTCGATCCGCAGTGACGCGCGGGCCGCTTGCGCTTTGGGTGATGCGATTAAGGAGGGCAAGCTGAACGACCGCTTTACGCTGCGCGAAGTGCGCCGCAAGTGCTGGGCCGGGCTTACCACACAACCTCTTTGTCAACAGGCAATTGATATCCTCGCAGAACATCACTGGCTGTTCGTGGAGCGCGGCGAAATTAATGGCAGGGGGGTGGAGCGCTACCGCATCAACCCTGCCTTGATCAAGCAGTAGTACTAGTGTCAGTGTTGTCAGTGTGTCTATAGATGCATTTTAATTTGTTATCCTATATATAAATTGGCGATTGAAAAGACGTATCTCCAGATGTGCACTGACAACACTGACAAACCCGACAGAAACGTGAGGCTCTTCCGTCCACGTATCCCGCTAACACTCGTGTAACAACTAGGAACCAACCTAACCACCACCGAGAAAGAGCATGAGTGCATACATCAAGCAACTGAATCGCATGCTGGAAACCGCATCGGTCACTCAACCACAACTCCAGCAGCGGTTTCAGGCGTGGTACAACTCGCTGCCGGAGATTACGCGAACACGCCCTTTCTCGATGATCGAGTTCGAACGGGCGCTCGGCACCCAGGGGAAGTACATCAGTCAAATGTTGTTGGAACTTGGCTGGCAGCGCAGACGGCGCTGGAGTTCGCAGCGCCAATATCACCGCTTCTGGGTACCGCCTCAGCCTGATCTGTGAATCGCTAGCGCAGATGACCCGGAATCCTTCTACGCAGCTCGTGCCTCAGTGGCCCGAAGCCGCGATGTTCGGATGCTGCTGGTCAGTGATCTCCATGCGCAGCGACCATCAACGCGATCATGCCCCACACCACAAAGAGGCCGGCTCAGTCGTAACAGGGTCGTCCCTTCTGGTCGCGCACATTCAAGAAGGCGAGCTAACAGAACTGGACGATGCCAACGAAGTAGAACATGGCGGTCTCCTAACGCGTAGCCTGTGCGCGCCGCGCACAGGTATTGATAGACTGCCTCACGATGCGGCGCGCCGTAGGTCATGTGCTCGACAAACCGCAACGCGGTTGGGACGATCTGCTGGAAATACACAGCACCAAGGGAGCGCTGGTGAAATGTCTATGCGATTTGCGCCCAGACGTACCGCTCTGCACCTACGGGCAAGCTTGAGAGGTCATTCCGACGGCATATATTGGCCGGTCTGCGGGTTGATATACCCCGCTCCGGCCTGCGGATAGACCTGACCGGTTTGAGTGTCGAGGACCCCGCCGCCTGTCGGCGGGTAGTACTGCCCATTCTGCGTATTGATCGCCCCGCCCCCAGGGTAAAACTCCCCGGTTTGCGTATTGATCATCCCGCCGGCTACGTTGTTGTAGACCGTCCCGGTCTGCGGGTCGATGACCTGCCCGATGGCGGGCGTCATCCCGACGAGCCCCGAAATAAGTATCGCGGCGAAGCCGAGCTTAAGCTTGAATGGTTTCATTGTCGCCCCCCGTTGCGTGTTTTATCGAGTAGACAGACAATAAGACGAAACCAGAACGGCTTTCTGTGCGCGATCACGCATTGTCGGCGGTTCGCGCCGTCGGGCCAGATACGTCTACGACTGCACTAATTTCAATCTACCGGAGCAATGCCCTACGGCGCGGCGTCGCCTTTTCCCCTGTTGCAGTCGATGCAAAGTGTTTGGAGGTTAGAGAATTCGCTCGTGCCTCCGGTACTGACGGGGACTTTATGGTCGATTTCCAGTCGTACACCGTCTCGGTTGACACTGCGTCCACAGGACACACATGTGAACTGGTCTCGCACAAATACCATGTAACGCAATTTCGCAGAGATACTCCCGCGATTCGCGCCTTTCCTGAAATATTTATCGAGCAACTGATTTTCCGAAATTTCCCCTTTATTATATTTAACAATTTGGATCGCCAAGCGACGCACCCCACCAAAATACCGGGTATACATCGAAATGGAGAATTTGGAGTTGATTTTTTTGAGATGGTTGGAGAGATTTTTAACGGTCGGAACGTCATTGTAATCTTCCCAGCAATCCAAAAATATTTCGACCATTTCTACAGCGTTACCCGTGGAGGTAGCTCGGACTTCAAGGCCGGCCTCTTTCAATGCGACATCCCATCCGCTGAACCTAACTGCAATTTGATGCGAACTGAGCACACGATGGGGCCACGCGTCATACTGCTTTATGGTAATCCGTCGGCTGCCAATCATCTTGGCGCAGTCGCGCAAAGAATTAAGTATTTCCTTTCTGCTGACATCGAAGCCCTTCTTCGGAGAGAGCATTCCCGAAAAGTCATATGTTCTGGCTTTCAGCAAGCTCTGTGATCGCGTTGCAATCGCTTCGGTTCCATTCGGCATAGGCGTCGGCTCGCGCGACTGCAGATGGCCGGATTCCGGTTTCGCTGACCGCGTTCTCATATGCGCTCCGATAAGCGTTAAAGGCAAGCGTTAAAAGGTGGAAAATCGCTAACCCCGGATGCCAGCTTTGATTGGGACTTCGCATTGAATGCGACGTCTGTCTGCGAAAACCGAATCGGCAAACTTCACATGTTATTAACAAGCCAGGCGCGGCAATCGGAGTCGCCTCGCGCCAGCCAGACTGACGTTGCCAGACACCTACGTGGACCATGCCGTGCGGCCCGTTACCCGCTTCGGTCGGCTCTCAACGGGCGACGAACCGCGGATATTCTTGGCCCCCACAGAGCACCACGTGGCAATCCTATTTTGGGATTATCCTAAAACAGGTTTACTTAATCAAGGCTCCCGGTTCTCTGGTCGGCCTTGGTGAAATCCACAAATACTCCTCAGTACCGTGCCGTACTTGATCGCCTCATCGCGGCAAGGAAAGCGAGCGGTCTCAGTCAGGCGGAACTGGCGTCGCGCCTCGGACGCCCGCAGTCGTACATCGCAAAAATCGAGATTGGTGAGCGCCGGATCGACGTCGTTGAATTTCTAGAACTTGCCCGAATCCTGGGCGTTAGTCCGGCGAGTGTTCTCGAAAATCTCAGTTAATGCTGAAACGGGCAAGTGGCCACGCGCTCAGGAGGCCTTGATGTTCTCAGAATTGATGGTGGCCATGGCCGGCCGGCTGCTGCGTCGCGCGCATCGTGCAAATCAGCGGCGATGTTGCTTGGTGATGAAGGTGGGAAAGCGTGCGCCAATGCAGCTATTAGTGATGGCCCGGGTGAGCCTGTTTTCCATTCAACGCTGACTCGACGGCTTGATGTATGCATCCCCGGCATCAAGGGAAAATGAGGACAGCGCAATCGACGTCCGCGGCCGGCCGCTTGAACAAGCACTGCTTGGATTGCTGCGCGAGAGGAAGGAAACCTACCGGCCGTATATACAGCCTTCTGTCTGGGCGTATATACCTGCGCTACAGTACAGATCGACACTGACCCGTGACGCACAGGCGATATATGGCTTGACTGCCGGACGAACCCCTGCGCAAACGCGCTCTGCGGGGAGGCGGCCAACTTAGGCCACCCTAGGTGAGGGCCGCACAGCGGCCCAATTGCGTTTGAGGTTATTCGTGTCCGGTAGGACAATGTGGTTGAAATTTAACCACGGAACATAAGCTCGTCCGCCACCTTTGTTCGTAGCGCGCCAGGAGGAGGAAACGATGCCGAAGGTAGAACGAATCGACACTGCACGTCTGGATCGCTTCGAGCGCGTCGAACTGGAGCGCCACAAGTTGGCGCTTGAAAGGCTGGACCGGATAGCGGACCGTATCGGCTATCTCGAAACTGTCGCGGCGCTAGTGCTGGAGCATGTCAGCACGGTGCGGGCTAGGCTGGGCGAACCGCTTGAATAGCGATAATTTGCGTGTTGCAGCGATTGATGTATCGGCAAGGAAAGCGAGCGTGCTCAGTCAGGCGGAACTGGCGTTGCGCCTCGGACGCCCGCAGTCGTACATTGCGAAAATCGAGATTGGCGAGCGCCGGATCGACGTGGTCGAATTTCTGAAACTTGCCCTAATCCTGGGCGTTAGTCCGGCGAGCGTTCTCGAAAACCTCTATTAGTGCTCTGGATAAGTAACCGCGGAGCGTGGACCGACGAAATATCCACCGACGTCGCGTTGGCGGTCACGTCGGTGGGTGACGGGCTGTTCGGGCGAAATCGGACCCGCTGACTTCGCCACTAGATATAGTTCCTGCACAGCCTGCGAGAACCATTGCCGAATTCGACCCGCTCCGGAAGTTTGCAAAAACGGCGAACTCTCCCATTTCCTTCAGAGGCCGATATTTACCGGCTCTAACCGCTCCGGAGACGCTCCTACCGCTGCAACCAATAACAGTCCCCGAGGATATGGCTAACGGAGGTGAATAATCGATCGAAAGACGTGCTCACGGTCTTAATGGTATTCGCAGAACAAGACTTCAATAGGGGAACACCATCAAATATCTCGCTATATTTTTTTTTCTTCTTCCTGTACGCCTCGTCAAGCTTTCTCTTGCCGTGACAACCTTCAGTGCCTTTGCTGAGATCAACATCCAAATTTGCCCTTTTGAGTGCTTCAACATCTGCGAGTATCCAATTTTCGATCATCAGGTCAGGAACGTGAACCGAAAATGGAACGGAAAAATTAAGCTTCTTCAATTCCGCGTCTATCTCTTTCTCGAACGCGATCGAAGATTGAGGTCGTTTCTCTCGATCTAACAACACAACAACATAGGAAGGGTCCCGAATTATGGAGATTTGTGCCTTCACCTGTTTTGCAATCGCGGTCGCCGCAACTGTCTTTCCGTTTTGAAGTTTAAGGACTTTACTTTCCCCATTGCACACTTCGGTCAGGAATTTCTGCTCAAGATGTCCTTCTACAATAAAAACCACTTTTCCCTTAGGCATCCTGCAAAGCTCCCGACATATAGAAAAAGCTCAACCCGAAACCGGACTCATTAATGAGGTCCGCTATGGCCTCAGGATCCTTGATCCGAGAGGCTCGCGTTTTGGATCCATCGAGTTGGACAAAGACAATTTCTCCGGGGCGCGCCGCGTCCATGATTGATTGACTGTGAGACGACACTAGAACAAATGAATCCTCACGCGTGCTTTCACGAATTAGTTGGAGCGCATGCCCTTGAACGTTTGGATGAATGAAATTCTCCGGCTCCTCAATGCCAATCACATGCCTCGTTGTTATTAGTGCCGTTGCGAGAGACATCCACTTTAACGTTCCATCTGACAGTGACGCCAACGGCAATTGCGGACCTTCAGCCGTATCGATAGTTACACGAGCACGTATTTGATTATCAAATGGATCGTTCGTTACGTCGATCGAAAAAAGGGCCGGGAATGCGAGTCGAAAATAGTCCTCAAGACGCTCAAGTGGCGTGGCTCTGATAAATGGAATGTCGTCTCTATTTATGGGTCTTTGTGCTCGAATAGCACGAGTCTTCTTCCGTTTGATCGCAAGCAGGGAGGCGTATAACCCAGAGCCATCCGGCCGAATACCCGGACTCTTTGCGGAATCCTCCGGTTGACGGATTGACTCCGGCTGAGGATTATAAAGTACGCGTCGTCCGAAATTTTGGGCAAACGAATAGTGAACGTCGGTCCCAAGAAATCTCGCCGCATGAAGCAACGAATCTTCCGGATCCAAGAATTGATCCAGTGTGCTTGCGAGATTTTTCCCTCGTGGCGCGTAACCGGTGAAGTCAAATATGCTGTTGACATCCGGATGCTCGCTTTCTGCGGTCGAAATCACAGTGCCGTCGGCAGTTCTCGTTCTAGAAAACTTGTAATCCCATTTTTTTATGTTTCCGACACTCGAAGTTCTTCTTTTGGAGCGCCGAACAACGAGTTCCTGAGAGTTGTAGTAGACGTCTTCCCGGTCAGCACTTAGTTCGATACTGAACGTATATTTGTAATCGATGAATTTTCCTCGGCTCAGCAGGTTCCGCGCGCGTGTTGGCAAATAATCAATATCCTTAATATTGACTGTTCCTCTGATTTCGGCAGAAATGGTTCTTTGATAATCGTCTGCACCTTTCTTTCTGAAAATATGTCCAGCACCGCCCACCGTGCTTATTGCTTCGGATAAATTCTTCGAGTAAATGTCGTTGATGAACGAAAAAAACATTATTATTGTCGTTTTTCCTCCGCCATTGGGGCCAAGTAAAATATTAAGTCCGGGCAATAGATCTAATGTGAAGTCTGAAAGCGTGCGGAATCCATCTACCTTGATTTGTCTAATCACTTTTCCACCATTGGTATAACAAACATTCGAATCCGTTAGGGCTGACGCCCGGCGCTTTCGCCGCGGCAACCTTGCTAAAGGAGATCGATATGATAACGGCGCCGTCACAGAAATCTTCAATCTTCAGACAAGAGTCGCGGGCTCTGCCGAGCGAGGTTCGCGACCCGACCGCCGACCATCATTGAAACTGGACTAAGCGAAATTGGCCCGGAAGCAAGCGCATGCCAACCGCTTGGGCTTGCCCGGCAGCTCTTTCGCACTAGCGTATGCGCTCTGCTAGGGCGCCAGCGAACGCGACTGCCGCCCGCGATCACGCGCGATTGCCGTGTGACGAGATATAGGTCGTCTCTATTGGCGAGCATTCTCACCTCTTTTACTGATTCAAAGCAGATTGGCCTTACCACCGCCGAAACCGATCTACGGACATCGCAGTAAATCCGGCAACCTCGTACGAAGGTGCAAAGAGCCGTGTCGGCGACACGCAATGCGCCAGCAACGGGACATTGCGCGGCTCCAGCCGCCTCGGCGGGAATCTCGAGCTGCGCCGGCCTGCGCGCCAAATGTTAGGCTGTTTCTCACGCGCAGCAGGACATTAGAAGTGTGGAAATGAAGGCATATTGTAATATTTGATTCCTTCCATCTGTCGCGAACAGGCAGAAGAGGCGTTCTGATGGGTTTGTGAGACAAATCCCACACCCACGGGGCATGTATGCATGTACAGTAACGCTTGGATAAGTGTCATTCGATCTGGCCGTTTGCACGTCGCACTCGGCCATGGCAGAGGCGACAAAGAAAAAACCGACTGCAACCAATAATGAATAGTTTCCGGTTCATCGACCTTTTTGCGGGGCTAGGTGGCTTTCACATTGCGCTCGAGCGTATCGGCGGCAGATGCGTATTCGCTGCCGAGTGGAAAGATCACCTCAGAGACCTTTATGAGGTTAATTTCGGCCTGAGGCCCGCAGGCGACATCAAGAAGGTGGCGCCAGACGCGATACCCGACCATGACGTACTGACCGCCGGTTTCCCGTGCCAGCCTTTCTCTAAGGCTGGCGAACAGAAGGGATTCGAATGCACCGAGCAGGGAAATCTGTTTTTTAACGTCGAAGCGATCCTTCGCGTTAAGCAGCCTAAATACTTCATCCTTGAAAACGTGCCGAACCTCCTGAATCACGATGGAGGCCGAACGTGGCAGCACATTCAAGATCTGCTTGGACCTCAGGGACTTGGATATGACATCAGGGCAACCAGATACTCGCCACATGAGTTTGGCATACCGCAAATCAGAGAGCGGGTGTACATCGTCGGATCAAGAAAGGGGCTTCATCGATTTGAGTGGCCGGCTCCGCTCAAAGTTGAAACCAGCATTGAATCTGTGCTCGATTGCTGTCCATCTGATGCCAAACAGCTTTCGCCGCAGGTCCAGGACTGCCTCACGCAGTGGAACAAGTTCGTAAAGCAGAGCCCCAAGTCTGTTCAACTCCCGTCGTTTCCTCTTTGGTCAATGGAGTGGGGCGCAGACTATCCCTTTGAAGACACGACGCCTTACGCAATAAAGACGACGAAGGGAATGCGGGGGCTGTGCAAGTTTCGTGGTTCCCACGGCCAGGAATTGCGTGATTTCTCCGGAGATGACCGGTGGATGGCCCTTCCAAGCCATGCCCGCACTGAGCAAATAGAATTTCCCAAATGGAAAAAGGACTTTATCCGACAGAACAGGTTGTTCTATGCGGAGAACAAGTCATGGATTGATACTTGGCTTCCGAACATCCTGCGCTTTCCATCGAGTCTTCAGAAATTCGAATGGAACGTCCATGGTGAAAAGAAGGATATTTGGAATTACGTCCTGCAATTCCGTGCGTCGGGTGTGCGGGTCAAGCGGCGGAATACCGCCCCGAGCCTTATCGCGATGACCGATACGCAAGTGCCAATCATTGGCTGGGAGCGACGCTACATGACGCCGCGAGAATGTGCCCGCCTTCAGAGCCTGCACGAATTGAAGGCATTGCCAGACAGCAACACTCGTGCATTTCAAGCGCTAGGAAATGCCGTGAACGCCGATGTTGTGGAAACAGTTGCGAGGGCGTTACTGAAGAAATCAAACCCAGTGCAAAAGACACTTATGCAGAACGCACAGCCCATGCGAGCGGGTAGAGCAATTGAGATGACCACGATGGATTTGTTCGCCTGTCAATAACCAACAAGCGAATAAACAAAACAATAGACCTAAACATTAACCTTTCTGGGGGCCGAAAAAATGGAAGACATTGACCAACTCGATGACGATATCGAGCTCGGCGGGATTGCACAGTATCTATCTGAACTTTCACAGGACGGCGCGCTTCCTCAAGATGTTGATCAGCGGCGACCTGCCCCATTCTTGCCAGACGCGGTCTCATTTGATGGTAACGATTGGCTCTCTCGTGTCGCTGCCGTTCAGGGCTGGTTATGTCTAGACCGCTCTATTGGAAGTGACCTGCCGCCTGCGGAGGCTGCAGCGGAACTGCTCGACCAGATTTCCCCCGACCCAGTGTCTTCCTGCATAAGAGTCGACGGCGACAATGTGTCGTTGAGCGAGTTGGGAGCGCAACATCTTGACACTTGGCTATCCCGTGCTGCAGCTCACCGTGAGGCGTTCAACGAAGCGTTGGATGATGGACGCGGGATTCGCGAAGCTACGGAGGAATGGCGCCAACTGTGGGAAGAATCTAGTTCCTTGGCTCGCCAACCGGCCGCTATCAAGGCCGAAGTTAAAACGCTCACGATTCGTAACTTCGCCGACTACGCAAAGGACGAAGATCTCGAACTGAATCCCTCTTATCAGCGGGACAGTGTTTGGTCGATTAGCGATTCTCAGTTGCTTATTGACTCTATCCTTCGAGGAATTCCAATCCCGTCGATTATTCTGACGCAATTGGAAGGAGACGATAAGCTCCAGATTGTTGACGGCAAGCAGCGTCTGACGGCGATTTTGCGCTTCATCGGTCAACACCCGACTGCACGCCAGTATGTTCGTAGCCTCGACGCAGAAACGGAATTTGATCGCGACAACAAGAAATTTCTTCGGAAGCGTCATTTCAAGAGCCGGGATATCGCAGAGCACTACCTCCCGTTCCGTCTAATGCGCTACTCCGCAAATGATCCTCTCCATGCGATCTCTGGGAAATACTATTCTGAAATCAAAGACGTAGAAATCCCCGTTGGTCAGGGAAAGGCCAAAGTGCGGGAAATCTTCGAAAAAGCACACTCACGCTATCTGATACCTGTGATTGTCTACGAAAACACGCGATTGCAAGACATTCATCATGTGTTTTCGATCTATAACAAGCAGGGAAAGAAGCTGAATGCCGAAGAATTGCGAAACGCCACGTTCCATCATCTGGGCCTGACGAAGCTTCTGCTCGTGCTTAGCGGCGACCGCCCTTTCTCTGACGAACTAGCCGCTTATTTGCCGACGGATTTGAGGGCAAATATCAGGGAGGTTGGCGAAACCCTGAAAGATCGAGGGTTTGGGACGATGAGGTTCAAGCGCACGAAGGTACTGTCCTGGGTTTGCGCGATGATGCTTCACTCACCCAACAATCGGGATGGAAACTACGCTACTCCGTCGACGGCAACACAAATTGATGCATTGCTTCAGGCGATAAGCGATAAGCAAGGTGCACATCCGCTGTTCCAAAATAATGTCTTGGTTTCGCTGGCGCGCGACATTGAAGTTGCTGTGCAGATCCACGCGGAGGCCGAAGATGCATGGTCGCCCCGATTCCGTAGTAAGAAGGGACATGCATCAGGATGGGAGGAATTACCTCTCGTTGCAAGCCTACTTGCGACACTGATTCTCGCCGCGATAGGCGAGACGCAACGTCTAATGGACGCCATCCCGTCGATTCGCAGGTTTACTGAGGCAAACCTAGGGCCCGCGAAAACTCAAAACAAGACTCAGTGGGAATATATTGCCACGATCGCAATGGGTACCCTCAGGACCCTGGAAATTGACGAGGTTAGTGCGACCGCACTTCTCACTAAGCGCTATGGATATAGTTGCTTGCCGGTTCTCAGGACACTCGTGGCGGCGGCAGAGGCGTAAAGGGCATGCTCGACCAAGGATCTGTTAGTACGCTTCGGCCCGTCATCGTCAGAGAGACGGGAGTGGGAGGGGGCGACGCCTTGCCTGCAGCGGAAGCCGCATGGTGGCAACGCTACAGCCAAGCAATAAGCAAATTGCCAGAAGACACTCGATCAATAATCGAGGACGACGCGAAGTATATTGTCGAGCGTGCCCTTCCTCCACTTTCACCAGAGGACACGCTTGGCGGAAACGCTTCTGAGCGGCAAAGTGTTATCACGGGAATGGTGGTGGGATCCGTGCAATCCGGAAAGACAGCGAGCATGCTGGCTGTCGCAGCGCTGCTGCTCGATCGGGACGTCGATATTCTGATTGTTCTCGCCGGAACTCGCGTGGCCCTATGGCTGCAGACGTACGAGCGGCTTCTTCACCAACTTGACGGAAGTGACGTTTACACAGCGTGGTCCAAGAATTCGGATCGAGTTCTGGTTCCTCAGCCCGAGGACATTCTCTCCGGCGAAACGAGGGTGGACCCCTATCGATACCTGCGAGGTGCCCGTCGCCGTGTAGTTGAAGCCGTACAGAATCGCAAGCCGGTCATCTTCGTCATACCGAAAGAAGACGACCATCTTCTGGCGCTTGCCAAGTTTCTGACCGAACACACAGACAAGGATATCCTGGCGCGTCGAGGGCATCCGCTTCGAATGGTTGTGCTTGACGACGAAGCGGACGACGCGAGCATATTGGATGCACAGGAGGGGGCTCGTATCACTCCACAGTTTATCCAGTATCTTTGGTCCTCGGATGAAAGTGCGCCAGCGACACGGAATGACTCGCTGTTCGCAACGTACATTGCCTATACAGCGACTCCCCAGGCAAACTACCTGCAGCGTTCGCATAACCCGCTGGCCCCACGGCATTTTCATGCTGCGCTGCGTGTGCCATCAGACAAGGGCAACCGCACGCCGAGGCTTGACACTTATTTCGAGCGTAAGGGGGTGAGTGCCTTCTACTGTGGTGGGGAGCACTACTATGAACGTCTGCGGGACATGCCGGGCGACCCATGTGTCAGCTTCCCCTTTACGGGCGTAACTGGCGAGGCCTCTGCGACCGAACTGGCACAGCATGCCCAGGTTCGCTGGGACATGATAGGGAACGCTATGCGTTCCTTTCTCGTAGCAGGCGCTTTGCGCTTGCTGCTTGATAAGCGGCGCTTTTCGGCGATTCCTTCGACGCCTACGGACCTCGCTACTTTACAGAGGACTCTGCCGCGAACTCACTCGATGCTTTATCACCCTTCCGCCTTGAGGGAGGCGCATTTTCTCGGAGCAGAGGATCTTGCGCGCTGGTGCAAAGCCTCTCCCGGCGAGGAAAAAGACGTGGTACTGCCTCTAGACGAGGCGGGTAATTCTGTTTTAGAGATCGATGCCGCGGGGCTCACTGCGCGCATCGGCAAGGAAGAACACGAATGGCTCAAGTGGCTTGCCGAGTTCGCGGCGACTGCCGGGGGACTGTCGTCATTACCGGGTTACACGGAGCTTGGGATCGGATCCGTTTCTTGGAATGAAGTTCGCGATCTACTTGTTGATGAGGTTTTTCCGAACGTCAGGCTCCGCGTTCTCAATAGCGATCCACGGGCCGACGACCGTCCTGTTTTTCAACCTACGCCACTCGACGAAACGTCGCAACTGTGGCGTGCGCCGCGCGACATCTACACCATTTTCGTCGCAGGCAATGTGTTGTCGCGGGGACTGACAGTTGAAGGGTTGGCCACAAGCCTGTTTGCTCGCAGTGCCCGTGAGCCGGCCGCCGATACCCAAATGCAGATGCAGCGTTGGTTCGGATATCGTGGGTCACATCTTCCTTTTTGTCGTGTGTTCCTGTATGCGGATCAGTTGGCACTTTTCCGAAAGTATCACTACAACGACCTGGCGCTGAAGCGGGAAATTCTAAGCCACATGGACGGGCATCCTGCATCCGTATCCAACGGCGTTCTCGTGCTGCAGGGTGACTCGTTCTGGGCAACAACAAAAGTCGACAGCCGTCGTGTCCCCCTTCATCCGGGGGCCACGCCAGCAATCCGCCTGGTGGAACCGCCGAACGGACAGCAGTACGGACATAACATTTCACTCGTCCAAACTCTCATTAATGATGGCTCCTGGCAGGTCCTTCACTATCCAGGCGGTGTCGAGCGCGGATTGATTCGATCCAAGCCAATCTCGATGCTCGAACTGGCTGCTATGTTGGAAGATCTTTGCTATTCGACCCATGATCCTGACCCGCACCTTCCTATCTCGCAGCGGTGGGCCAGTCTTCAAAGAACGTTGAATTTGCAAGAGCCATTGTTTAGGCCACCGGGCCGCAATGCGGGGCCGGCGATCGTTGAGCCGAGTGGATGTCCATACTCGATCGCTGCCTATTTGCGATTGTGGCATGAGGCCCTGCAAAGGCACGACATGCCGGGTATGCAACCTACAGACAGCCCAACGCGGCCGTGGAATTCGCTCGACCTTGGTGCGTACAGGGCAACGGCGCCACATTTCTATGTGGGCCTTAGATTTGGCTCAGAGGGGCCTACGACCAAGCTGACTTTCAACGGCAAAGCGTTCCCGATGATGCGACGGGGACTGGTGCCAGGAAAGCCCTTTCTTCTGGAAACGCTATGGGGGTCTCGCAATCCATCAGAGCGCTGGAAAGGCGATCAGGTGTTTGACTATCATTTCCACGATCCCTCTGGATCGCCGCGCCTTCTGGATCAAGGGGCTTGGCGCCAACGAGGCGAGCCGGGGTTGCTGTTGATCCATCCGGTAATGGATCCTCATACGGAGCAGGAAATGATTGCACTGGGTCTGGCACTGCCTAAAGGTGGCCCGGATCACGTGGCAGCTCTTCGTGTTTCCAGGTAGAGACAACATGATCGGAGATATTACGTTCGAGGAGTTGAGGCTGAGCTTGGAGGGATTGGCCCAGCCAGCGCGGGCTGACGAGCGCTCAATTTTCTGGATACTTCCAAAGGCGCTCGGGTTAGCCAAAACGTCATCGGGGCGTGTCGAGATATTCATTGGCGGTCCCAAGCTTCATCCGCGGACGCCGATCGTTCGCAGACATCTTGAGCACGGTCGATGGACAATCACTGAAAGCGCCGATGAGTTCGATGCAAGCAGGATCGTGTTGCCTTCGGAGCCACATTTTATTGCCGTTGCAGCGCTTCTTGGGGTCGAACTCGTTCAGGCAGGAATCGGTGCGCCGCGCCCTCTGCAAGACGTCTTGGATGAAGTCGAGCCCCTTCTGGAACTCGCACTTATCCGGAGCGCGCTCGGCGAGGAGTTTATCCTCGGTCTAATGGGCGAACTTCTCTGCCTTGAAACTTTACTTGACGCGGTAGCTGGCCGCCCCAACGCGGGGATGGCGATCCTCGACATGTGGCGCGGCCACCAAGTTGGTCAGAGGGACTTCGTAGTCGGGTCGACCTCGATCGAGATCAAGACCACACAACTGGAGTCCTCGACTCACAGCATAAGCGGCGTACATCAGGTCGAGGTCGATGAACGGCTTCCTTCTGAGAAACGCCTGTTACTCCTCAGCGTGGGACTGACGCAGGCACAGCAAGAGGGGCAGACATTGCCCGAGATCGTCCAGCGTATCCTCGCTCGGTTGGGACCGGACACGGGATCGGGGGAAACAACGGGATTCACTCCACTCCAGCAACGCTTTCTGGACGACGTATACCGTTACGGTGGAGCAGGATCTCGGGGGTATGATCATCGAACGGCTTCCGCATCGAAGGCATATAGCACCCGGTACAAAACGACCTTTACCCCTCGGCTATATGACTTGACTGATGAAGACGTGCTTATCCTGCGACGTCGTGACATTGAGGGCCTTTTCGTGCGGACAGACAGCGTCCAATACACCCTTGATCTACCCAGCGTCATCAATGGGAGAAATCCGGTGGCGAACTGGAAACAGACCGTATCCGATTTGGTACGGTCCCGCCAGAAGGTGGCCAGTTGATCCCCGCCAAGCAAGCGCCGAATCCGGGGAGAGAAGAGCGCGAAACCGTCGACAGAATGGACTCGCTTTCAGATTTTGATTTTTAGAATCCTGACGTAACTAGTCGAGCTAAGACGGGAAGCCGAGCCATGGCGGAGTTATCCGGGGAAAACGGGCCTACCATCGTTAGTCTGAGCAGACGCAGCGAGGTGGAGCTTGGCAACCAGGTCTATTTCCTCGACGCCAGCAACGCGCAGCACGATCATGCGCGCGATACGAGGCAAGGACACGAAGCCGGAACTTGCGGTTCGCTCCCTGCTACACGCTCAGGGGTACCGGTACCGGGTGCACGGTAGTGAGTTGCCCGGAACCCCGGATATTGTCTTCCCCGGCCGGAAGAAGGTGATATTCGTCCACGGTTGTTTTTGGCATCGGCATGATTGCCAGTCCGGCAAGAAGCAGGTCAAGGCCAACATTGAGTACTGGGGGCTGAAATTCGCTCGCAACGTGGAGCGTGACGCGATTAATCGCGAAACGCTCGCGAAGATGGGGTGGGACGTTCTTACACTGTGGGAGTGTGAACTTGTCGATGTGCGCGCGATCGCGGTCACGCTGGCCGATTTCCTCGGCCCCGTCAAGCTTGGCAAGCGCATGGCAAGGAGCGTATGACTGCGCGATCGTCTGAGGAAATCGTGGGGAATCCGCTGCTTTGCCCGGAGGGAGTCAACCGCCCGACCAAGTGTCACTACTCGAGAGAAGATAGCTGCATTTGTAACTAAGGCGTTCCTTAGTAAAAAGTCTGTGGGCTACCATGGAGGCCACCCGCCTCGGGGAGCCAGCGAGCCCCCCTTGGGGAGGGTGGCCGTGAAAAAGAATTCTTTCATTCGGATCAAATACGGGATCGTTTCCTGGTTCACGGCAGATACGCGTCACAGGGTTGGCTTTCCGGCGGTTCGCAAGCCACGCAATCCTAATCAATTCGCGAGCACAGCGCGACGAGCTTGGGGGTAGATTTGGGGGTATCCAGGAATGCGTGAAGAGGAGTTGCCTTATTGAATATGCCTTTCATGCATTAGTTCGATAGTCCTCCGCCCACCATGGGATTTCAAGGGAAACCCGCGCGGCGTAAGGCTTCGCGGGTTTTTTCTTTTGGCAACGCAGTTCCTCCCGTCTCCCCTCAGCTCCCTGAAATTCCCTAAGCAATGTCCCAAATATGTCCCACCAGCGGAGCACACAGGAGGTTGGGGCTTGCGTCAGGTGCTCGTCAACGGTATAACGGCACTCAATGCTGCGCTACCTCAGCGAGGTAGCGGATCCAGGAGGGATGGTCCGATTAACTCCTGGTGCTGGTCTCTCTACTAGCCGACTACGGGGCGGCTCCCTGGGGAGACTGGACGGATCAAACATCGCGGAGCCTCTCGATCATCGATGCCCGCCGCGATGCCAACGCGGCAGGCATCGGCGTGATGCTGCTGAGGTGTAGCCCTAAGGGCAACGTATCTGGCCTCCCACGGGACGCGAAAAAACGACACCGCAGAGCGCACGGTCGGCTCCGGACTGTGCATCCGCATGCACGCCGGGACAAATCCCCTATCTCAAGCACAGGTCCGTGGACCACCCAGGTTGCTTCCTGGGATGCTGGGGATAGGCGTGTCCACAAAATCTGTCAATGTCAAATCTTCGAGCGCTTTAGCGCACGTGCTCTCTGATCGCGTCCTTGACGCTCATGTGAACGGCGGTTGAAAACCGACAATAAACGGCGGCGTCATAGTGCGGCGGCGCCACGCGCGAGGATGAAGACAGA